>CAMGIP010000101.1 GCA_946056155.1 uncultured Mediterranea sp. | reverse complement strand
CGGAAGTAGTTCTGCAGGGTGATGGTGGCAAAGGTCTGTGTGGCAGCCTCTACCTTCACGCCCTCCTTGGCTTCGATGGCCTGATGCAGTCCGTCGCTGTAGCGGCGGCCCTCCATGATACGTCCGGTCTGCTCATCCACAATCTTCACCTGTCCTTCGGGGGTGACGATGTATTCCACATCCTTTTCGAACATGGTGTAGGCCTTGAGCAGCTGGTTGATGGTATGTACGCGTTCGCTCTTGATGGCATAGTTGGTCATGAGGGCATCCTTCTTCTCCAGACGCTGCTCGTCGGTGAGGCCGGTCTCGTTTTCCAGTTCGGAGAGCTGGCTGGTGATGTCGGGCAGGACGAAGAAGGTGGGGTCGGAGGAGTTGCCGCTGATGAGGTCGATACCCTTGTCGGTGAGATCTACGCTGTTGAGCTTCTCATCAATGACGAAATAGAGGGGATCGGTCACCTCGTGCATGCGCTTGTTGTTCTGCTCCATGTAGATCTCCTCGGTCTTCAGCATACCGGCCTTGATGCCCTGCTCGCTGAGGAACTTGATGAGGGGCTTGTTCTTGGGCAGACACTTATGGCTGCGGTAGAGGGCAAGGAATCCCTCTTCCTGATCTTTCTTGTCGTCGGAGGCAATGAGTCGCTTGGCATCGGCCAGATATTGCGTAGCGAGACGCTTCTGGGCCTCTACCAACCGCTCTACCAGGGGACGGAGCTGCTCGAAGAGCTGGTCATCGCCCTTGGGCACGGGACCTGAGATGATGAGCGGAGTACGGGCGTCGTCAATCAGCACGGAGTCCACCTCATCGACGATGGCGTAGTTGTGCTGGCGCTGTACGAGGTCCTTGGGGCTGATGGCCATGTTGTCGCGCAGGTAGTCGAAACCGAACTCGTTGTTGGTGCCGAAGGTGATGTCGGCCAGGTAGGCCTTGCGGCGGGCATCGCTGTTGGGCTGGTACTTGTCGATGCAGTCCACACTCAGACCGTGGAACATGTAGAGCGGACCCATCCACTCGGAGTCACGCTTGGAGAGGTAGTCGTTGACGGTCACCACATGCACGCCGTTGCCGGTGAGGGCGTTGAGGAAGACGGGCAGGGTGGCTACCAGGGTCTTACCTTCACCGGTGGCCATCTCGGCTATCTTGCCTTTGTGAAGCACTACGCCACCAAAGAGCTGTACGTCGTAGTGGACCATGTTCCAGACTATCTCGTTACCTCCGGCTACCCAGTGGTTCTGGTAGATGGCTTTGTCGCCTTCGATGCGCACAAAGTCTTTCGTGGTGGCCAGCAGACGGTCAAAGTCGGTGGCGGTGACGATAATCTCTTCGTTCTCGGAGAAGCGTCTGGCGGTCTCCTTCACAATGGCAAAGGCTACGGGGAGCACCTCATCGAGGGCTTTCTCGTAGATCTCGAGTATCTCCTTCTCTAACTTGTCAATCTGGTTGAAGAGGGGTTCGCGCTGTTCCAGCTCGGTGGCCTCTACACTGGCTTTCAGCTCATCTACCTTGGCCTGTTCGGCAGCGGCCGACTGGCGGATATAGGCTTTCAGCTCTTGGGTCTTGGCACGCAACGCGTCGTTGTCGAGTTGGGCAATTGCGGGGTACGCGGCTTTCACCTTTTCCACCCAGGGCTGTATCTCTTTCATGTCGCGGGTGGATTTGTTGCCGAATAGGGCACTTAAAAAACTATTGAATCCCATATATGTTTGATGTTATTATTGGCTATTGTTGTTGTTCTGCCTCTCCTGCAGTGTGTGGCTCGGAGAGGCTCTCTTTAATTTATGTAAGGGGTAAATGTCACAGGTTGTTCACGGGCATCCTTCAGAATTGGAGGGGAGCCAGACTGCTGGCATTGGGGGCCCGGATGCGCATCGCCTTCGAGAGGGTGGGGGCAATGCAACCGGCATCTACCGGGGAGGTGATGACCTCGGGCTTGAGGCCGCATCCCATGAAGATGAGGGGGGAGGAGAAGTAGGCAGTGCGGGTGACGCGGGGCGAACTCTCTCCCTCGGAGGCATTGGTCCAGCCTGGCAGAAGGGTGATGGTGAGGTTGCCTGATCGCTTGCGGTGGTAGGCATTGCTGAGCTTCTCCAGCGCGGGCGACCAGGTGCCAAGCAGCATACGGTGGCCGGCATAGACGCGATCTACACCGCTGAACTGCACGAGGAAGGCTTCGGCCTTGGCCTCAATGTCGTTCAGGTTAAGCTGCTTGCTTTCTATCAGTTTCTCGTTGAGGTATATCTGGTTGTTGTAGTGGGCCTCTACGTATTGTCCCTGTCCGTAGGTGGCCATCAGGTACATGTTGAGCAGGGTGGCGCAACGCTCCAGACGGAACTCACCTCCGGGTATGCGGTAGGAGGGGGCATCGGCCTGTTCGGCATCGCTGTAGCCGGTGGAGGTGATGCAGATGAGGGTGTTGGCCAGTCCCACCTTGTGCTCGATGAGGTCGAGCAGCTGGGCTATGGAGTGGTCGAGGCGCACGTAGGTGTCCTGTATCTCCATGGCGAAGACGGTGGTGCTCTGGTGGTTGTAGTTGCCTGCGTAGTAGGTGAGCGAGAGGAGGTCGGGGACATTGTCCTGACCGATGGTGCTCTTGGCCATGAGGGTCTCTACCAGGAGGTTGACCTCATCGTTGGCGTAGGGGCTGGTGGCTAACCGACGGAAGCGGTTCTGCCGGTCGGCATCGAACTTGTAGCGGAAGGGGATGTCGCGCCACTCGGGCAGGTAGGTGAAACGCTCGATGGGGTAGGAGGGGGTCCACTCGATATCCTTGATGCGGAAATCGACCGAATGGCGGTCGTTGTACTGGCTGACCCACCAGGGGAACTCGTTGTAGTAGGTGGTGCCGCACCATTTGCCGCTCTTCTCGTTGATCCAGAAGGCACCGTTGGCGGAGTGGCCGGCGGCAAGGATAGCGGCATCACGGAAGGGGGCTATGGAGTAGATGAGGGCGCGTCCGCGGGTGGCGATACGCAGCTCGTCGGCTACGGTGGAGGTGAGCAACTTCTGGGCTGAACTGTTCTCGTCGGTATAGTTGCCCATGAAGTCGGGGTCATCCACACAGTTGGTGGGGCGCAGGGTGGAGCGGTCCAGCCAGTTCTCCGCCACAATGCCGTGCACCGAAGGGGTGCATCCGCTGTAGAGGGTGGCAATGGAGGAGGCTCGGTCGGGACGGGTGAAGGGATACTCGGCCTGCATATAGACCCGTCCTTCACGCATCAGCCGCTTGAAGCCACGCTCTCCGTAGAGCGGGGAGAAGTTGTCCAGATAGTCGGTGCGCAACTGGTCGATGGCAATGGTTACCACCAATTTGGGCGCATGGACAAGGGGCTGGGCCTGAAGGCTGGCCAGCGTCAATGCCAGTATGGATGTCAGTATCTCTTTTTTCACTTTTCTCTCTATTTATTTGTTGTGCAGCGACTGGCGTAGGTACGTTTTCCGGTGGAGATAGAGGTGCGCTGCGGCCCTAATCCACAAAGCAAGTGCCAAATATACGGCAGTTGCGGGAATTAATTGGAGTTTTAGGAGGAAAACTATGATAAATAATGTTAATATGGCGAAGTTTGCCACTTGATAGCGGCTCAAGAGCCCTTTTCTGAGCCTGCGGATGGCACAGGGAAGGCAGAGGAGATGGAGGGGATGGAGGGCCAGCAGCAGCCAGTTGCTATCGACACAGGGGTGCGAGGAGAGGGTGGCGAGAAAGGCGAGGATGCATCCGGCCACTCCGGCAGAGAGGAGGAGCAGGAGGTCGAGCATCCAGCAGGCTCTTTGCCGAAAGAACTCGCTCCAGAGGGTGAGGGGAATGACGATGAGGAAGAGGAGTATTCGGGCCAGGTGCAGGGGCCAGTCGGTGACCTCCGACGCATGGAGTGCATCTTGGGGGCTCTGCTCCTTGCCTGCCACGATGAGGCGGACCGCACCGGTCAGGGGACGGAGATTGCCCTCGGGGTCTTCTATCTCTGCATGGGCAAAGTCCTCCATCAGGCAGAAGGGGACGAACTCTCGCTGGCGCAGGGTGATGGGGCGGTCGGCCTTGGCTCCGAGGCAGAGATCCATGCCGAGGCGTGACCAGGGATGGCCCTGGCTATACCGATGGATGAAGGTGCGGTAGGAGAGGCTGTCGGTGGGTTGCTCCATCGGCTGGGCATAGCGTATCTTGCCCTCAACGGTCCGCTCGATGAGGTCGCGAGGACGGGTGGCACAGTTGTCGTAGAAGAAGTTGTAGCGGTACATGCGGTTCTCGGGACGGTAGTTCTCCTGCAGGAGCTGTATGAGCCGCTGCTGTTCGGAGGGGGTAAGGTTGAGGGGTTGCTCCCATACGGTGCGCCCGTGATAGTTGTAGATGGCGCAGAAGTGGTCGAAGCGGTTCAGCCCCAACTGGTAGTCGGTCTCGCCCAGGGCAAAGCGGAGGGCAAACTGGGGAGTGTCGAAGTCGAAGACACCGTAGTTGAAGACCAGGTCTGTTCCCTGCGCAGGGTCGGCATAGCGGATGGCGGTATGGCCGAAGAGGGTATAGATGTCATCGCCCTGTCCGCAGGTGAGCAGGGAGAGCGTAGGCTGTGCGGTGACCCTCAGCGGGGCAATCTGGAGCAGGGTTATATATATAAAAAGGTATAGTATTCGTCTCATTGCGCTCATCAAGGGGTTGGTAAGATGGTGCAAAGGTCGGAAAAAAAGTCGGTTGTACATGAAGAGCGGCTGAAAAAGTTCACGGAAAGTGACGAAAATAGTCGTGATTTGCGTCATTAGACAAGATTATTTAGGAAAATAATGGGTGGTATGAAAAAACTTTGTTATTTTTGTCCCCAAATTTGAGTGAAAAACAAGCAAAATGAACGTACTTGAACTAAGTGAACAGGAGATCATTCGGCGAAATAGCCTGAATGAGTTGCGTGCGATGGGCATCGAGCCTTATCCCGCAGCGGAGTATGTAACCAACGCTTTTTCTACAGATATAAAAGCTGAATTCAAAGACGACGCTGAGCCGCGCGAGGTTTCCGTGGCCGGACGTATCATGAGCCGCCGTGTCATGGGTAAGGCGTCGTTCATCGAACTGCAGGATTCCAAAGGTCGTGTGCAGGTCTATGTGACTCGCGACGATATCTGCCCGGGTGATAATAAGGATATGTACAATGTGGTGTTCAAACGGCTGCTCGACCTGGGCGACGTGGTGGGCATCGAGGGCTTCGTCTTCCGTACGCAGACGGGCGAAATCAGTGTGCATGCACGTAAGCTGACGGTGCTGGCCAAGAGCTTGCGCCCCCTGCCTATCGTGAAGTATAAGGATGGCGTGGCTTACGATAAGTTTGATGATCCTGAACTCCGTTATCGCCAACGGTATGTGGACCTGATCGTAAACGAGGGCGTGAAGGAGACCTTCCTGAAGCGTGCAAAGGTCATCAAGACCATGCGTGCTGTCTTTGATGAGGCAGGCTATACGGAGGTGGAGACTCCTATCTTGCAGTCTATCCCGGGAGGCGCCAGTGCGCGTCCCTTCATCACGCACCACAACTCGTTGGATATCGACCTCTATCTCCGTATTGCTACGGAGCTCTATCTGAAGCGACTGATTGTGGGTGGCTTCGAGGGGGTCTATGAGATTGGCAAGAACTTCCGCAACGAGGGTATGGACAAGAACCACAACCCGGAGTTTACCTGCATGGAGCTCTATGTGCAGTATAAGGACTACAACTGGATGATGAGCTTCACGGAGAAGCTGCTGGAGCGTATCGCTTTGGAGGTCAACGGATCTACCGAGGTGGAGATTGACGGCAAGGTGATCAGCTTCAAGGCTCCCTTCCGCCGGCTGCCTATCCTGGATGCCATCAAGGAGAAGACGGGCTATGACCTGGAGAACAAGAGCGAGGAGGAGATCCGTCAGGTGTGCAATGAGCTGAAGATGGAGATTGATGACACCATGGGCAAGGGCAAGCTGATCGATGAAATCTTCGGCGAGTTCTGCGAGGGTACCTACATACAGCCCACCTTCATCACCGACTATCCCGTGGAGATGAGTCCGCTGACCAAAGCACATCGCAGCAAACCGGGACTGACTGAACGCTTTGAGCTGATGGTCAACGGTAAGGAGCTGGCCAACGCCTACAGTGAGCTGAACGACCCCATCGACCAGGAGGAGCGCTTCAAGGAGCAGCTGAGACTGAGCGAAAAGGGGGATGACGAGGCGATGTTTATCGATCAGGACTTCCTCAAGGCTCTGCAGTATGGTATGCCGCCTACATCGGGCATCGGTATCGGTATCGACCGCCTGACCATGCTCATGACCGGAAAGCCCTTTATCCAGGAGGTGCTCTTCTTCCCGCAGATGCGTCCCGAACAGGCGCCTCCCAAGGATCCTGCCTCCAAGTATGTGGAGATCGGTGTGCCTGAGGAGTGGGTGCCTGTGATGCAGAAGGCTGGATATAATCTGGTGGCTGACCTGCAGGGAGTGAATCCGCAGAAGGTGCACATGGATATCTGTGGAATTAACAAGAAATATAAGCTGGAACTTACCAACCCCACCGTGAAAGAGGTGGAGGAATGGATCAATAGATTATGAAAGTACCTGGAAAGATAGCCATAATGGGTGGCGGAAGCTGGGCAACGGCTATTGCCAAGATGGTTTTGGGTAAGTCTGAATCCATCAACTGGTATATGCGCCGGGATGACCGCATCGCTGACTTTAAACGGCTGGGGCATAACCCTGCCTATCTCACAGGAGTGAAGTTTGATGTGAAACGCATCAACTTCAGCTCCAACATCAATGATGTGGTGAAGCAGTCGGATACGCTGATTTTCGTCACGCCTTCTCCTTACCTGAAGTCGCACCTGAAGAAGTTGCGCACCAAAATCAAGGATAAGTTTATCATTACGGCCATCAAGGGTATCGTACCCGACGACAACGTGATTGTGTCGGAGTACTTCACTAAAGAATATGGTGTGCCGGCTGAGAATATTGCGGTCGTGGCTGGACCTTGCCACGCAGAGGAGGTGGCGCTGGAGCGTCTCTCCTACCTGACCATAGGCTGTGTGGATACGGAGAAGGCAGCGGCTGTGGCACGCCACCTCTCGGGTAGCTACATCAAGACCTCGGTGAGCAACGACGTGGCGGGCATTGAGTATAGCTCGGTGCTGAAGAATGTCTATGCCATTGCGGCGGGTATCTGCAGTGGACTGAAGTATGGCGACAACTTCCAGGCGGTGCTCATGAGTAATGCCATACAGGAGATGAACCGCTTCCTGCAGACGGTGCACCCCTTGGAACGCAGAGTGGCGGAGTCTGTCTATCTCGGTGACCTCCTGGTGACCGGATACAGTAATTTCAGCCGCAACCGCACCTTCGGCTCGATGATCGGAAAGGGCTACTCGGTCAAGAGTGCACAGATAGAGATGGAGATGATTGCAGAGGGTTACTACGGTACCAAGTGTATCAAGGAGATCAACAAGCATTATCACGTGAACATTCCCATCGTGGATGCGGTCTATAATATCCTCTATGAGCGTATCTCGCCGGCTATCGAAATCAAGCTGTTGACGGACTCTTTCCGCTAAAACCGTTGAGGAGGAAGCGGAGGGTTGAAGTACATGTGGCCTATTTTGGAGAATGTCTATGAAAGAAACAGTAATCATTAAATCAAATACGAATGGTACAGTTGAATATTGAAAAAAGTTTGAGCTTCATCGGTAAAGAGAGTGTGGCTGCCTACGAACAGGAGGTAAAGGCCGCTCAGGAGGCTCTGGAAAATGGTACAGGTCTTGGTAATGACTTCTTGGGCTGGCTCCACCTGCCCTCGTCTATCACGAAGGAACATTTGGATGACCTGGAGGCTACGGCTAAGGTGCTCCGCGAGAACTGCGAGGCGGTGGTTGTGGCTGGTATCGGCGGAAGCTACCTCGGTGCCCGTGCGGTCATTGAGGCGCTGAGCGACAGCTTTGCCTGGTTGCGCGAGCAGAAAAACGGTCCCGTGATTCTCTTCGCAGGCCATAATATCGGTGAGGATTATCTCTACGAACTGACGGACTATCTGAAGGATAAGAAGTTCGGTATCATCAATATATCCAAGTCGGGTACGACCACTGAAACGGCTCTGGCTTTCCGTCTGCTGCGCGAACAGTGTGAGCGCCAGCGTGGTAAGGAGGAGGCTCGCAAGGTGATCGTGGCGGTAACGGATGCCAAGAAGGGTGCTGCTCGGGTGACGGCTGACAAGGAGGGGTACAAGACCTTCATTATCCCTGACAACGTGGGCGGTCGCTTCTCGGTTCTGACTCCGGTGGGTCTGCTGCCTATTGCCGTGGCTGGCTATGATATCCGCGCACTGGTGGCTGGTGCTGCTGCTATGGAGAAGAAGTGTGGCGCTGATGTGCCTTTCGAGGAGAATCCGGCTGCTATCTATGCCGCTACCCGTAACGAACTCTACAAGCAGGGCAAGAAGATTGAGATTCTGGTGAACTTCAACCCCAAACTGCACTATGTAAGTGAGTGGTGGAAGCAGCTCTACGGTGAGTCTGAAGGTAAGGATGGCAAGGGTATCTTCCCCGCTGCCGTGGATTTCTCTACCGACCTGCACTCTATGGGACAGTGGATCCAGGAGGGTGAACGCACCATCTACGAGACGGTGATCTCTGTGGAGAAGGTGAACCACAGCCTGACGGTGCCTGCTGACGCTGAAAACCTCGACGGTCTGAACTTCCTCGCTGGCAAGCATGTGGATGAGGTGAATAAGATGGCTGAGCTGGGTACACAGCTGGCTCACGTGGATGGTGGTGTGCCCAACATGCGTGTAGTCATTCCCGCACTGACCGAGGAGAGCATCGGTTCGCTGATGTACTTCTTTGAGCGTGCCTGCGGTATCAGCGGCTACCTGCTGGGTGTGAACCCCTTCAACCAGCCGGGTGTAGAGGCTTACAAGAAGAATATGTTTGCGCTGCTCGACAAGCCGGGTTATGAGGCTGAGAGCAAGGCTATCCGTGCCCGCCTCTAAACTAGCTGAGCCTGCCTCTAAACTAGCTGAGCCCGCCTCTCAATGGATGATTATGGCATCTTTTGTGGAGGATGAAACTGGATGGGGGAGGCATAGGGCTGATAGTTTTCTCAATAAAGGTATAAGACAATCGTGACCGAAGAGTTCTTTCAGGAATCTCTATCGGTCACGATTTCGTTTTTAAATTACGGTCGGACGGTCCATGGACGATGCCTCAAAGGGGCACCAATCTGGAGCGGTCTCTTTTTCTATTAATGCATTC
>CAMGIP010000100.1 GCA_946056155.1 uncultured Mediterranea sp. | reverse complement strand
CACACCACCGTACGTGCCGTTCGGCATACGGCGGTTCCTATTTTGGATTCCATTCTCTATAAGCGTCAAATAGGCAGACATAACCTTGCTTGCGTAACCTATCATTTGATATGGCTCTGCTCAGAATTGGGCCGCCTGCCACACTCCAATAAGCCAGGCGAGTGTTCCCCCATTGGTAAGCTTGCCATTCTGCAATACCACACCTAATGAGGTTGGCCACTTTCGTCCTTGGCTTCTTCCAAGCCTTCCATATACACATGCGTATTCATCGCCGTAGCCATTCATCGGTTTCAAGGCAGAGACGCTTCATATTGGCAAGGTGATAGTACCCTACCCAACCCTCTATGTACTCTTTCAGTTTCTGCTTCCTCTTCTCATATCCCCATCCGTTGCTCCGACTTGTCAACTCTTTGAGGGCTGAATTCATCTTCGCCTTGGACTTGTTAGGGTGGCTTAGGGACTTGCACCCATTAGACAACGCTCATGCCGAGCGTACTATCAGTTACTCCAGTACCAGTAGGCTGGTACTGGAGTAACTGATAGCTTCGACTGCCCATAAAGCCGACTTACTTCATAGGAGGTATCGTTGAATGCCTCTGCCGGAAAGCATAACGCACTGAGGCCGTAGCTACAAGAAGTAAAAGAGTGCAGGTGAGCGAACCCTCAAAGCCAAAATCGCCGCCGTTCCAGAGCGTTGCATCCACTGCATCCTGACAAATGAGGGAGGGAAACACGGAGGTACCGCTCACCTCGTAACCAAAGATACTACCCTGGGCAAAGTTCCACGAAAAGTGAAGCGCCACGGGAAACCAAAGGTTGCGGGTGTAGAGGTAGGAGGCACCAAGCATAAGACCCGCCAAGAAGATGTTGATGAAGCTGAGCAAGGAGAAGTCGGGATTGAAAAAGTGAAGCATCGAGAAGAGCAGAGAACTCACTACCCATGCCACTTCGCGATGGATGCCGGCATCCAACATGCGACCCAGAATGAATCCACGCACCATCATCTCCTCCACCCAGGCCACAAGAATATAGCAGAGCAGGGCAAAAAGAAGACCTATCTCCCACGAACTGCCGCGATCAGCCAAATGCCAGGGCACTACCTTAATCTGTCCCAGCCCCCACTGGAGCAAAAAACCGACGGCTATCATCGCTGCACCCAACAACAACCCGAAAAGGGCATCCTTCGGCTCCAGCCTGAAACCCAATCGACTGAGCGAATGGTGACGCCAGCGGAGCATCACCCACGATGATACCACTACCGAAAGGAGCATCAGGAACTCATTGATAAAGGGTGAGGTCCAGTTTGGATAGGGTAAACAAGCAGGAGGAATCAATGCCATGGGCAGTGACAGCAACAACAGGGAGAGTGAAAAAAGAAGGAAGAAAAGGAAAAGATCAGCCATGCCGATGGATACTTGTTTGACGTTAACCATATTGCAACGTTTTTGATTATTTGACTTATTATCTGTTCCCCAACCGATGGATTGAGTTAAATATGCTGCAAAAATAGAGAATAAAACAGAAAGATGTCGCACACTTTCCCTCTTTTATGTAACTTTGGAGTGAATTATTCATGTACGGGATAGGACAGGCCCTGTATATAATAAGGTGTAGATACCCAATAAAACCATTTGAAAAAGATGAACCAGCGAATGACGACAATGACAATCAGAATGAAGGTGATGCTGCTACTCGGCTGCATGGCCATGGCCACTGCCGTAATGGCACAAAAGAAAAAGGTGCTCTATGTGGCCAAACCGGGCACGATGGTGGAACTGCTTACCGAGGAGGAGGCTAATCAGATTACTCACCTGCAGTTGCAGGGGAAAATCAATGCCATCGACTTCCGCCACCTGCGCGACGAGTTCACCTCGCTACGCGTGCTCGATCTCTCGGGGGCCTCCATCAGCCTCTACTCGGGCAAACACGGTACACATCCCGACAAGTTCTATCTCTATGCCCCCAATTTCATCCCCGCCTACGCTTTCTGTCGCCAGGTGAACGACTCCACTTTTGTGGGCAAGACTACCTTGGAGCATGTCATTCTGTCAGACAAGATCAAAAATATTGAAGATGCAGCTTTCAAAGGTTGCACCAACCTCTCCATCTGCCAGATTCGCCGCAAGACGGCTCCCAATCTGCTGCCGGAGGCGTTGGCCGACAGCATCACTGCCGTCTTTGTACCCTTGGGATGCAGTGACAGCTACCGCATGAAAGAGCGATGGACCACCTTTGCCTTTATCGAAGGCGAGCCTACAGGGGTTTCGGTAGAGCTGGGTCTCTCGCAAAGCCTCGGTGCCGAGTTAGTAAGCCATGGCATACAGCCCAATGAGGTCAATTTCCTCACGGTCAAGGGCAAAATGGATGACTCTGACTTCAAGCTTATCCGTGACTACATGCACAACCTCGTCTCTTTGGATCTGAAGGAGTGCACCGCCACCGCCATCCCGGAATATACCTTTACGCAGAAGAAATACCTGCTCCGCATCACCCTGCCCCAAGGTCTGAAGAGCATCGGTCAACGCGCCTTCAGTGGATGCGGACGCCTCTGCGGCACCCTCCTGCTGCCTCCTTCAGTTACAGCCATTGAGTACGGTGCCTTCATTGGCTGTGACAACCTCCGCCACGTGGTAGCACAAGGCAACGCCCTCACCACCATTGGTGAAAACCTTTTTGGAGGGGCTGAGGACAAACTGAAGTTGAAGAAATAATCTGTAGTCATCGTACAATACCGGTAACATTCAACCCTGATTAGTTATTAGCGTTATGATGATAATAACTTCTAATTTTGAGCAGATGATCTTCGTTTTGAGAGCGCAAAGGGAGCGATCGCAACCGAAAAGCGGGAAAGCAGACGACAAGAGAGAGTCTATTTGCACATAACAGTCTAATGAACAAATGGGATTCAACGAGTCCAAAAGTGAAATAGCCACACCCAAAAAAGCCTTTGTGCTCATGAGCACAAAGGCTCAGAAGCACAAAAGCAGAGATATTGAATGTACTTATTTGATGACTCTTTGCCTGGCTGTCCAAACGACAACTCAACTATTCAACTTATCAACTCGTCAACAATAATCAGACCTATTAATAGCCATACAACTTCTCCTTCAATGCCTTAATATGGTCTGAAGAGATATACTCGTCATACTCCATCCGCTTGTCTATGATACCATTGGGCGTCAGTTCGATGATGCGGTTGCAGACCGTTTCAATCATCTCATGGTCATGAGATGCAAAGAGGATATTTCCCTTGAAGATTTTCAGATTGTTGTTGAAAGCCTGAATAGACTCCAAATCCAGATGGTTGGTCGGCGTGTCGAGAATCAGGCAGTTGGCATTGCGCATCTGCATACGCGCAATCATGCAACGCATCTTCTCACCACCTGAGAGTACCCGCGCCTTCTTCAGCACCTCCTCACCAGAGAAGAGCATGCGGCCCAGAAAACCCTTCATCTCCACCTCATTGCCCTCGCCATACTGGCTCAGCCAGTCCACCAGATTCAGGTCCGTGTCGAAGAAACGGGTATTGTCCAAAGGAAGATATGCCGTGGTGATGGTCACACCCCAGTTGAAACTACCCTCATCAGGCTCCATATTTCCGTTGATAATCTCAAAGAGCGCTGTCATGGCACGCGGATCATGTGAGAGAAAGACCACCTTGTCACCCTTTTCCACCGTGAAGTTCACATCCTTGAAGAGCACCGTACCATCATCCAGCCTCTTGGAGAGTCCTGTCACCTCCAGAATCTGGTTGCCCGGTTCCCGTTCAGGCGAGAAGATAATGCCCGGATAGCGTCGGGAAGAAGGTTTGATTTCCTCCACATTCAGCTTCTCCAACATCTTCTTTCGGCTCGTTGTCTGCTTACTCTTTGCCACGTTGGCGCTGAAGCGACGAATAAACTCCTCCAACTCCTTACGCTTTTCCTCCGCTTTGGCACGCTGGTTCTGCTGTTGACGCAACGCCAGCTGGCTCGACTCATACCAGAAGCTGTAGTTACCGGCAAAGAGGTTGATTTTGCCATAGTCAATATCCACCGTGTGAGTACATACCGAGTCAAGGAAGTGACGGTCGTGGCTTACCACCAGCACCGTATGGTCAAAATTAGAGAGATACTCCTCCAACCAGGTCACCGTATCCATGTCCAGGTCATTGGTCGGCTCATCCAGCAACAGGTTATCTGGGTTTCCGAAGAGAGCCTGTGCCAGCATCACCCTCACCTTTTCCTTGTTGTTCAATTCACTCATCATCAGGTAGTGCTTATCCTCCTTGATGCCCAATCCACTCAGCAGGGCAGCCGCATCGCTTTCTGCGTTCCATCCGTCCAACTCAGCAAACCGCTCCTCCAACTCCGAAACCTTCAGGCCATCCTCGTCGGTAAAATTCTCCTTGGCATAGATGGCATCGCGCTGGTTCATAATGTCCCAAAGCACGGTGTGCCCCATCAGAACCGTATTCATCACGGTAAAGGCATCCCACTTGAAGTGGTCCTGACTCAATACCGAGAGCCGCTCACCCGGGCCCAGCGTGATAGAACCCGTCGTGGGGTCCAATTCGCCCGAAATCGTCTTGAGGAAGGTTGACTTGCCCGCCCCGTTGGCCCCGATGATGCCGTAGCAGTTGCCCTCGGTAAACTTCATATTCACTTCGTTGAACAGCACTCGCTTGCCAAACTGTACACTTACATTGGATACTGTAATCATAGTTATATATCTAATAATGGATTCCAGCCCCTCAGCCGAGGCCAGAAAGTGATAAAACGGGGGCAAAGATAGTGAAAAATCCCCATTTCAGCACGTTCAATACTGACAAAGTGGCATAAAAATAGTACCTTTGTCCCCTATACCGAGACCAACTGCCGTTTTGGCAAAGTTTTTGCGGACGCGGAAATGTCCGCACAGGACACAACAACAGTCGGTTATGAAGAACCCCTTTACATATATTCATTGGAACATTAAAAAAAACAAGCATAAACAGATGGAGTTGAAAGAACAGAAGATTAACGAAGAGAATGTACAGACAGGTGCTGCCGACACGCAGCAAGTAAATCCACAGGATGAGAATCTGGCCCATGCAGCTACTGATGAAAGTGCTCAAGCCCAGGCTGAAGGAACAGGTGCCCAAGACCAGGAAGAAGTAGCCGAAGGTCAGGAAGTGGCGGTGGAGAATGTCGAAGCTCTGCTTCAGGCCGAACTGGAGAAGACCCGTCAGGCCTTGGAGGAGCAAAGAGACAAATACCTGCGCCTCTCCGCTGAGTTTGACAACTACCGCAAACGCACCATGAAGGAGAAAGCTGAGCTGATTCTCAACGGCGGAGAGAAATGCATCAGCAGTATCTTACCCATCATTGATGACATGGAACGTGCTATCAAGACCATGCAGCAAGCTACTGACGTAGCTGCCGTCAGAGAGGGTGTGGAACTCATCTACAACAAGTTCATGAACGTGTTAGGAAAGAATGGTGTCAAAGTCATTGAGACGCAGGAGAAACCTCTAGACACTGACTTCCACGAAGCCATTGCCGTCATCCCCGCTCCTGCTACCGAGTTGAAGGGCAAGATTCTGGACTGCGTGCAAACCGGATACATGCTCAATGAGAAGGTAATACGCCACGCCAAAGTGGTGGTAGGTGAATAATCAATTAAAGAAAGAGGAGATTGACCTATGGAGAAAAGAGACTACTACGAAGTGCTGGAGGTGGCCAAGACGGCCACCGCAGACGAGATAAAGAAGGCCTACCGCAAGAAGGCCATCCAGTACCACCCGGACAAGAACCCGGGCAACAAGGAGGCTGAAGAGAAGTTCAAAGAGGCCGCAGAGGCCTATGAGGTGCTCAGCGACCCCGACAAACGTGCCCGTTACGACCAATTTGGTCATGCAGGTGTCAGCGGTGCGGCTGGCAACGGAGGACCTTACGGAGGCTTCTCCGGCGATATGTCTATGGAAGATATCTTCTCCATGTTCGGTGACATCTTCGGCGGCCATACCGGTGGTTTCGGTGGATTCGGTGGCGGAGGTAGCAGCAAGCCTCGTATGCACCGTGGCACCGACTTGAGGGTGAAGGTACGCCTTACCCTCAAAGAGATTGCCGAAGGGGTGGAAAAGAAGTTCAAGCTGAAGAAGTATGTGCCCTGTAGCCACTGCCACGGCACGGGTGCTGAAGGAGACGGAGCGATGGAGACCTGCCCGCAGTGTAAAGGTAGCGGCACCATTCTGCAACAGCAGCGTACCATCTTCGGCACGATGCAGAGCCGCACCACATGCCCCCATTGCGGTGGCGAAGGCAAGATTATCAAGAACAAGTGCCGGGAGTGCAACGGTGATGGCATCGTCATGGGCGAAGAGGTAGTTACCGTAAAGATTCCCGCCGGAGTAGCAGAGGGTATGCAGCTCTCCATGAACGGCAAAGGTAATGCCGGCAAACGCAACGGACTAGCGGGTGACCTGCTCATCCTTGTCAGTGAGGAGCCGGACAAAGAACTGATACGCGATGGTGATGACCTGATTTACAACCTGTTGCTCAGCGTGCCTACGGCCACCTTGGGAGGAAGTGTAGAGGTACCAACCATCAACGGGAAGGCGAAAATCAAGATTGAACCGGGTACTCAACCGGGCAAGACGCTCCGCCTGAGAAACATGGGACTTCCTTCTGTTAATGGCTACGGCAAGGGGGATATCCTTATCAACATCAGCGTTTATATCCCTGAAACATTGAGCCGCGATGAGAAGAAGGAGATGGAGAAATTGCAGAAGTCGGACAACTTCCAGCCCAGTGGCTCTGTAAAGGAGAAAATCTTCAAGCGATTCAGGAACATCTTTGACTGATGTTTACCCCACGATACTCATGACTTCTTTCCTTACCAGAAGCATAGAGTACCAGCAACAACAACGAGAATTTTGAAAGAGAGAATGACCGGATGACCATCCCGACCGCAGTGACTCGCCTCACTGCCCGAGGGATGGTCGTTCATCATTTACACACAGCCACTTATGAACCAACCATCAAACTTCAACACCCCCAAGGGTAACGGCTTTGCCCTCACCCCCTTGATTCTCTTCCTCTGCCTCTATCTGCTCACCTCCATCTTGATAGGCGACTTCTATAAGGTGCCCATCACCGTGGCCTTTCTCTGCGCCTCATGCTACGCCTTGGCCACCATCAAGCACTTATCCGTTGAAGATCGCATAGGACTCTTTTCGCGGGGAGCATCCAATCCCAACATGCTGCTCATGATTTGGATCTTCATCCTGGCCGGAGCCTTTGCCCAGGGTGCCAAAGCTATGGGCGCCATTGACGCCACGGTCAACCTGACCTTACATATTCTCCCCGAACAGCTACTCCTTGCCGGCATCTTCCTGGCCGCCTGCTTCATCTCCCTCTCTGTAGGTACCAGCGTGGGCACCATTGTGGCTCTCACCCCAGTAGCAGTAGGTTTAGCGGAGAAAACTGGCATCACCACCCCACTGATGGTGGCCTTGGTGGTAGGCGGGTCGCTCTTCGGAGACAATCTCTCTTTTATCTCCGACACAACCATAGCCGCCACCCGCACGCAGGAGTGTTCCATGAGGGACAAGTTCAGGGTCAACCTGCTCATTGTAGTTCCTGCTGCCCTCCTCGTGCTCTGCATCTACACCTTCTTAGGTCTTGAAATGCATTCGCCTGTGGAGGAATATGCAGTGGAATGGCTCAAGGTCGTCCCCTACATGGTCGTACTCGTCACGGCACTCTGTGGAGTACATGTCACCCTGGTCCTATTTCTCGGCATCCTCTGTACCGGCGCCGTGGGCTGTATCACCGGCATGGGATTCTTCGACTGGTTCCAAGCCATGGGACAAGGCATCACTGGCATGGGTGAACTGATCATCGTTACTCTGCTGGCAGGCGGGCTCTTGGAAGTCATCCGCCACGAGGGTGGCATCAATTACCTCATCGAACGACTCACCCGTCGTGTAGAGGGCAAGCGGGGAGCCGAACTCAGCATCGCTGCTCTGGTCAGTCTGGCCAACCTATGCACAGCCAACAACACCATAGCCATTCTCACCACGGGACCCATAGCATGCGACATCAGCCGCCGCTATGGACTCGACCCACGCAAGAGTGCCAGCATCCTCGACACCTTCTCTTGCTTCGTGCAGGGTATCATACCTTACGGCGCACAGCTCCTCATGGCCTCGGGACTCTCCAACCTCTCCCCTATCTCCATCATGGAGTACCTCTACTACCCCTACTGCATGGGTGCACTAGCCCTTCTGACCATCCTGCTACGCTATCCCAAACGCTACTCCTGACCTCCTTCAAAAAGAAAAGAAAAAATAATCACTCAAATCGTTGGTCGGGCCAGGAATAATCGCTACCTTTGCGCCCGCTATTACGAGATAATGGCATATTCAAATCACTAACTTAAAACATTTTAAAAGCAAATGGCAACAAAAATCAGACTGCAGCGCAATGGCCGCAAGGGCTATGCCTTCTACTCCATTGTAATTGCAACCGTAAAAGCACCACGTGATGGTAAGTTTATCGAAAAGATTGGTACTTACAACCCCAACACCAATCCTGCCACAGTAGATTTGAAGTTCGACCGCGCCCTCGAATGGGTCATGAGAGGAGCACAGCCGACCGACACCGTTCGCAACATCCTGTCTCGCGAAGGTGTGTACATGAAGAAGCACCTGCTGGGCGGTGTAGCCAAGGGTGCATTCGGCGAAGCTGAAGCTGAAGCTAAGTTTGAGGCTTGGAAGAACAACAAGCAGAGCGGTCTGCTGGCTCTGAAGGAGAAAGAGGCTGCTGCAAAGAAGGCTGCTGCAAAGGCTCGTCTTGAGGAAGAGAAGAAGATCAATGAGGAGAAGGCTAAAGCTTTGGCTGAGAAGAAGGCTGCTGAAGAGGCTGCTAAGGCCGCTGAAGAGGCTGCCAAGGCTGCAGAAGCTGCTGAGGCTGCTGCTGCCGCTGCCGCAGAGGCTCCCGCTGCTGAATAATCTTCAGACTCCGATTTACACACAGGTCAAAATTATTGAAAGCTGTACCGAACCCGTATCGGTGCAGCTTTTTTGTTTCCCTGATATGCTAAAATCTTTCCAATCGCACCCGAAGCAACATAGTGCACCCAACACAACACCATATACCGTATGTGATTCGTGATATCTGCTAATATAGGGATAGTCATTTAATTCATCTCAATTGAGTTAACCGGCAGAGTTTCCTCTATTTTTCCGCTCAAACTCATCGTTTTTATATCATCCGCTCTGATTTCACGGCCGATATTTACGTTTTCCGTCACGTCTGAAGCCACCACTCCCGTAAAGTTGGATTCCATGTGTAGGACATTAGGCTGTGAGAGGTAACTCCTGTGAGCTTTTGGGCCAAAGAGATGCAATGCCTCAGTCTCGTGCCTTCATTGAAGGCGTTGAACGACAATTTCTCAATGAATGAGATCCCATCAATCAATATGTTGTTGCTTTTTGCACCAAAC
>CAMGIP010000099.1 GCA_946056155.1 uncultured Mediterranea sp. | reverse complement strand
TGTTTTCATCGTTTCCAAATGGGGTTATAATGTTGTTATCATAGGGTTAAAACAGGATGATCATAGGGTCTCCTCCGGGATTCAGGCCCCTCCTCGATTGATATTCTCCCGATAGGCCTTGGGCGAAACGCCCTTGTACTGCTTGAAATATTTCCCGAAAAAGGATTGGTTGGGAAAATTGAGCTTAGAGGCTATCTCCTTGATGCTGAGGTCGGAGGACTCCAACAGCTGGAGGGATTCGGT
This sequence comes from uncultured Mediterranea sp., assembly GCA_946056155.1. Taxonomy (GTDB): domain Bacteria; phylum Bacteroidota; class Bacteroidia; order Bacteroidales; family Bacteroidaceae; genus Bacteroides. The sequence continues at coordinate 9,377 of CAMGIP010000099.1, read as the reverse complement.
GATGACCATCCTCACAATCCACTGCATGGGGGTAAGCCCAGACTTCTCCTTGATGATGGTGGAGAAGTAGCGGGGCTGGATGTGCTGCTGACGGGCGTAAAAGGTTACCTCACGTTCAGCCCTGTAGTTGTGGAAGAGGGAGACCATGAAGTGATGAAAAACAAGGTCCTTCTTGCCACTCGGCAGCGGAAGCAACGGACGGTTGGCAAAATAGATGTGCATCACTTCGTAAAACAATGCCTGACCCAAGGACTTGAGAAGCTCCTGACGCAGAAGATTGCGCAGCGAAGAGGAGTCGCTCTTGTACTCCTGCTGCAACTCCTCTATGCGATGCTGAAGGGTTTTGGCCAGTTGAGACAGGTGAAGATACTGCTGTCCGGTCAGGGTGATGCAGGGATTCTGACGGATAAAGAGCAGATTCTCCACACTGAGTGATGAGCTGACCAACGGGAGCAGGAAGGGGAGGTCAATCTCTACCATCAGCCCCTCTACCTCCCCACTCTTCCGCTTGAGACGCACCAACGACGAGGGGATGTAGATGTACATGTCGTTGACATGCAGGTGGTAGGTTTGCTCTCCACACAGTATCTCTACCTCGCCACCGCTACAGAGAAACAGGCCGCAGGTGTCGAAAGCGGAGATGATGCGACCGTCGTGGAAGCTGGAGGGACAACTGGGATGGATGGAAAAGAACCGGAAGGGGAGTTTCATGGTTGCTCGTTATTTAATGGATTGACTTCGTTTCGCGCACAAATTAAATACAAATTTTCCACTTTTCCATGCTTCTGAGGGGGAAAGATACACAAATCGAACAACTATTTCTTTGTATAGACCTTTTTTAACCTGTTTACTCTCCCTAATTTTGCAAACCAAAAGGGGAGCAGTTTTGTTTCTTCTCAAAAGAGGAAGGAGAGGTAATTATTTTTTTGTGCACAGGTTATCATTCCAGTTTCGCAGGTTTATCACTGACGGACTGCTGACGAGTTGGCAACCTGTTCGCTGGCCAGCACATCGAGATAATATTTGATATAGAGATAATATATAATTAAGGTATAGAACAATGAAACAGATTTTGGTTTGGATGGGATGTCTGCTCCCGCTGTTGAGTGCCTGCCGTGCAGGACAAAGTGAACAGGAACAACGTCGGTTGGTGAAGATTGATACGGTGAGGAGTACCGCTCCCCTGGTCGTGATGCAATATCCGGGAAGGGTGAAGGCATCGCAGGATGTGAGCTTGGCCTTCAAGGTGAGCGGAACAATCGAACGCTTTGCCGTGACCGATGGCACTCAGGTGAAACAGGGACAACTGCTGGTGGAGCTGGACCCCACAGACTATCAGGTGCAACTGAATGCTACCGAAGCGGAATACCAGCAGATCAAGGCGGAGGCTCAGCGGGTCATGGCCATCTATGCCGACAGCGCAACCTCGGCCAGCAACTATGACAAAGCGGTGTATGGACTGAAACAGATTACGGCCAAATATCAGCACCACAAGGACCAGCTGGCCTACACGAAGATATACGCTCCCTTTACGGGCACGGTGCAGAAACGGCTCTTCGAGGAGCATGAGACAGTGGGCGCTGGCATGCCGGTCATCTCCCTGATAAGCAACGGAGAGCCGGAGGTGGAAATCAACCTGCCAGCTGCCGAGTATGTGCAGCGCAACCTCTTCAGCTCATTCCACTGCACCTTCGAGGTCTATCCGGACCAAAAGTATGAACTGCGACCGCTGAGCATCACCCCGAAGGCCAATGCCAACCAGCTCTACACCATGCGCCTGCAGGTGGTGAAGGGAGAACAACCGATGCCTTCGCCGGGCATGAGCACCATGGTGACGATTCTGAGTCACCCGTCTGAGGCCGTGGAGGAGATGAGTGTACCGACCACTTCGCTCTTCGAATCCGAGGGAGTCAGCTTCATCTACCGTTACGCCCCTGCTGCGGGCAAGATTGAACGGGTGGCCGTGGAGATGGTGCGCCCGTTGAGCAACGGAAGGGTGATTGTGCGCTCTGCACTGCTGCACCCGAACGACTGTGTCATCGCCTCCGGTGTCCGTCACCTGAAAGATGGCGATGCGGTCACTCCCCTGCCTGCTCCCTCTCCCTCCAATGTGGGCGGACTGCTATAAGTGTTTGCGTTTGATTTCTCTAATTCGAGTAATAGACAAGGACTATGGATATAAGCAAATGGGCATTCAACAACCGCAACCTGATCTACTTCCTCATTGCGGTTTTGATAGCGGGCGGCTCCTACGCCTGCTATGAGATGAGTAAACTGGAAGATCCGGAAATCAAGGTGAAGCTGGCCATGGTGGTCACCACCTACCCCGGTGCCTCGGCCCACGAGGTGGAGCTGGAGGTGACGGACGTGCTGGAGAAGAGCATACGTTCCATGAACCATATCGACAATGTGGAGAGCTACTCCTACAACGACCTGTCGCTGATTCAGGTGGAGCTGACCACCACTACGCGCGATGAGGAGGTGGAGCAGTGCTGGGACATGCTCCGGCGCAAGGTGGGCGACACGCCACTGCCTTCGGGAGCTTCGCGCCCCATCGTGAAGGATGATTTCGGCTATGTCTTCGGCATGTTCTACGCCCTGACGGGCGATGGTATCGATGAGCGTGAGCTCTCTGACTTTGCGGAGCTGATCAAGCGGGAGGTGAATGATGTGGAGGATGTGGAGCGTGTGGAGCTCTACGGACAGCGTCAGGAGTGCATCTACATCTCGCTCTGGCAGGACCGCATGGCCAATCTGGGGGTGAAGCCGGCCGAAGTGATGGCTACACTCAACGGACAGAACGAGACAACCTACAGCGGCTACTTCGACTCGGGCAGCCAACGCATACGGCTGCACGTGACCGACAAGTTCAAGCATGTGGAAGAGATCGGTGAGATGCTGATACAAGGTCATGACGAGGACCAGCTGCGTCTGCGCGACATCGCACACATCGAACAGGGCTATGCCGAACCTACCCGCAACGAACTGTTCCGCGACGGACAACGCTCCATCGGTATCCTCGTGGCTGCCTCTTCCACGGCGGACATCGTGAAGGTGGGGGCAGCGGTAAACCAAACCATTGAACGGCTGAAGGAGAGCCGTCTGCCGGCAGGTATGGAGGTGGAAGAGGTCTTCTTCCAACCCCAGCGTGTAGGGGAGTCGCTCGGCACCTTTGTCATCAATCTCATCGAGTCGGTGGTCATCGTGGTGTTTATCCTGATGCTGGCCATGGGGTTCAAGAGCGGCATGATTATCGGCATCAGTCTGGTAGTCACGGTATTCGGCTCTTTCCTCTTTCTTATGGGGGCCGGAGGAACCATGCAACGCGTGTCGCTCGGGGCATTCATCCTGGCCATGGGTATGCTGGTAGATAACGCCATTGTGATTATCGACGGCATCCTGGTGGCTCTCAAGGAGGGCAAACCGCGGATGGAGGCAATGACTGCCATCGGTAGGCAGACGGCCATGCCACTGCTGGGGGCTACGCTGATAGCTATCATCGCTTTCCTGCCCATCTTCCTCTCGCCCGACACGGCGGGGGTCTATACACGCGACCTCTTCATCGTGCTCGCTGTGTCGCTGCTTCTCAGCTGGATACTGGCTCTGGTGCATGTGCCGCTGATGGCCAACCGGAAACTGCAACCGGAGGGTATCCGGCAACCTGTGACGGGTGAAGCACAACAGCTACCGCTCCAAGAGGGTCAGCAGGATTCCGCAGAAAAATATTCGGGTGCCGCGTACCGGTGGCTTCGCGTCTGCCTCGGATTCGGCCTTCGTCACCGTTGGGGAAGTGTAGCACTGATGGGGTTACTGCTTCTGCTTTCGCTCTTTGGCTTCCGCTTCATGCGCCGGGGATTCTTCCCCGACATGGTCTATGACCAGCTCTACATGGAGTACAAACTGCCGGAGGGAAGCAACTCCACCCAAGTGGCTCATGACTTGAAGGAGATTGAGGCCTACCTGAAGAGCCGTCCGGAGGTGACGCACGTGACCCAATCCATCGGTGGCACACCGGGACGGTACAACCTGGTGCGTAGCATAGCCAATCCCTCGCTCTCATACGGTGAACTGATTATTGACTTCACATCGGCCGACGAACTGGTGAAGCAGATGGATGAGATTCAGGCTTACCTCACGGCCCACTATCCGCAGGCCTACGTCAAGCTGAAGCGCTACAACCTGATGTTCAAGAAGTACCCCATCGAAGCACAGTTCAACGGTCCCGACCCTGCCGTGCTCCATCAGTTGGCCGACTCGGCCCGTCGCCTCATGGAGCAGATTCCCGAGGTATGTCTGATCACCACCGACTGGGAACCTCGGGTGCCGGTGCTCTACATCGAGTATGACCAAGCAGCAGCACGCCGTTTAGGGTTAAGCCGCAGCAATGTGAGCCTGTCGCTCCTGACCGTCGGCGGAGGCATACCGTTCGGCTCCTTCTACGATGGAGCGCACAAGAAGAACATCTACATCAAGTGCCTTGACGAAGAGGGTCAGCCCGTGGAGAACCTCTACAATGCACAGGTCTTCTCTACCCTGCCCAACCTTCAGGCACTCACCACCGAGGAGATGCTGGTGAAGTTGCGAAGCGGACAGCTGGGCAAGGATGAGGTGGTGGAGAGCCTGTTAGGGAGTACCCCGCTGAGGCAGATTGTGAAGTCGGTGCACATGGAGTGGGAAGACCCTGTGGTGCCGCGCTACAACGGACAGCGAAGCCAACGGGTGCAATGCTCACCGGTGAGTGGGGTGGAGACAGAGAAGGCTTGGCAGAAAGTGTCAGCTGCTGTGGAACAGATACCTCTACCCACTGGCTATACCCTGAAGTGGCAGGGCGAGAAGGATGCCAGCACCCGCTCGATGAAGTACCTCTTCAAGAATTTCCCCTTGGCCATTATCCTGATGATTGCCATCCTGATCATGCTTTTCAAGGATTACCGCAAGCCCATCATCATCTTCTGCTGCATCCCCTTCGTGATGGTGGGCGTGGTGGCTGTGATGCTGCTCACGGGAAAGACCTTCAACTTCGTGGCAATCGTCGGTACCTTGGGACTGATAGGTATGCTGATCAAAAACGGCATCGTGCTGATGGATGAGATTACCCTCCAACTACAAAATGGAGCAGATGCCGTGACGGCACTCATCAACAGCGCACAAAGCCGCCTTCGCCCCGTCATGATGGCTTCGCTCACCACGATTCTGGGTATGATTCCGCTGTTGACCGATGCCATGTTCGGCTCGTTGGCAGCCAGCATCATGGGCGGTCTGCTCTTCGGCACCTTCATCACGCTATTCTTCATCCCCGTGCTCTATGCGCTCTTCTTCAAGATTAAAAAGTGAACCCACCTGTAACAGGGTAGGCTCATATCAAAAAGAGACTACCCATGTTCAACTGCATATTTAGGACGAGAAGTATAATATATAAAGACTAAAGTTTTCGAACAATGAACAACAAACTTCACAATAGCGCAGGGCTGAAGCAGTTTTGGCTCTGCATCGGACTGGTTGCCTCACTGCAGGTATTTGCCGACAATCAGCCTCAGCACCAACCGCTGACCTTGCAGCAGTGCCGTGCCATGGCGCTCAAGCAGAACAAGTCGATGGAGGCTGCCACCCATCAGGAGAAGTATGCCCACCACACAGCCCTGAGCTTCCGCGCCAACTTTCTGCCCAACTTTGAACTGAATGGTATGGGGGCATATAGTAATATTGACGGCAGTTTTGGCATGGCTGGCGGCAATCTGCCCACCTTCCTGCCGGATGCTGCAGGACAACCTATCCCCAACGGGGGCTTTGCCTACTTCCCCGGCATGAACCTCAACTACAAACTGGGATGGATGTACACAGGCGGCATCTCCGTGGAGCAACCCATCTACATGGGCGGAAAAATTCGCACAGCCTACCGCATTGCTCGCCTCGGACGGCAGATGGCCTCGGCCAACCGCAAGCTGACGGAGGCAGAGGTGCTCTTGGAGAGTGACCAGGCCTACACCTTAGTGGTCAAGGCTCAGGAGATGCTGGAGGTGGCACGCAGCTACAACCTGCTGTTGGAGGAGCTGAAGAAGAATGTGGAGAGTGCTGTACGCCATGGACTCAAACCGAAAAACGACCTGCTGAAGGTGCAGGTGAAGCTCAATGAGAGCGAACTCAATATCCGACGCGCGGAGAACGGTCTCCGTCTGGCCAAGATGAACCTCTGCCACTGCATCGGTCTGCCCCTGATCAGTGAGGTGGAGATTGACAGCCGTCTGCCCGAAGTGCCTGACGGATCTCAGTTGGCTACCTCCCCTACCTCCGACATCACCCAGCGTCCGGAGTACGCCCTGCTCCAGCATCAGGAGGAGATAGCACGCCAGCAGGTGAAACTGCAGCAGTCGGAAATACTTCCGCAAGTGGGGGTAAGAGGTTCGTACGACTACCTGCATGGGGTGGAGGTCAACGACCGCACGCTGTTTGACAAGGGAGCCTTCACCGCCTTGCTCAACGTCAAGGTACCTCTCTTCCATTTCGGTGAGCGTTACCACAAGGTACGTGCTGCCAAAGCAAAATGGCAACAGACGCAGGCCGAACGGGAGAACCTGAACGAACAGATGACATTGGAACTAACGCAGGCTGCCAATAACTTAGACGAGGCCCGGTTGGAACTGGCCATTTCGGAACGGTCGCTCCTGCAAGCGGATGAGAACCGCCGCGTCAGCCGCAGTCAGTACGATGCCGGCACCGAACCGCTCTCTGACCTCCTGGAGGCGCAGCTGATGTGGCAGCAGGCTTGGCAGACGCACGTGGAGAGCCGTAGCCAAATGTACCTCAAGTATGTGGAATACCTCAAAGCTGCCGGACGGTTGCAACCATAATAGTAATTATCCTTGACACCAAGTAGTTTGGTGCATAGTCCTGCCAAAACCCGTTCACCTATTCTGGTGAAATCCGCGTTCACACTTCCCCCGATAATGTAACAGATAACCGTTCTTATCTCACACCATGCCTGTCACTTCTCTTCCTGATTGTTGGCTGCCCGAAGAATGAAGGTGGTAGCTCCAAGGGTGACGATGGCTCCATCCTCAATGCGAAGCCGCTCTTTGTCACCCAAAAGTTCATTATTGACGAAGGTGCCGGTGAGACTTGGGGCATCGCGTAGCGTATAGACCACCTCACCCGCCTTGGTCAATCGTACATTGATGATGCAATGGCGCCGGTCCATGCTCATGTCGTTCGTTTCAATGGGCACATCCACCTGAGTACCCACGCAGCGACGCCCTACCACGTTATCCCCCTCCTTCAGCGGAAGCACCTGCTTGAACCCGAAGACATTTTCGATGACGGAAATACTTCCCCATTCACGGTCAAAAGCCCGCTCGTCGGGCTTTTCCTCCTTCTGTTTAGGCTTGAGGGGAGGCTTACCTAAGCGGATACTGAACTGCTTCTTGCAATGCTCACAGACAAAGACCAAGCTTTGTCCGGCGGTATATCGGGTTTCATCAAAAGTGAGGAAATTCTCACATTTAGGACAACGGATTCTTTTCATTCTGATGAGGTTATACTTCTAATAACTATAGATGATACGATTTACTATAGATGATTTAATACGATTTCAGCGCTCTCCTTTACGTATGGTGTGGAATCAATGCGGGAAACATGGACTAAACCCGGTGGGTCAGCGATTGGAGCAACTGAAGATCCATGCCCCCTCGAACTTGCCCTGCTCACGCAGACGGTTCACGGCACTATAAGCCTCGGCCTGTGAAGCAAAATGCTGAAGGCTGACTCGGTGCTTGCCGTCACGTATCACCAACTGCGCCTGCGCAAAGCCTTGCGCTACCAATTGATCCTTAATTTTCCGAGCCTCCTGCTCTGTGGGCAGACTGGCTACAATCAGATGGTAGGTCTTTTCCGAAGAGGTGGTTGCGGAGGCAGGTCTTGCCGTACGTGCCATAGCTGCCGACTTGTCTGCTGCCGGTTTGGTGCTTGCTGACTTAGTGCTTGCTGGTTTGGAAGCTGCAGGAGCCGATGACTTTGCTGCAGGAGCTGAAGTCTTTGCTGCAGGAGTAGATGACTTTGCTGCAGGAGCTGAAGCAGACTTATTAGTAGCAGTGGTCGCAGCGGCACGTTTTGGAGTAGTCGTAGTTTCAGGGGCAACAGCCGACTTGGATGTAACAGCCGTGGCAGACTTAGCTTCAGAGGCCGGCCGGTTCGGTTTCTTATAGGATGCCCTCTCTACCGCAACGGGCTTACCGGACTTATCATCCGACGAGAGCTGTACTACTTGCGTGGTGAGCGACTGGTGCTGGATGCAGCTAAACAGCTGGTCTGGCATCAGTTGGGCATAACTCTCCTTCACCACCTCCGTATTCTTAACGGGCGAAGAGTAGAAGAAGAAGGTTACCACAATAGCTACTACAGCAGCAGCATACTTCATCACTTCAGGAGCCAACCTCATCGCTGTGCGCTTGGCAGCAGAAAAATCAACCTCCCACTCCATCCACGAGCGTGAAGATGAGGTACGACGACTGCTCATACGGCGACTGCTGCGAACTGGACGCTGCACCGAAGTCGGATCCCCATGCGCTACATCTTGGGAAGCGAAAAGAGCAGCCACTCCAGCTGACGCTACATCCGAAGAGTCAGGAGCAGGAGAGGAAGGTCCGAAAGATGCAACTGAGGTGTCAGAACCTTCTGCCGCAGTTCCCGAAAGGGCTACGCACCGACCCGAAACGGCGACCTCTTCTCTATCGCTTGTCACCTCCAAAGTCTGGGAAAGGGTATCATCAGCCGTTACCTCAGCAAGCTGGTCTATCTCGAGCACCCCCAATCCATAGAGCCAAGGAGAAATCAATCGATGGTCATAGGGAGTGAAATCATAGGTACCGCGGATAGACATACGCAATTCACCCACATTCGGAAGTTCGGCTTGTCCCTCCTCAAAGAGTTGTTCCTTCAGCTGTTCCACCCCTCTTCTCACCCGTTTCTGTGCATCGCCAAAGTCCGTTCCATAAACCTCCATGTACGACTGCTCCAACAGGCCGTCGTTCAGTTTGATTTGCGGATTAAAGCCGATATGCCTTACGGGAGGCTGAAAAGTATGGTTGCGCTCATCCCATGTAGCCTCACTGTAGTGAGCCACAAAGCCACCCAAACCGGGCAAAGCCACGCAGTCGTGCTCGATGAGCAGATATTCTATATGTTGTGACAACTCGTTCATACGGCAAAGTTAGCATCTTTTTTTGAGAAAAACAGCGCTCAGCAATAAAATTCAAAAAAAAGAGGATGAAATTTTGCTTTGTTTGGAAAAAGAGCTATCTTTGCGCCGCTTTTCCGATAGAGAACAGCATTCGGGGTGTAGCGCAGTCCGGTTAGCGCACCTGCTTTGGGAGCAGGGGGTCGTG
>CAMGIP010000098.1 GCA_946056155.1 uncultured Mediterranea sp. | reverse complement strand
TTAGACTTACTACCTTGTCACCTATCCCTGATTCAAGCCCCCAGATGATACGAACTGAGACTTATTTGCGAACCGAGGAGCAACGTACGCAATGATACGTTTCGCAGGACAAAGGGCCAATTTTCTTATATTTTTACATATAATCAATATATCCTGTTTCAGACAAGCCTTATAAACAAAGCTATTGGTGATTCTTCAGCTACGAGTGGTGGTGTTTCGGCTACGGAGGAGCTTCCTATGCTGAAGGATGGTACTACGGATTTTGATGCGCTGTTTGATTTGAGCGTGGGTCGATTCTATGCACAGAAAGAGCTAGCAGCACTCATGAAAAGTGAAGGAAAGTAACTGCATGAACAAAGAGTCCGAGTAACAACAAAGATAAAACGATTAATCGGCTTATTTAGGCTTAATGGCATGAAAAAAGGCAGTCACTAAGATTGTAACTGCCTTTCTTTCAGAGGAGCGGCAAGCGGGACTCGAACCCGTGACCCTCAGCTTGGGAAGCTGATGCTCTACCAACTGAGCTACTGCCGCCTATGCTCCCATCTAAACCTCAAGGAGAACTTTCTTCCAAAGATCCCAAGATCCGACACACGAGAATGAAGAAATAGCCACAGAAATCATCCAAATGACTTAATCCATTCACCGAGATGAGGCTTATTGTGGGCACAAAGGTAATACTTTTAGCGGAAACAAATCAAATTTTGCAGATTTTTTTCGCTATTTTTTATCCTTATCCCTTCAGAAAGGCTTCTAAACAACTATCGATCGCTGCTGATTTCGATAATCTCGGCATCCTCAATGCCATCATCATCGTTCGAATTCTCGGGATTGGAGGGAGTGCGGCTCTCCTTGGACGACTGCGTATCCTGCGATGCCTCATCCACACGGGGCTTTGGACGGAGACGCATCAGACTGAACCAGCTGACTAGCTCCTGCAACGCATAGAACAGGCTGGCACATCCAATAACAAGAAAGGCGGTACGTTGCACACCACCTGGATTGAACAGAGCTAGCAGACCGGCCAGCAGTATCAGCACAGGTACTATATAATAATAAGGTGAGACCTTCACCCACTGACGGGCCACCTGCAACGATGAGAGCTGCTGCACACCACCCATCAGTAGTACGAAGCCCAACACATAGGTCAGCAGTGTGACAAAGAACTCGGGCGTAATAATCAGCCAAAGGCCAAAGAGCAGACTTCCTACGCTGAAAAACGGGAAATGAAAACCACCCTGCTTGGACGAGAGCGCACTGGCTATGCTGAGCAGAGAGGGAATCAGGAAAATGGTACCTATAGCTATGACAAAGAAATTGCCTGCTTCGTTGGGGAAAATCACCAGCAACAAGCCCAGAATCAGGGCGAAGAGCATGCGCAGAAATGAGAGATTTACTTTCATGATGTATGCAAGTTTAGTTATGTAATCACTATAAGATAACACTCCATAAGTGCTATTGTTTTGCGAAGATACAACATTTCAGGAAAAGCTGAAACTATTTGGGCAGAAAAAGAGTCATAGACCTTGCAGATAGATCACAAAAGAGGAAGAAAAAGGGAAAAGGGGAGACGTCCAAGGGGTTATGATCAGGGTTACAAGAGAGTATAGAGATGGAAAACGGAAAGTCTGAGGAGAAGGACGATTGGGGAAAAGTGATAATATATCACCAATTTGAGCTATTTCACAAAAAAAAGCAAGAAAATATTTGGAGTTTAGAATAAAGTGACTACATTTGCAGCGCAAAACAATTAAAAAAGACAAGTTATGAAATCAATGATGAACAATACATATTGGTGGTGGCGCCCGTTACAACGTAATAAGTCGTAAGGGAGCAGTGCTCGTGTGTATATAAGCATCATATAATAAAGAAAAGTAAAGAGCCCTGTCGCACCTGCGACGGGGCTCTTTACTTTTGATAACCTGCTTACTCACGCGCACAGCACTTTACCAGAAAGGCCCCCTTTCAATGCAAATGATAACATTACAATGACCCGTTCACTACTAAACAACATTACTGATATGAACAATACAATATCAACCCAATCTCCCATGAACTATCTGGTGGATGAGGAGGGTTACTATGGCGAATTTGGAGGTGCATATATCCCCGAAATACTCCACCAATGTGTGGAGAACCTCAGAATGAACTATCTGAAGGTGATTCAAAGTGAGGATTTCAAGCAGGAGTATGAACAGCTGCTGCGCGACTATGTGGGCCGTCCCTCACCGCTCTACCTGGCTCACAGGCTGAGCGAAAAGTATGGTTGTAAAATCTACCTCAAACGGGAAGATTTGAACCACACAGGCGCACACAAAATCAATAACTCCATCGGTCAGGTTCTCCTGGCACGCCGCATGGGCAAGCGCCGTATCATTGCGGAAACTGGTGCCGGACAGCATGGTGTGGCCACAGCCACGGTCTGCGCACTGATGAACATGGAGTGCGTAGTCTTTATGGGCAAGACGGATGTGGAGCGCCAGCATGTCAACGTGGAGAAGATGAAGATGCTGGGTGCCACGGTGGTGCCCGTGACCAGCGGCAACATGACACTGAAAGATGCCACCAACGAAGCCATACGCGACTGGTGCTGCCACCCGCAGGACACCTACTACGTCATTGGCTCTACCGTGGGTCCTCACCCCTACCCCGACATGGTGGCCCGTCTGCAGTCGGTCATCAGTGAGGAAATCAAACGGCAGCTGATGGAGCATGAGGGACGTGACTGTCCGGACTATCTCATGGCTTGCGTAGGAGGAGGCAGCAATGCAGCGGGCACCATCTACCACTACATCAACGACCCGCGCGTGCAGATTGTCCTGGCCGAAGCAGGAGGCAAAGGGGTAGATAGCGGACTGACGGCAGCCACCATCGCCTTGGGCAAAATGGGCATTATCCACGGTGCCCGCACCTACGTCATCCAGAATGAGGACGGACAGATTGAAGAGCCCTACTCCATCTCGGCCGGCCTCGACTATCCGGGCATCGGCCCCATGCATGCCAACCTGGCCCAACAGAAGCGGGCTATCGTTCTCCCGGTCAACGATGACGAGGCGGTGAAGGCGGCCTATGAACTGACTCGCTTAGAGGGCATCATCCCCGCCTTGGAGAGTGCCCATGCCTTGGGGGCCCTGCCGAAGATGCACTTCAAGCCAACAGATGTGGTGGTGCTCACCGTATCGGGACGGGGCGACAAAGATATGGAGACCTGCCTCCGCTTCAAAGAGCAGTTTACCCGATAGCTTAAACAGACCATCGGAAGCAAGCCCTTGTCAACTCGTCAATAGCCAACGTAAACGAACGACTTATCAACAGAAAGAAATACCTCATCACAAATAAACTCATTGAGAACCATGAATAAATTCCATTATACCACTGTAGGACGAACCCTTCTGGGCGACCTCCACACCCCGGTGAGCACCTACCTGAAGGTGCGCGACCTCTTCACGCAGAGTGTGCTGATGGAGAGCTCCGACTACCATGGAAGCGAGAACAACCGCTCCTTCATCGGTCTCTGCCCCATAGCCTCCGTGAGCATCGACCACGGCAATGCCCTCTTCTGTCTGCCTGACGGCTTACGGGAGACCCATCCTCTCAGCGCTACTTTCCGTGTGGAAGATGCGCTCAACGACTTCCTCGGCCGCTTTGAGGTGGAGGGTGAATACAGCAGCTACTGCGGTCTCTACGGCTACACCTCCTTCAATGCCGTGCGCTACTTTGAGGGGATTCCCGTCAAGGACAGCCGCGAAGCGAAAAACGATGCACCGGATATGCTCTACATCCTCTACCGCTACCTCATCGTCTTCAACGACTACCGCAGCGAGATGATGCTGATGCAGATGGTGGCCCCGGGAGAGGAGGAGCAGTTGGACCAGGTGCAGAAGGCCATCCATAACCGCAACTTTACGGCCTACCCCTTCCGCGCCATGGGACCGGTCTCTTCCCCCCTGACCGATGAGGAGCACAAGGCCAACATCCGCCGGGGCATTGCCCACTGTCTGCGGGGCGATGTCTTCCAGATTGTGCTCTCACGCCGCTTTGAACAGCACTTCCAGGGAGATGACTTCAAGCTCTACCGTGCCCTGAGAAGCATCAATCCTTCACCCTACCTCTTCTATTTCGACTTTGGCGGATTCCGCATCTTCGGTTCCTCACCCGAAACGCACTGTCGCATCGAAGGGCGCAAGGCTACTATTGACCCTATCGCTGGAACAACCCGACGCACAGGAGATCCCGAACAGGACGCCCGCAACGCACAGTATCTGCACGATGACCCCAAGGAAAATGCCGAACATGTGATGCTGGTGGACCTGGCCCGCAACGACCTCTCGCGCAACTGCCATGACGTGCAGGTAGAGTTCTATAAAGAGATGCAATACTACAGCCACGTGATCCATCTTGTAAGCCGAGTAAGCGGTACATTGGACGAAGGGGCCGACCCCATCAAGGCTTTTATCGACACCTTCCCGGCCGGCACGCTGAGCGGAGCCCCCAAGGTTAGGGCCATGCAACTCATCAGCGAGATTGAGCCGCACAACCGCGGAGCCTATGGAGGATGCGTGGGATTCATCGGACTCAACGGATCGCTGAATCAAGCCATTACCATCCGCACCTTTGTCAGCCGCAACGGCACACTTTGGTTCCAAGCCGGAGGGGGCATTGTGGCCAAAAGCAACGAAGAATATGAGCTTCAGGAGGTGAACAACAAACTGGGAGCCCTGCGCAAAGCCATCGAGATGGCAGAAAAGATGAACAATTAAACAACTGAAAACCATGCATATCGCTATCATTGATAACTACGACTCGTTCACCTACAACCTGTCGCACTTGGTCAAGCAGTTGGGGGCTCAGGTCACCGTACTGCGCAACGACCGCTTTCAACTCCCCGAACTGGAGCCCTTCGACAAACTGATTCTTTCTCCCGGGCCGGGCATTCCCTCTGAGGCAGGTCTGCTCTTGGAGGTCATCCGCCATTATGCGGGAGAGAAGCCGATGCTGGGTGTCTGCCTTGGCGAACAGGCCATCGGTGAGGCTTTCGGCGGACGACTGACCAACCTGAGTGAGGTGTTTCACGGAGTACAGACCCCGGTACAGATTGTCGCCCAAGACCCGCTCTTCAAAGGCCTTCCCGCTACCATCCAGGTAGGCCGATACCACTCCTGGGTAGTGGATCAGCAAGATCTTCCCGACTGCTTAGAGGTAACGGCCGTGAGCAACGAGGGTCAGATTATGGCCCTGCGTCACAAGGAATTGCCCATCCACGGCATCCAGTTCCACCCCGAATCGGTGCTCACCCCCGAAGGTAAAGTCATCATACAGAACTTCCTCCAACACATATGCTGACTTTAACCAGAGATGCTTCATAATATCCAACCAAACATATTCCACAACAATGAAAGCCATACTCAACCGGCTCTTCTGTCACGAAGAGCTCACCTCGGAAGAGACTAAACAAATTCTCCTAAACATCACCCGTCAGCAGTACCCTGACGCACAGATAGCCGCCCTGCTCACCGCCTTTCAGATGCGCGGCATTACCGTGAACGAATTGCTCGGCTTCCGCGAAGCCCTGATGGAGACTCGTCTGCCCATCGACCTGACTCCCTACCGTCCCATCGACATTGTGGGTACGGGAGGTGACGGGAAAAACACCTTCAACATCTCTACCTGTGCCTGTTTCGTTGTAGCAGGAGCCGGATATGCCGTAGCCAAACATGGCAACTACGGTGCCACCTCGGTGAGCGGTGCCAGCAATGTCATCGAGGCCCACGGGGTGAAATTCAGCAACGACCCCGACACCCTGCGCCGCAGCATTGAGGAGTGTGGCATGGCCTACCTGCACGCTCCCCTCTTCAATCCGGCCATGAAGTTCGTGGCCTCCGTGCGCAAGGCACTGGGCGTACGTACCATCTTCAATCTGCTTGGCCCGTTGGTCAACCCCTGCAAACCGACCTACCAGTTGCTGGGTGTGGCCGACCTCACGCAGATGCGTCTCTACACCCAAGCCTTCTACAAAATGGGCATCGACTTTGCCGTTGTCAGCAGCTTAGACGGATATGATGAAATCTCGCTGACCAACGAGTTCAAGGTGATGACCCGCGGATACGAGCAGGTATTCCGACCGGAACAGTTGGGCATGCGGAGCATCACCCCCGAGGAACTTTGGGGCGGGAAGACCAAAGAGGAGGCTACCGCCATCTTTGACCATGTGCTTGAAGGAACTGCTACTGAGGCGCAGACGCAATGCGTACTGACCAATGCCGCCTTCGCCATCCAGGTGATAGAGCCGACCAAGGAGATTGAGGAGTGCATGGCCATAGCTCGCGAGTCACTGGAGAGTGGAGCTGCCCTCCGCACCCTAAAACGGTTTGTAGAACTCAACAGCTGACACATCGTGTTATGGAAGATATCCTCACAACCATCGTAGCGCACAAGCGGGAGGAGATTGCTGCACAAAAGCGCATCATCTCCCCCTCCGAAATGGAGGAACGTGCCGCAGCCCTATCGCAACTCCCTGCTCCAAGAAGCATGAAACGCTCCTTAGATCGCTCATCGAGCGGCATCATTGCCGAGTTCAAGCGGAGATCACCCTCCAAGGGATGGATTCATCAGAATGCAGATGCTTCAGTAATTCCCGCTGCATACACCCAAGCGGGAGCCTCCGCGCTCTCTATCCTCACCGACCGAACATTCTTCGGTGGATCTCTGCAAGATTTACAAACAGCCCGTCAGCATACCAATCTGCCTCTCCTGCGCAAAGAGTTTATCATTGACCCTTACCAGGTGGATGAGGCTAAGGTGGCGGGTGCCGATGCTATCCTGCTGATAGCGGCCTGCCTTTCAGAGGAGGAGACCTACCTCCTGAGTCGTCGCGCCCATGACCTCGGATTGGAGATTCTGCTGGAGATACATGCCCCTGAAGAGCTCGACTACCTCTCCTGCAAGCCGGATATGCTGGGGGTCAACAACCGACACCTCGGCACCTTCGTCACCGATGTGGACAACTCTTTCCGCATGGCAGAGCTGTTGTCAGAGGCTATAGCCCGTCACATTTCGCTACCGAACAGCTCTCCACAAACAGGGGACGAACAGCAACTGCAAAAGAACTTGCAGCTGCAGGAAAAAGAGCGGCTGCAAAAAAACGTGTTACTGCAAGACAATGGGCAACTGCAAGAAAAAGATCTGCCGCAAGAAAACGTGCTGCTGCAGGACAATGAGCGGCTGCAGGACAAAGCCCCTCTTCTTGTATCGGAGAGTGGAATCTCCCATCCGGAAACTATTCAGCAGTTACGACAGGCAGGATTCCGCGGATTCCTCATCGGAGAGACCTTCATGAAGACACCTCACCCCGGGGAAACACTGGGGCAATTCATTCGCGCACTGAACAGCTAATAGACCAAGGAAAATGAAAAACGAAGAAGAGATACTGAGCCACCTCTCCCCAAAGCAGCAGGAAAAGCAACCTCTTTCGACAACTGCAGAGCAGAAAGCGACCGCAGACGGAGGGATGAATTTGGCAACTGCAAAGCAGGAAACGGCTGCTGACGAAGAGCAGCAACAGTTGATTGTAAAGGTGTGTGGAATGACTCAGTCGGATAATATCAAGGAAGTGGAAGCATTGGGCATCGACTGGATGGGCTTCATCTGCTTTCCCCCTTCGCCCCGCTGTGTAACTACTCTTCCCGACTATTTGCCCCGCAGATGCCGACGGGTGGGAGTCTTTGTGAACCCCACGGATGAATGGATAGAACAACACATCTGCAGCTTGGAATTGGAAATTATCCAGTTTCACGGCAACGAATCTCCTGAACAATGCCGCTTCTGGCAAGCCAAGGGGTATGTCATCATCAAAGCACTTCCCGTAGCCACAGCCGATGACCTTCAGCGTACCGCAGCCTACGAAGGGTATTGTGACTATCTCCTCTTCGACACCAAGACCCCGCTGTACGGAGGGTCGGGAGCCTCTTTCGACTGGCAACTGCTGAATGCCTATACAGGTAGCACCCCCTTTCTGCTCAGCGGAGGCATTGGACCGGAGAACGTCGATGCTCTCTTGAACTTCCACCACCCCCAATGGGCAGGCGTTGACCTCAACAGCCGCTTCGAACTTTCACCTGGAGTGAAACAGGTTGCACGACTCTCCCCCTTCATCCAAGCACTGCGCGAACATCACAGCCTTCCCAACCGACGACAGAAAGACAACTCGCCAACTCAATCATAAATGGTAATTGTAAATCACAAACTGTAATTATAATTGTAAATCATAGATTGTAATTGTAAACAATAAATTTTAAATTGTAATTGAAATTATAAATTATATAAACGTATGAACCGTATTAATCAACTTTTCCAGCATAATCCCCATCACCTGCTCTCCATCTACTTTTGTGCAGGTTGTCCTACTTTAGACGGCACTGCCGATGTCATCCGTGCCTTAGAGCGCAACGGAGTCAATATGATTGAAATCGGCATACCCTTCAGCGACCCTATGGCTGACGGAGTAGTCATCCAGGATGCCGCCACACGCGCCCTACGCAACGGCATGTCCCTGCGGCTCCTTTTCCAGCAGTTGGGGGAGATCCGTCGCGACGTAAAGATTCCCCTCATCCTCATGGGCTATCTCAACCCCATCATGCAGTTCGGCTTCGAGGCCTTCTGCCAACGCTGCCAAGCGTGCGGCATAGACGGTGTCATCATCCCCGACCTACCTTTCCGAGACTACGAGCAGGACTACAAGGCCATAGCAGACCGATATGACATCCGCGTCATCATGCTCATCACGCCCGAGACCTCCCTTGAGCGGGTACGAGAGATTGATGCCCATACCGACGGATTCATCTACATGGTCTCCAGCGCAGCCACTACGGGTGCACAGAAAGATTTTGATGCCGCCAAGCAGGCCTATTTCCAGCGGATTGAAGAGCTGCAACTGCGCAATCCTCGCATGGTAGGCTTCGGCATCAGCAACCGTCAGACCTTCGAGGCAGCCTGTGCACACTCCTCGGGAGCCATCATCGGCAGTCGCTTTGTCACCCTGCTCAACCAGACAGAAGGCGATGCAGACAAAGCCATCCGTCTGTTGAAGGGCGACCTGGAACAAAAAACAGACTGAGGATACACCTGAAATCAGGTTAAGACACACCTGAAATCAGGAAAAGACACACTGTCAACATACCTCGCAAAGTATCTAAACATACTTTGCCATTTATCTTTAGATACTTGGCCATTTATGTTTAGATACTTTTTTGGGGGGTGTTTTGAAGCTGTTTTCTGCCGCCAGAAAGCAGTAGCCCTGCTGCCGGAAAGCTGCTGCTCCATAGCTATTCCGTGGTGGAATCCCCCTATACATCATCGTACTCCCATCGTTCTGGTATTATGCTAGTATTCCGAATACCAAGACATATTGCAGCAAAATTGCCGTTTAAGCGTGAGCAATCCGAACTTGCTCGGGGATTGCCGAGCGGAAGGCTATTATCTAAGTCTTGCATATCTGATGTACTTATTGATTATCTTTGTTGATCAAATTGACTACTACTTTTACCTTCACATCTTTCTCTTCGGTGCGGCTTTCGGCAATCATCAATGTCAGGGCAACAAGGGTGTTGTCTGCTATACGTTTTCTGCCGTCTGCGGAATACAGAATGCCGTTCTTCTCCATGAACCAAAGAAAGAACATGGCTGCAATGGATGAGCCGTTATTCGCAATGATTCTATTCTCATTCATACCTGTTCTTCCTTATTGTAT
>CAMGIP010000097.1 GCA_946056155.1 uncultured Mediterranea sp. | reverse complement strand
CTTGTATATAATACATAGGACCAGACTCAATGTATAGCAGCCATCGAATTAGATGGTCACTCTGGCGTAAGCAGGTGCCTCCATCGGGCAAAATTCCGCATGCTGATACTTGAAATAGCCCGTAATCGCAATCATGGCGGCATTATCGGTGGTATAACTGAATTTGGGGATAAAGATATCCCACCCGTATTTTTCTGCATGTGCCCTGAAGGCGTTGCGCAGTCCGTTGTTGGCTGATACCCCTCCTGCTACAGCCACCTGTTTGATTCCGGTCTGTTTAGCTGCCTTTCTCAGTTTATCCATCAGAATATCCACCACGGTAGCCTCCAGCGATGCTGCCAAATCATTCTTGTGATGCTCAATAAAGTCCGGATCCTCATTAATCCAGTTGCGTAGCGAATAGAGAAAGGAAGTCTTTAGTCCACTGAAACTGTAATCCAGTCCTGGAATATGAGGTTTGCTGAAAGAGAATGCTTTGGGATTACCCTTACGAGCCAGTTTGTCAATGATTGGGCCTCCCGGATAGCCTAGTCCCATTACCTTTGAACATTTGTCAATAGCCTCTCCGGCAGCATCATCAATGGTCTGCCCTAGAATCTGCATATCATTGTAGGCATTCACCTGTATGATTTGAGAATTCCCTCCTGAGACCAACAGGCAAAGGAAAGGGAAATCAGGCTGTCTGTTATCTTCACCTTCAACTTTAATAAAATGTGCTAAAACATGTCCATTCAAGTGATTAACATCAATCATTGGTACTCCTATAGCACGGGCAAAGCCTTTGGCAAAGGATACTCCTACTAGCAGAGAACCCATCAAACCAGGTCCTCTGGTAAAAGCCACTGCACTCAGTTCCTCCTTGTTGACGCCTGCCCTTTTGAGTGCTTCATGCACTACAGGAACAATGTGCTGCTGGTGTGCTCTGGAGGCCAATTCAGGCACAACTCCACCGTATGACTCATGTACAGCCTGACTGGCAACAACGTTTGAGAGCAGGTAACCATCTTTGATTACTGCGGCTGAAGTGTCATCGCACGAAGATTCAATTCCTAGTATAATTGTACTCATATCCGACTATTTTTATGTTTTTGCGCACAAAAGTAATCATAAAAATAGCACGGAAACATATTATTCATTATTTTTGTTGGCAATTTTAAGATTTATAGGTTATCAAACAGTTTAAAAGAATGGTCCGCTGGTTTGTCGGCATAGTGATTGGATGCTATGTCGGCATGGTGTGTCTGCTGAATTTCCCTGTAATTCAGCAGAGTATCACGTCGTGGACTGAAAACGAGCTGAAAAAATTATTCGGGACCGAACTAACCATTGGTCATATTGAGATAGGACTGCTCAACCGCATCGTTGTGCACAACCTCTCGATAGATGATTTGGAGGGAGAGAATATGTTGCGCGTTACCCGCCTTTCTGCTCAGTTTGATTTGCTTCCTTTGTTGAAGGGCCGGATATCCATCAGCCACGTACAGCTTTTCGGTTTTCATGCCAATCTTAGGCGGGTCACCCCGGATTCCCCACCCAATTTTCAGTTTATTGCGGATGCCTTGGCCTCCAAGGATAGTGTGAAGAAGGAGAGCAACCTTAATCTGCGCATCAACTCCCTTCTTTTACGCAGGGGGCGTTTGGCCTACGATGTAGAGTCTGAGCCTCTTACCCCCGGTCGGTTCAATGCTCATCATATCTATGTCAAGGATTTTTTGGCCACTCTTTCGCTCAAAGCCTTTCAGAAAGACTCTATCAATCTGGCCATCAAGCGGATGAGTTGTGAAGAGGAGCAGTCGGGATTTGCCTTGAAGCGGCTGAATCTAAAAGTGGTGGGCAACACGCAAGGCCTCAAGGTCGAGAACTTTGCAATAGAGTTGCCCCACACCCATTTGCGCATGGACACCCTGACCATGTCGTATGACAGTTTAGGCTCATTGCAGCATTTTGCTGATGAGGTACATTTCACGTTTCGGATGTTGCCCTCTGAGTTGACGTTGAAAGACCTCTCCCCCTTCATACCCGCTTTTGCAGCCTTTGATGATCCGCTATCGCTTGAGGTGGTAGCAGAGGGTCCCTTAAACCAGCTGAATTGTTCTCAGTTGCGGGTGGATGCTGCTGAACACTTCTCTTTGAGGGGCAACTTCTCCTTTCAGGATTTTTCCATTCCGGAAGATGCCTATGTCTATGGGCGTCTTTCGCGCCGCTATGCCGATCCGCGTGGCGTCGCTTTTTTTGTAAAGAATCTGAAGGGAGATGATGCAGTAGTTCCTCCGGTGCTTCAGCACATGGGTACGATAGCCTTCACTGGTGAAGTATCCGGATACTTCAACGATTTAGTGATGTATGGACGTGTGCGCACCGATGTGGGCGACCTGCAAGCTGATGTGAAACTCAGTTCTTCCAGTCAAGAAGAGTCCTACTTTGCCTATTCGGGCTCCATGAAATCCAAAGAGTGGGAATTGGGCAAGATGTTGGGCAATAAAAAATTAGGCCAGATTTCATTCAATTTAGGGGTGGATGGACGCCATACTTCTCAACGTTATCCTGTCATCATGATGAAGGGTCAGGTGGACTGCATTGATTTCAACAGCTATCGTTATGAGAATATCTTGCTCGATGGAGAGTATGTCAACGGAGGCTTTCACGGTAAGGCCGCTTTGGATGACCCTCATGGCGCTCTTACTCTACAGGGTGATATCAATACGTCAGATAAGATTCCAACCTTCAACTTTATGGCTAAGCTGAGTCACGTGCAGCTGAATGAATTGAAAATTACAGAAAACTACCCCGATACAGACCTCTCTCTGACCCTCAGAGCAGACTTTACAGGAGGCTCCATTGATGAGATGAATGGTGAAATCAATATTGACAGTCTCCAGTTCATCTCCCCCGAGAAGAACTATTTCATGCGCAACTTTAAGGTGAGTTCGGAAATATCTGATGTCAATCACAAGCAGTTGAAGGTCCAATCTCACTTCCTGAGGGCCTCCATTGAGGGTGATTACTCCTATCGCACACTGCCCACCAGTGTACAACGGGTGTTGCACCGCTACCTTCCTTCATTGCTGCCTGCCCCTGCAGAGAAGAAAGGTACCTCCATAGTAGCTGAGAATAATTTTGGTTTTGATATCTGCATTACCGATACCGAGCTCTTCTCCACCCTGTTCCATTTCCCGTTGTCACTATATGCCCAGTCCACATTGAAGGGGTATGTCAACGACCGGGCGCAACGCCTTCATATAGAGGGATATTTTCCTCGTCTGCGCTACAAGGATAAGTTCTACGAGTCGGCTATGATCCGTTGCGAGAATCCAGGTGACCGGTTCCATACCTATTTACGCATGAACCAGGTGAAACCCAGCGGTACGGTCAATGTATCCTTGGAGGCCCTTGCCAGACGTGACTCCATAAAAGCCTGTTTGCATTGGGGCAACAGTGAGGAGGCCACCTATAGCGGCAGTATCGATGCGTTGGCCCATTTCTCACTTTCCAAGCCTCTATCTCATGATTTGACCAAGCGTGTCCATCACTCCAAATCCGGTCAGCGTCCATCGCTCAAGACCGAGATAGACATTCATCCCACTCAGGTCATCCTCAACGATACGATATGGAACATTCATCCTTCGCACATAGCCGTAGATTCCGGCAAGGTTTTTGTGCGTCAGTTTGGCGTCAGCCACAACGATCGTCATCTACTGGTGGATGGCATCGTTTCAAAGCAGCCTACAGATACCCTGCGTCTGACCCTGAAACAGATTAATATTGGATACGTCTTTGACATAGCAGACTTGGGCATCAACTTTCAGGGTGAAGCTACCGGCCCTGCAGTGGCTACCAGTGTGCTGGACAAGCCAGTCATGCATACCGATCTTCATGTCAGGAATCTGGGTATCAATGATGCTGTATTGGGGGATGCGGAGATTCATGGAGAATGGCATCACGAGGTAAAAGGCATCTATTTGGATGCCCACATCGAAGAGGGAGAGATAGCCCGTTCTCATGTTCATGGCTTTATCTATCCTATCAAGCCCACCAGTGCCTTGGACCTGCAGATAGAAGCCCAGCGCACCAACCTGAAGTTTATCCACTATTACATGACCAGTCTGACTCCTGATTTTCGAGGACGGGCTACCGGAAATGTGCACCTCTATGGCAAGTTTAAGGCGCTGACCTTAGACGGACAGGTGGATGCCGATGCCTCCATGAAGCTCGAGGTACTTAACACCACCTATTATCTCAAGGACAGCATACACCTTGTTCCCGATGGGCTTATCTTCAAGAAAAACAGAGTGTTCGATAGTCAGGGGCATGAAGGAAGCATGTATGGTAGGGTCACATACAACCACTTCAAGGACATCAACTTCAACTTCAATTTCCAGTTGCAGAATATGTTGGTGCTTAATACGCGTGAGTCGCATGACTACCCCTTCTACGGTACGGTTTATGGCACAGGCAATGCGCTGCTTCGGGGCAATCCCCAAGAGGGTATCAACATAGATTTGGCTCTTACCACGAATCGCAACTCGGTCTTTACTTATATAAAAGATAATGTGGGTTCCGCAGTCAGCAACCAGTTTATCAAGTTTGTCGATAAGACGCCTCGTCGGGCGGTTCAGGATTCTATTCCTCTTAGCGACTATGATATGGCCAGACAAGTGGCCCAGCGAGAAGAGGAGGAGGAGAGTGAAACCGATATCCGACTCAATCTGGTGTTGGATGCTACTCCTGATGCCACCATGCGCATCATCATGGATCCGGCAGCAGGAGACTATATCGGCGGTAGAGGACAGGGAAATTTGCGTGCCGAATTCTACAATAAGGGTGACTTCAAGCTTTTCGGTAGTTACAATTTGAATCAAGGTATGTATAAATTTAGCCTTCAGGAGGTTATCAGAAAGGATTTCACCATCAATCAAGGCAGTTCCATTACTTTCAATGGCGATCCGGCAGATGCTACGCTGAATATGCAAGCCCTCTACACGGTAAATTCAGCCTCCCTTACCGATCTGCTTCCCTCAACTGCCACGGCCAGCGATTATGTGGGACAGACCAATGTTAAGGTAAACTGCCTGATGGACATCACCGGACAGCTGACTGCTCCAGAAATCAAGATGGGACTGGAGCTGCCCAATGAGCGGGATGAGGTGCAGGCATTGGTGCGTAACTACATTCCCACCGACGAGCAAATGAATATGCAGATGCTCTATCTGCTCAGCATCGGAAAGTTCTATACTCCCGAGTATGTCGATGTGCAGCAGAACTCCAACATGATGTCGAGTATGCTATCCTCTACCCTCTCAGGACAACTCAACAATGCCCTGTCCCATATCATTAACAACAATGATTGGAATGTGGGTACCAATTTAAGTACTGGTCAGAAGGGATGGACTGATGTGGAATTTGAGGGCGTGCTGTCCGGTCAGTTGCTGAACAATCGCCTACTCATCAATGGAAATTTTGGCTATCGGGACAATCCTTTGGCCAACACCAACTTTGTAGGAGACTTTGAGGCTGAATGGTTAGTGACCCGTTCGGGAGAGATTCGTCTGAAGGCTTATAATGAGACCAACGACCGTTATTATACACGCACCAATCTGACCACTCAAGGTGTAGGTATTATTTTCCGCAAGGATTTCAATCGTTGGCGTGAACTTATGTTTTGGAATCGCTGGAGATTAAAGCGGCTTAAAGCCAAACAAGCCCTCCCGCAAGCTGCTGCCAAGCGAGGAGACAAATGAATTCTCCTATGTAGGTCAGCGTGCGAGAGGGCTATGTAAAAACCACAAGACCTGCAAGAAGTTTTATTCACCCTGTTCCGGATCTCCTTCTGCGATCGGTTTCTGTTGTTGAACAGTTTCGCTATTGTTCGCATTGTCGCGATGGTGCGGACGCGGTTTTCTTCTGCGCTTATGACGTTTTTTTGCCTCACTAGGTTGATTCTCAGCTCCAGCAGGATGGCTTTCTGCCGGATGTTGTCCCGTTGCCAATGGGTTAGCCGGTATTATCTCTTTAGTTTGGTTGGTGTCAGATAGGTTATTCTGTGCAGTAGTTTGGTTTTCTGTTGCAGGCTTATTCCGCTTCCGACGTCTGTTCTGGGTTGATGTCCGTTTCTCTCCAGACTTTTTCTCCCCTTTTCGATTCTCCTCAGCTCTCTTCTCGCCCGCTTTTGCCAACTTCTTCTCCTTTTTCCGCTGTTTGTCTCGTTCTCTGCGTTTTCTCTTGCGCTCATCACTCTCGCTTTTGCCTGAATACTCAGGTGCCTCTCCCAACTCAGCGGGCAGAGTCAGTTTGTTGACCGTCTTTTCAAGGAAACGTTCTATTTGTACAAATCGGCGCTGATCTTTTTCAGATACAAAAGTAATCGCTTCTCCATCGCTACCGGCGCGGGCTGTACGTCCGATGCGGTGTACATAGTCCTCGCAGTCGTGCGGCACATCATAGTTGATAACCAGTCGTATATCATCAATATCAATACCACGTGCCACGATATCCGTTGCCACAAGAATATCTATCTTACCCGCTTTAAAGGCATACATTACCTCGTCACGTGCCGCTTGGTCCAGATCGCTGTGCATCTCTCCGATGTTTAAGTGCATCTGTTTAAGTGAGCGTGCCACCTCTTTTACTTTCAGTTTTGAAGAGGCAAAGATAATCACTCTGTTCAGTTTACGCTCCTTGAAGAGCATCTTTACGATGCCCAACTTCTGGTTTTCGTAACAGATATAGGCACCCTGCACAATCTTCTCCGCGGGTTTAGATACAGCCAGCTTCACCTCAACGGGGTCGGTAAGAATATTCTTGGCCAGTTGCTGTATCTTGTCGGGCATGGTAGCAGAGAACATGATGGTTTGTCTCTCTTGCGGCAGATGCTTGACAATCTGCATGATGTCATCGTAGAATCCCATATCCAGCATACGGTCCGCCTCGTCAAGGATGAAGAAGGAGACCTTGGAAAGATCTACATATCCCATTTTCAGGTGGGAGAGCAATCTTCCCGGAGTGGCTATCACCACATCCGCTCCAAGAGTCAGTCCCCTTTTCTGTTGCTCAAAGAGTACTCCGTCGTTTCCGCCATACACAGCCACACTGCTTACCGGCAGGAAATAGGAGAAGCCCTCCATTTGCTGGTCTATCTGCTGGGCCAGTTCGCGTGTGGGAGCCATGATGATACAATTGATAGAGTCTGCCGGGTAGTCACCGTCCGAGAGGCGGTCAATGACAGGCAACAGATAGGCAGCCGTCTTGCCTGTTCCAGTTTGTGCAACGGCAATCAAATCCTTGCCGTCCAATATCACAGGTATTGCTTGTTCCTGTACGGGGGTACACTCTTCAAAGCGCATGGCATCGAGTGCATCCAGTACGTCGTCGTTTAAATCCAGTTCGCTAAACTTCATGTTTTTATTCTTCTCAATTTGGCCGCAAAGATAGCATAAGCCGAGCGAAAATACAACAAATTGGCTATATCTTTCTCAGAATCATCTCCAACGAAAAAGGACGCACCCGGCAGAAAGCCTGATGCGTCCTTGAAAAGTGTCTATTGAAGAGTCTGAGTTTATCTCATCTCATCTCTTACTTGATGTTGGGGTTCAGCTTGTTCCATTCGCTGATGGCGGGCAACACACCCATGGCGATTACTTCATCGCGCAGTTCGCAGAGGTGAGCATAGCTCTTGTTCAGGGCAGCTTCCTCATCGGGCGTACCAGCCAGGGGCTTGCAGATGCAGCCTTCAGCGCTGATTTCTGTTTCCCAAGCCATCATGATGTGGTCATACTTTTCGTTGCTTACGTATGTACCAGCGGGCCAGCGGAAGTCCTTACCACCCATAGCAGCACCAATCATTTCGATAGAAACGTAAGAGGGGCTCTGGAAAGAAGAGCGTCCACGCAAGGCGATGATGTTGGCACCACCCTTAGTCACCTTCTGCTGGATTTCAGCCCAAGTCTCCTTAGGCAGCTTGTCTGTACCGATAATCTCGGTCAGCGGAGTGCCGGCAACCGAGGCCGTAGAAGCAAATACAGCCATCTGTTCGCCGTGGCCACCATAGGTGCGGCAGTTCTTCACCTCGTCCAAAGGTACCTGGAAGTACTTAGCCAGTTCGCTGCGCAGACGAGTAGAGTCAAGAGCAGCCAGTGTAGTAACCTGTGAGGGTTTCAGGCCAGAGTAGAGCAGCGTAATCAGACCGGTGATGTCAGCGGGGTTGAAGATGACCACGATGTGCTTCACGTCAGGGCAATACTCCTTCACGTTTTTACCAAACTCCTCAGCGATAGCTGCATTACCTTTCAGCAGATCCTCGCGTGTCATGCCAGCCTTACGGGCAGCACCACCTGAGTTGACGATGTACTTGGCACCCGTCAGAGCCTCCTTGATGTCAGAAGTAAATGTCACGTTCACGCCCTCAAAGCCACAGTGGAAGAGTTCCTCAGCCACACCTTCCAGACCCGGAGCATAGGGGTCGTACAGGCAGATGTTGGGAGTCAGACCCATCATGATAGCTGTTTGAGCCATGTTAGAGCCAATCATACCAGCAGCTCCAACAATTGTCAGTTTCTCGTCAGTTACAAATTTCATAATTCGTTGAGTTTAAAAAAGTTAGTTATACTATAGTTGTTAAAGTGTATTCTTGTTATTATTTAGTAACGCGTTCCAACCACTTCACCATACCTAGCATACCTCCCATGGATACAAGGCATACGGCGGCAAATACGGTCCAGCACATCCAGATAGGCCATGCGTTATACATCAGCGGGCCAATCCAGAGCAGACCATTACCTACAGCTGTTGCGCCCAACCAGAGACCCTGGCAGAGACCAAGCAGGTGCTTGGGAGCCACCTTAGAGACGAAGGAGAGACCCAGCGGAGAGATAAAGAGTTCAGCCACCGTGAGGAAGAAATAGACGGCCACGAGCACCCACCATTCGGCCTGTGCTGCTATGATCTCCTGAGTAGGCAATTTCTTGAACTCAGTAGCCGAGGGATAACCCTTAGAGAGGGAGAAGAAGGTGAGGAAGATATAGGCCAATGAAGCGATAAACATACCGATGGCAATCTTCTTGGGAGTAGAGATATTCTTGCCACGACGTGCCAAAGCAGCAAAGATGGCCA
Organism: uncultured Mediterranea sp.; assembly: GCA_946056155.1. Taxonomy (GTDB): domain Bacteria; phylum Bacteroidota; class Bacteroidia; order Bacteroidales; family Bacteroidaceae; genus Bacteroides. Next base: position 691 of record CAMGIP010000097.1, on the reverse strand, counting down.
TGACCACCGGAGTGAGTACGATGACGAAGAAGGGATTGATGGCCTGCCAGATTTCAGGAGCGATGACCGATGAATCCACGAAGTCACGGGCGAAGAACGAGAGCGACTGAGCATTCTGGTGGAAGGAGAACCAGAAGAAAATAACGATAGCCAGCACAGCAAGAAGGGCCAGCATGCGCTGCTGGATTTCCTGTGCCATAGCTTCCTTCTCCTCTTGGGTATATTCCACACCCTTCACAGCAACTTTCTTGGCCGGCGTGGGGAACTGCTTCTGCGACAGTATGAAGATGGCAAGCGAAATCAGCATAGCCACCACTGAAGCGATGAACGAGTAGTGGATGCCCTCGTTGAAGATTTGCAGATAGGTCTGGCAAGAGGCGGTCAGGTCATTGATATTACCACCGGCAGCTGCCATCCAGGTATTGAGGTTATCCAACTGCTGGCCGTCCATGGAAGCACCCTCATTGAGGTACTTGTGGCAGAGTGCAGGCAGCTGGGCATTGTAAAGCATGTCGTGAGCCTTCAGCCACCATTCGCGCAGGATAGGTGCCACAAAAGGAGCCACCAGACCACCGACATTGATGAATACGTAGAAGAGCTGGAAACCCGAGTCTCTCTTGCTCTTGGCCATGGCCAATTCCTTGGGACCCTTCTTGGCAGCCTCTTCTTCAAAGTTGTCATACATCTGGCC
>CAMGIP010000096.1 GCA_946056155.1 uncultured Mediterranea sp. | reverse complement strand
CGACGTGCCTTCCGTGGTGCTCTCCTATCCGGTCTCCTCTACACGGGAGTCATCATCTGGATTACCAATTCATCCGGAGGTGCCCTGCGCAGCGTCAATGGCAGTCTGGCCTTCTCTCCTCTGATGGAGAGCATGGAATTCCTGATTTCCGTAGGTTTGGGGGTGATGGGCAGTGTGTACGGATTTCTCTCGGGTCGCTACCGCACCGACAGCGACCTCATACAGGGGATTACCCATTACTACCCCCTGTTGAAGGATTTCTTTCTGCTCCTCTTCTTCATGGCCCAAATGGCTGCCATCTTCAGCTACTCGCACCTCGACCTCTATCTGGCTCTGAAAGGAAGTAGCCTACTCTCTGACCTCTCCCTTCCCCTGCTTCAAGGTTTCCCATTGACGGGCTTTCTGCTGCTGATTCTACTCACGGCCGTATGCAATATCTTTCTGGTCTCCCCCATGGCCAAATGGGGCATAACTCCCCTGCTTCTACTCCCTTGGGCCGAAGGGATGAGTAGCCTCACCGCTACAGCGGGCACCCTCACACCTGAGGCGGTGGAGTGTGCCTTCCGCATCGGTGACAGTTGCACCAATGTGCTCAGCCCCTTCATGTATTATCTCCCCTTCCTGCTCGTCATGATCCGGAGATACTCTCCCAAAGCCACCTATTCCGCCTGGCTCTCCCTCACCTGGCGTTACTCATTCACCCTGCTTCTGCTTTGGAGTCTCCTCTTCGCTCTCTGGATGCTGATAGGACTCCCCTGGGGATGGTAAAGCCGTAAGGAGTGTATTCCTCAAAAGGGCTTTCGCCATGTGCATCCGTTCCTCCACTCGGAACAGCCGTAGGCGGTCCGCCCTTTAAGGATGATTCCCTTGCCGCAAAGCGGACAGGGCTGTCCGACCAAAGCCTCTTCTCCGGCAGGCTGAGCAGAAGCCGATGCTGCAACCGTATCAACAGAAGCTGATGATGCGGGCTGAGCAGAGTCAGCTGCTGCCTTTTTACGGGGAGATTTGGTAGTTGTTGATGAAGCACTGGCAGCGTCTGACTTCGCCTTGCGCGGAGCTCTTTTCTTCACCTCTTTTGCATCCTTCGAGTCTTTTGACTCCTTAGCCGCCAATCCAGGAGTCACCGTTGTGATGCGTCGGTTGCTACGGTCAGCCATGACCTGGCCAACCACCTCACACACCATCTGTTTGAGTTCCTCCAGAAAATGGGGGGCACTGTAAGTACGTCGCTCTATTTCACGCAGTTTCTTCTCCCAGATACCGGTCAATTCGGCCGATTTGAGCAGTTCCTCATGAATAAGCTGTATCAGTTCTATACCTGTAGGTGTAGCTATCAGATTCTTCTTCTCCTTGCGGATATAGTTGCGTTTGAAAAGAGTTTCAATAATGGCGGCCCGGGTAGAGGGGCGACCTATACCATTCTCTTTCAACGCATCACGCAGTTCGTCATCCGTGACTAACTTACCGGCGGTCTCCATGGCCCTTAACAGGGTAGCCTCCGTATAGGGACGCGGCGGTTGCGTCCACCGTTCGGTCAGTCCAGGTGTATGCGGTCCGCTCTCCCCCTTCACGAAAGCAGGCAGCGTACGGTCTGCTTCATTGGAGGATTCGCCCCCGTTCTGCTCCTCATCGTTCTGCTGTGCGCCAAAAAGAACGCGCCATCCCGGATCCAGTACTTGACGACCAGTAGCCTTGAACTCGATCTCACCGGCACACCCCATCACGGTAGTGGCTGCAAAGCGACAGTCCGGATAGAAGGCGGCAATGAAGCGGCGGGCCACCAGGTCATAGACATTACGCTCCAACGAAGTGAGTCCCTGAGGATATTGTCCCGTGGGAATGATGGCATGGTGGTCAGTCACCTTGCTGTTGTCAAACACCTTCTTGGACTTGTTGAGCGTCTTCCCCTCCAAGAGAGCAGTAAACTGGGCATAGTCGCGCAGCCCTTTGAGGATGGAGGGACACTTGGGGTAGATATCATCGCTGAGGAAGGTGGTATCTACACGCGGATAGGTGGTCAGTTTCTTCTCGTAGAGCGACTGTATGGTCTTGAGTGTATCCTCGGCTGAATAGGCAAACTTACGGTTGCATTCCACCTGGAGTGAGGTGAGGTCGAAGAGCCTCGGTGGAGCCTCTCGCCCCTCCTTGCGAGTGACGGAGGTGATTTCAAAGGGGAGGTCTTTGATCTGCTCCACCAGCTGCTCGCCCACTTCCCAGTCCACAATGGGGTCAATACCCCGATTCTCCTCCTCCTTGGGCGGTTTCTTTCCCGCCTCAATGGCCTCCTTCCGCTTTTCCGCCTCCAAGGCCAGTTCCTCATCACTCTTCTTGATCAGAGCCGAGAAGGTGGTGTCGCGGTATATAGTCTTCAGATCCCAAAACTGCTTGGGCACAAAGTGCTCAATCTCCATCTGTCGGTTGACAATCAGAGCCAAAGTGGGGGTCTGCACCCTGCCTACGGAGAGCACCTGCCTACTTTGGCCATACTTCATGGTATAGAGCCGCGTGGCATTCATTCCAAGCAACCAGTCACCTATAGCACGGGAGAGTCCAGCCTCATAGAGCGACTGAAACTCAGAAGCATCCTTCAGCTGGTCGAACCCCTCACGGATGGCCTCTTCGGTCAGCGAAGAGATCCAAAGCCGCTTGACGGGACATCTGGCTCCCGCCTTCTGCATCACCCAGCGCTGAATCAATTCTCCCTCCTGGCCGGCATCACCACAGTTGACAATCATGTCAGCCTGTTGCATGAGCCTTTCAATGGTGTGAAACTGCTTCTCATACGTAGGATTACTGATGAGTTTGATACCAAATCTGGGCGGAATCATGGGCAACCATTCCAATCGCCACTCCTTCCATTGCGGGGCATAATCATGCGGCTCCTTGAGCGTACAGAGGTGGCCGAAGGTCCAGGTCACCTGATACCCGTTGCCTTCGATGTATCCATCTTTCTTCTCTGTTGCTCCCAGCACACTGGCTATATCTCGTGCCACGGAGGGCTTCTCTGCAATACATACTATCATGATTTGTTTTTCTTTTTCAATTGTTAACTCATTCCAGTTGACAACAGGTTCTCTATTGACAACTCACTCACTGTTGACCACGCTTTTTCAAGCCGACAACACGCTGTGTTGACCACTCGCTTTCAATAGCCAACTCTTTTCTTCCCCTCAATCGCAACTCATCACCGTCATCTCCTGCAGCACACTCACCGCCTCAGCCACGGTCGTCACCTCCTTGACCAAGAGGCTACGCTTACCCTGCTGTTCACGCAAGTCGCACCGACGGGTATATTTCATCATATAGGCAATGATGCGCCCGAAAGCCTGGCTCTGGTAGTAAGGGCTGTTGGGATTGGAAACCAAGAAAAGCGTCATGCGCCCTGCCTTGAGAACCACTTTCTCCGCCCCCATACGAGCTGCTAATCGCTTCAGGGGCACGATGCGCAGCAACTCCTCCGTCTCGGGGGGTACAGGGCCGAAGCGATCGACCAACCGTTGGCGGTAGGCCTCCACCTCGGTGTCGAGGGTGAGCGAATCCAGTTCGCGATAGAGCAGCATACGCTCACTGCTACCCGTCACATAGTCGGCAGGCAGAAGCAGTTCGAGGTCACTATCTACCTGCGTCTCCTCCACAAACTGCTCGCCGCTAATCTGCCCGGTACCATCTACCTTCTGTTCCTCGGCACAAAGCTCGGCAAACTCATTGGTACGCAGTTCGCGTACAGCTTCTGACAGGATCTTCTGATAGGTCTCATACCCAAGATCAGCGATGAATCCGCTCTGCTCAGCCCCCAGCAGATTGCCCGCTCCACGAATGTCCAAATCCTGCATGGCAATATGTATGCCGCTGCCCAGATCGCTGAAGTTCTCGATGGCCTGGAGGCGACGTTTGGCCTCCGGATTCAGCGAAGAGAGCGGTGGTGCCAGCAGATAGCAGAAGGCCTTCTTGTTGCTCCGTCCCACCCGTCCGCGCATCTGATGCAGGTCGCTCAGGCCGAAATTCTGCGCCTGGTTGATAAGGATGGTATTGGCATTAGGTATGTCCACGCCACTCTCAATGATGGTAGTGGCCAGCAGTACATCATAGTCGTAGTTGACAAAGTCCAGAATAATCTTCTCCAGTTCGGCAGGCTCCATCTGCCCATGGCCTACGCACACGCGGCAGTCGGGAATATTGCGTTGGATCAGCGCCTTCAGCTCCTGCAGATTCTGGATGCGGTTGTTTACGAAGAAGACCTGTCCGTTGCGACTCATCTCAAAGTTGATGGCATCGGTAATCACCTCCTCGCTGAAGGTATGGAGCTCTGTCTGGATGGGATAGCGGTTGGGAGGCGGAGTCTGGATAACCGAGAGATCGCGTGCCCCCATCAGCGAGAACTGAAGCGTGCGCGGTATGGGGGTAGCCGTGAGCGTGAGCGTATCCACGTTCACCTTGAGCTGACGCAACTTCTCCTTGACCGATACGCCAAACTTCTGCTCCTCATCAATGATGAGTAGGCCCAGGTCCTTGAATTTCACATCCTTACCCAATATACGGTGAGTACCGATGAGAATATTCACCTCTCCGGCTTCCAGCCCTTTGAGAATTGCCTTGGTCTGTGGGGAGGTACGGGCACGACTGAGGTACTCCACGCGACAAGGCATCCCCTTGAGCCGTTCGCTGAAGGTCTGGTAGTGCTGATAGGCCAGGACTGTGGTAGGTACCAATACAGCCACCTGCTTATTGTCCGCAGCAGCCTTGAAAGCAGCTCGAACGGCCACCTCTGTCTTACCGAAACCTACGTCGCCACACACCAAACGATCCATAGGACGTGCACTCTCCATGTCGGCCTTGACATCAGCCGTAGCCTTACTTTGGTCAGGCGTATCCTCATAGAGGAAGCTCGCCTCTAATTCGCGTTGGAGGAAGCTATCGGGACTGTAGGCAAAGCCCTTCTCCTCACGTCGCTGCGAATAGAGACGGATGAGGTCACGGGCTATATCCTTGATTTTCTTTTTTGTACGTTCTTTCAGTTTCTCCCAGGCACCCGTACCCAACTTGTTGAGTCGAGGCATCTCTCCCTCCTTACCCTTGTACTTGGAGACCTTGTGGAGAGAGTGGATAGATACGAAGACCACATCATCGTTCTGATAGATGAGCTTCATCACCTCCTGAGTAGTGTTGCCGTTGGGTATGCGCACCAATCCAGCAAATCGGCCCACCCCGTGGTCGGTATGCACTACATAGTCGCCCGGGGTAAACTGGTTGAGCTCCTTAAGAGAGAGTGCCACCTTGCCGCTCCGTGCCTTATCGCTCTTGAGGCTGTACTTGTGAAACCGGTCAAAGAGTTGATGGTCGGTGAAGATACACATCCGCAGTGTGTCATCGGCAAAGCCCTCATGCAAAGTATGTTCCACCGCCTCAAAGCGGATGGTTGTAGCAGGGTCTCTGTCCTCGAAGATAGCCCGTATGCGGTCGGTCTGCTTGCGGCTGTCGCTGCAGATGTAGAGTGCATACCCTTCGGCCATGTAGCGCTGGAAAGAGTCAGCCACCAAATCAAAGTTCTTGTGGAAGATGGGCTGGACCGAGGTATGGAAGGCGAGTGAAGCATCAGGGGTCCCTGTAGGGGCATTTCCAAACTCTACTCGGGTGAACTGCAACACCTGATGCAGGAAGTCGGTGCCGTCAATGAGCTTGCCTTCCAGACAGATGTCTCCATTCTCTTCGGCCTCCCTGACAGCCTCAGCCTGAGGGGAGAGCGACTCCTCAAAGACCTGTTGTACCCGCTGCTGTAGCCAAAGCAGGTCACGCATGGCCAACACACTGTCTGAGGGCAGGAAGTGAAGGAAAGATACCATCCCCCCCGTGTCAGCCTTGGTCAGGTCTGAACTGAGGTCAGGCACAATGACAATCTCCGGGCAACGTGCTTGAGAGAGCTGTGACTGCACCTCAAAGGTACGCAAACTCTCCACCTCATCGCCAAAAAAGTCTATACGGTAGGGATATTCAGAGGAAAAGGAGAAGACATCAATGATGCTACCGCGCAGAGCAAACTGGCCCGGCTCATAGACATAATCGACCTGCTGGAAGCCGTAGTTCCTGAGCACCTCCGTCACAAAGGTCATGTCCACCTTCTCACCCTGATGCAGCTTGAGGGTATTCTCCTTGAGCTCCTCCCGAGAGACAACCTTCTCAGCCACCGCATCGGGATAGGTCACTACACAGCAAGGACGGTCCCCCTTCTGCAGGCGGCTAAGCACCTCCGTGCGGAGAATCTCGTTGGCAGCATCCTTCTGACCGAACTTGATGGCCCTCCGGAAGGAGGAGGGGAAGAACAGCACCTGCTCATCGCCCAGCAACTGCACGAGGTCATGGTAGAAATAGCCAGCCTCTTCCAGGTCACCGAGGATATAGACAAAGTCTCTCTTCACCTTATCTACCAAAGAGGAGGCAAAAAGGGAGGGGGCGGAGGCGCAAAGTCCCCCGCAGTAGATGTGGTGAGCCTCTCCAGCATCGAGCAGACGCACCATCGCTTTGATGTGCGGATGAGCCGCATATCGCTCTTGTAATTCAGTAATTGTCATCATCACGATTCAATTTGCGGTGCAAAAGTACAAAAGTTCCTCGAAGATTTGCCTAAATCTGAAGAAGTATCTATTTTTGTGCAAAGATTTTTATGCGAAGAATTATGCAGAACTCTGATAGACTGGTCATCATACCGACATACAACGAGCGTGAAAACATTGAGCAAATCATCAAGGCAGTGTTTGCCTTGGAGGGATACTACCATATTCTGGTGGTAGAAGACGGTTCGCCGGACGGTACAGCCGACATCGTGCGGCGTCTTCAAGGCGAGTTCCCCGACCGCCTCTTCATGGTAGAGCGGAGCGGCAAGCTGGGATTGGGCACAGCCTACATTGCAGGATTCCGCTGGGCTTTGGAGCGGTCATACGACTACATCTTTGAAATGGATGCCGATTTCAGCCACAATCCCAACGACTTGCCACGGCTCTACGACGCCTGCGCCAAGGATGGAGCAGACCTCTCCATCGGTTCGCGCTATGTGAGCGGAGTGAATGTGGTCAACTGGCCCATGAGTCGTGTCCTGATGTCCTACTTTGCCTCCAAATATGTGCGGCTGATTACCGGACTCCCCATCCACGACACCACGGCCGGCTTTGTCTGCTATCGCCGTGAAGTGCTGAGCACCATGCCATTGGATCAGATTCGTTTCAAGGGATATGCCTTCCAGATAGAGATGAAATTTACCGCCTACCAGTGTGGCTTCAAGGTCAAGGAGGTACCCGTCATCTTCATCAACCGCGAACTGGGCACCTCGAAGATGAACAGCAGTATCTTCGGGGAGGCCATGTTTGGGGTCATCCGGCTCAAATGGGACGGACTGATGAAGGAGTACCCGCAAAAGGGAGGCCGGAAATCCAACCAGCAACTGGAGTAATAGATTATGAAATAGAAATACAATCATCATGAGCAGAATATTAATACACAACGCCTTTATCGTAAATGAAGGCTCAACCAAACAGGGTTCATTAGTAATGGAAGAGGGACGAATTGCCGAAGTGCTGACTGACGGGAAACCCCTCTCCGCCCCTTGCGATGAGGTCATTGACGCCACGGGATGCTATCTGCTTCCGGGCATCATCGATGACCATGTCCATTTCCGCGATCCTGGATTCACCCAGAAGGCGGACATGCTCACCGAGAGCCGTGCGGCTGCTGCCGGAGGAGTAACCTCCATCATGGATATGCCCAACACCAATCCTCAGACCACCACTTTGGAGGCACTGGAGGAGAAGATGAAAATGCTGGACGAGCGGTGCTTGGTCAACCACTCCTGCTATTTCGGAGCCACAGACAGCAACTACCGACTTTTCCAGGAGCTGGACAAGCGCCGCGTATGTGGTATCAAGCTCTTCATGGGCTCCAGCACGGGTAACATGCTGGTTTCCGGCATGAGACAATTGATTCATGTATTTACTGCTGCGGGTGACTTGCTGATAGCTGCCCACTGCGAGGATCAGGCCATCATCGCCAAGAATGCTGCGCTGGCCGAGAAACAGGCGGTCAACGGCGTGGTGAACGTGGCCACGCACTCCTTCATCCGATCGGCCAAAGCTTGCGAGGCCTCCGTACGCTTAGCCACCGAACTGGCCCAGGATACAGGGGCCCGTCTGCATGTGCTTCATGTCTCTTCCAATAGGGAGCTGAAGTACTTCTCTACCGATCCTTTGGAAGAGAAACGTATCACCGCAGAGGCCTGCATTGGCCATCTCTGGTTCCAGCAATCGGACTACAACCGCCAGGGTGCGCTCATCAAGGTGAATCCTGCCATCAAATCCAAAAGCGACCGCGACCATCTGCGTGCAGCCCTCACCGAAGGACGTATCGACGTCATCGGCACGGACCATGCCCCTCACCTGCTGAGCGACAAGGAGGGAGGAGCGCTCAAGGCAGCATCGGGCATGCCCATGATTCAGTTCTCCTTAGTAGCCATGCTGGAATTGGTCAATCAGGGAGTGCTTCCTATCGAGTTGATGGTGGAGAAGATGTGCCACAACCCGGCCAAACTTTTCCACATCGCGCAGCGAGGATTTATCCGCGAAGGGTATAAGGCCGACTTGGTTCTGGTGCGTAAGGGCGAACCGTGGACTGTAAGCAACGAGCAGGTGCTGAGCAAATGTGGATGGACTCCTCTGGCGGGTACTCAATTCAGCTGGCGAGTGGAGAAGACCTTCGTCAATGGACATCAAGTGTTCGACGGCAAGCAGGTGGATGAGAGCCAGCGCGGCGAAGCATTACTCTTTGAAAGATAGTATTTTTCAAATGGGCAGCATGTCTCAGACATGCGAAACTAAGTAAGGAATCGATGAAACAGGAGTTGATCAGCTACAGGGTATCCCAACTGGTGCCCTACATCAACTGGATTTATTATCTCCATGCCTGGGGCATATCCCCCCGCTTTGCAGGGGCAGCCTCTGTGCATGGCTGTCCGGCCTGCCGCTCGGCATGGGTACACAGCTTTCCGGAAGAGCAGCAGAGTCAGGCAGAAGAGGCCATGAAGCTCTGCTGCGATTCGCTTGCCCTGCTTCGTGAGGTGGAGGGACAGGTTGAGGTGAAAGCCGCATTCCGTCTTTGCCGCGCAGGCAGTCAGGGCGATGATTTGTGGTTGGACGGGGTACGCATACCCCTCCTCCGGCAGCAATCCCCCCGGTCAGGAGAACCCTGTCTCTGCTTGAGCGACTTTGTCCGCCCCCTTTCATCTACAGCAGCCGATATTTCAAACGCGGCCGATGATGCAGGTGTAGTCGATGATGCTGGTAGATTCGATGTGGCCAGTACAGTAGGCATCTTTGCCACCAGTGTACACTGTACCCATGAAGAGCTGTTCCGTGCAGACCCCTACCGCCACCTGTTGCTCCAGACCCTGACCGACCGTCTGGCAGAGGCAGCGGTAGAGTGCATTCACCGCTACGTGCGCCGTTCGGCCTGGGGTTATGCACCTGATGAGGAGCTCCCCATTCCCGACCTGCTTAATGAGAAATTCCAAGGCATACGTCCCGCTGTGGGCTATCCCTCCCTACCCGACCAATCGGTCATCTTCCTTTTCAACCAATTACTTCCGTTGCATGAGGTGGGCATCACGCTGACAGAGAGTGGTGCCATGCACCCTCATGCCTCCACCTGTGGTCTGATGTTCGGCCATCCGGCCTCCCGCTATTTCTCTGTCGGCAAGATTGACGAGGAGCAGTTGCGCGACTATGCCCATCGCCGCGGACTCCCCGAAGCCGTCATGCGTCGCTTTCTTTCGGCTAATCTGTAGGTTGCAACCGACGCAGGGTGAA
>CAMGIP010000095.1 GCA_946056155.1 uncultured Mediterranea sp. | reverse complement strand
TCGCGGTCTGGACCTCCATACTTGATGGTCTCCACCACAGGCAGACTCTCCACAACGCTCCATCGCATACCGTACTGTCCGATGTATTGGCACATATCGCGGATAGCCTCACGGCTCCATACCTGTCCCAAGGGTACATCATGGAGGGCGGTCACAATGCCTTCCACACCAATTTCTTTGAGCATGGCAAGGGTAATCTTGTCCTTCTTGCCAAACCATCTCCAAGTTCTTTCCATTTTTCAGTGAATAGGTTATTGAGCAATTTGTTTCTTTATCCGAACCCCACCCACCGCCTCTTTCCAGGTTAAAAAGAAAAAGGAAAGCGATGGAGAGATTCATTAGACAAAGGTCGCAAAAAAATCTTAAATCCATAGGTTTGGGGAAGAAAAAAGAGTAAAAAATCATACACTTTGTTCTTTTTTCACTCATTTTGTATTTCTTGAATAAAAGTACATGGTATTCCGTGGATTTTATATACTTTTGCAACTTCGTTGCCGAAGCAGGGCCCGTTTTCCAAACAGTTGCTGCAAATCTGCTTCGGAGCTGCGATGGATTCATGGTAATCAGCTGATTAACAACTCTTAAAACAACCCAAAATGACAAAGAAAGACATTACAACGGATGACTCTATGAGTAGAGATATCTATACAGGAGAGACAGAACTAACAGAGATGGGGAATCTGGGAAATGAGATGGGGAATCCGAGAAATGAGATGGGGAATCCGAGAAATGAGATGGGGAATCCGGGAAATGAGATGGAGAATCTGAGGAATGAGATGGAGAATCTGAGAAATGAGATGGGGAATCTGAGGAATGAGATGGGGAATACTAGGAGGAGGATGAGCCGTCTAAGGGATGGAATAGGGTGTCGGAAATATGGTCTGCTGCTTGCAACACTGCTGCTTGTTGTCGCCACGCCCCTCTTTGCCACAGGAGATGAGGAGGCGGCCTATGCCCCCGCCCTTCCGTCTATCCAGTTGGGACAGAGCACCCTCAAGCTAATGGGCTATGGGCAGAGCAGCTATGCTGTAACCCGAAGCGGGGGCAAAAGCGAGAACGCACTGACCATGCAGCGGTTTATCCTCATGGCAGATGCACGCATCACCAAAGAGATTAGCTTCTGGCTGATGTACGACTTCTCCACCGGCAAGATGCATGAGTATTATGCACAATATGCCTTCTCACCGGCTCTGAAGGTGAGAGTCGGACAGTACAAACAGCCCTTTACCATGGAGAGCTTGCTTCCCCCTACCCTCATCAGCAACATCAACTTGGACGAATCGGTAGCCTACATGGCGGGTATCGCAGGTGACCCCTGTTTTGGCATAGGTCGGGTAGGACGCGACATGGGTGTGATGCTGACCGGTGACCTCTGGATTAAAGAGGGGCGTCCGCGAGTGAACTATAGCATCGGTGTATTCAACGGAGCGGGCATGAACCAGAAGGAGAACAATAACCAAAAGGATATCATCGGGCAACTCAACTTCATGCCTTGGAAAAAGACCACCTTCAGCGGTTCTTTCATTTTGGGTACGGCACAGGCTCAGGCACCCTCACCCTTCAACTGCTTTGCACAAGGCGACAACTACCGACGCAATCGCTTCTCGATAGGGGCTGACCACAAGAACCGTGTGCTAAACTTTCGCTCAGAGGCCATGTGGGGCAACGACGGAGGAGCCAAGAGCATGGGTTGGTATGCCAATGCGGAATTCCATCTCACTGGCAAACTGGACCTGGTGGCCAACTACGACTACCTGAAACGAAACAGGGATATCGATGCCACGGCCACGCACAATTGGATTGGCGGTCTGCAATATTGGCTCTACAAGCAATGCTGTATCCGCAGCCAGTATGTGTTCAAGAACCGCAAAAGCGGTGAGATCTCCCGTTCATGGGTCACCCAGTTCCAAATTGCTTTCTAAGATGTGCTTCACCGTAGAAAGTGAGAATAAACGTCACCAGAAACGCTAAGGAGAGACCAACATGATCCGAAGAGACAAACGAAAGACAATGCCGGTAAACCAACCAATTATAACAAAGTAAACTAACTGATATTTAATTTAATACATTGATAACAGTATGATGTCGATTTTGATTGTTATGCCCATACTAACCCTACTGATGTTTGACCTGGGTCTGACCCTTCAGTGGAGCGATTTCCGCCTATTTGTTACCCGTCCGAAGGCACTTTGGGCAGGACTGATTGGTCAGTTGGTAGCACTACCTGCAGTAGCACTGCTCCTGACCCAATGTTTTGCTCTGCCTCCGGTCTTTGCCGTAGGTTTTGTGCTGATTGCCTGCTGTCCCGGTGGAAGCTCAAGCAACATCTTTTCGCTGCTGGCCGGAGGAGATGTGGCACTGTCTGTTTCACTCACCGCTTTCAGCAGTCTCATCACCCTTTTCACCCTGCCCATCATCATGGAGTGGGCCCTGCTCCACAGCCACCTCTTCCACGAAGGAGCCATCACCCTGCCCGTAGGCAAACTGATGATGCAGAACCTCTTTACCATGCTCTTGCCTATCCTCATCGGCATCTTGACCCGCCATTATGCGCCAGAGGGTGCCGCCCGTATCGAAAAGGTACTCTCCAAGATAGCCTTCCCTTGTTTAGTATTGCTGGCCCTGCTCTTCTTCATCAAGGAGTTCGAATCCATCCGCTTGTACATCGGCGAATTGGGTCTCGCCGTTCTGCTGCTCATCCTCATCTGCATTCTACTTGGAGACGGCATCTCCCGTCTTATGGGACTGGAGGGCAGAGAGCGTCGCACCATCGTCATAGAGATAGGCATGCAGAATGCAGCCCAAGCCATTGCATTGGCCTCCAGTCCCTTTGTCTTCAATGATGCCCGTATGGCGGTACCAGCCATCATCTATGCCCTGTTGATGAACATCGTACTGCTCACCTATACTTATATTATAAAGAGAAGCTCGAAAAAGGCTTTATCTGCCGAGCATTGACAACCTACTGCCAAGTGCGAGGCCATTGCAGGATGAGTCAACGAGGGCCACTGAACCCATGCGGTCAAATCCTTAGCTGCGTTGGCTGCAACGTCTGCATCCGCTTGGGAATCTTGGCGAGGATGGCATCACGTATCAGATCCAACAGCGAGTAACGGACAAACTTATCAGAACAGGTAAGTACAATCTCACGCGTAGGCGTGGGCAAAGCAAAGGGACGCACCAACTCGCGCTGGCTCTTGGTAAGCTGATCGACAGCCAGTTCGGGAATGAAAGTCACACCTTGACCACCCTCAACCATCCGCATAAAGGTCTCAATACTCCCCAATGAGTAGGCTTTCCTGCTCTCCTGCGCCCTCTCCATGTGGCAGAACTTGACCAGTTGGTCGCGGAAACAGTGACCCTCGTCGAGCAGCCAAAGGTACTCATGCTGAAGGTCTGAACTTCGAAGCGAAGGCTGTCCGAAAAGACGGCTCTCACGAGAGACGTAACCTACGAACTGTTCAAAATAGAGACTCTTCTGGTAGTTGAACCTCTTTTCCTTGAGATTAACCCAAATGGCGGCATCGATTTGCCCCTCATCAAGGGCACAATTCAACTCATCGGTCTTCATCTCCAGCACATGCAGATCAGTCTCTGGATGCTGCTTGCGAAACAGCGGAAAGAAACGGGGCAAGAGGTAGGGAGCCACGGTGGGCAGTATGCCCAGACGCACCACTCCGTTCATCGAGCCATTCGCCTCCTGAGCAACCTGCCGCATACACGACACCTGCGCCAAAATCTCCTTAGCCAATGTAAGTACCCGTTCACCCGCAGGAGTAGGCAAAGTCCGCTGGCTATTTCGATCGAAAAGCTTCACCCCCAACTCCTCCTCCAGCTTCTGTACCATATAACACAATGTAGAGTGGGCCACACCGCAACGATCGGCCGCTTTATTAGCTTGTTGAGTCTCCTCCAGCATGATGATATATTCCAATTGTCTTAAATGCATTGCTCCAGGCTTTGATTATGGTGCAAAAATAAGAGATTTCCTACACTCTCCCAAAGGAAGAGGGTGCAGAATGGATTGCCAATTCGAAGCCATCTACATCCGATTCGAAACCATCGGTTGTGCAACCGATTATTTTAGATTATCTTTGAACCATCAGAGGAGCGAAAACGTTTCCCAAATAGAAAGACTAACCTATATTTAATTTACGAAAGGAGAAAAATTATGAGAAGCATTACAACATTTGATCTGCAGTATGCCCACCGTTTTTACGGATTCCAAGGCGAAGCTCAATACCTTCACGGCCATACCGGTGTACTGACCATTGAGGTAGAAGGCTCTGTCAACGAGGGTGTTAACATGGTTTACCCCTGTAATGAGATTCAGAAAGTGGCGTGGGATGTATTGAAGAACTTCGACCATGCCCTGATTCTGCGTCAGGACGACCCGCTGCTGCCGGCCATTCTGGATGTGTATGAGAAACAGGGTATCCGCGATGGTCATCCCCAGAACAAGATGAAGGGAGAAGCCTTCAAGACCGAACTGGCCACGGCTTATCCCGATGCTCGTCTGGTAGTCACCAAGGAGACAATGACCGTAGAGGGTATGATCAAGATTGTCTATGAACTGCTGAAGGACAAACTGAACATTGCCAAGCTGACCTTCACCAGCGGTGTGAATGCCGCCTCTTGCGAATTCAGCTCACGCAAGGAGATTGACCGCTGCCCGCTCTGCGGCGTGGCACTCAACGAAGAGGGTGTTTGCCCGAAGTGCGGATACAAGAAGTAATACCCCAAAAGCTGAAGGTACAGATTGAAAGGTCAAGCTGACTGACTATCCGGCTGAAACAATGCAGGCAAGCCATTGTGGCTTGCCTGCATTCTTATTATTCCATTGCACAAGTCATCCACTTGCACATCATTGACTTGTTGGAAGATTGACAAATTTTAGACCCCAATCGGTTATTCTCGTTAGGATGATCATAACGTCTATTTTTGAGCAGATGTTTTTCGTTTGGAGAACAAAAAAGAGAGCCGGTTTGCTCATTAACAGGCTAATGACCGATTGAGGTTTAACAATCAACGCTTACGGTAGTTGCGCAGACCAGTCTGGAGGAACTCCACATAGTGATCTACATTCTCGTCAAACGAGTAGCTCTTGTTCAAAGGCATTCCCTCGTTATCAATCAGCACATAGAAGGGCTGTGCATTGGCACCGAACTTCACGCGCTGCAGGTAGCTCCACTTGTCACCCACCGTACGCAGTGTACGCTGCTTGCCATTCTCCGTCACCACGATAGGCTGCGGCAGCGGAGTCTTTTCATCCACATAGAGCGTGATGAGCACATAGTCGTTCTGCATGATAGAGCTGACCTTTGAATCAGTCCACACCGCCAACTCCATCTTTCGGCAGTTGACACAGCCATAGCCGGTGAAGTCAATCATGACAGGTTTACCCTCCTTCTTGGCATAAGCCATACCCTGCTCATAATCCGTAAACTGGGCATGCACCTCGTTCTTGTAGAGGTTGAAGTCCTGTGTCTGCATGGGAGGAGCAAAAGCACTGACAGCCTTCAGCGGGGCACCCCACAGACCGGGCACCATGTAGAGGGCAAAAGAGAGGGAGCACAAAGCCAGGAAGAAACGAGATACGCTCACCTTATTGTCGTCATCATCGTGGGGGAACTTGATCTTTCCTAAGAGATAGAAACCGAGCAGAGCAAAGATGACAATCCACAACGCCAGGAAGGTTTCGCGGTCCAGCAGACGCCAGCCATAGGCCAAGTCGGCCACGGAGAGGAACTTCAGCGCAAAGGCCAGTTCCAGGAAACCGAGCGATACCTTGATAACATTCATCCAGCCGCCACTCTTGGGCATCGACTTCAACCAGGAGGGGAAGAGTGCAAAGAGGGTGAAGGGGAGAGCGAGAGCCAGAGCAAAGCCAAACATACCCAATGCGGGAGCCAGCACACTACCGGTAGTGGAAACCTCCACCAACAGGAAGCCTACGATAGGACCGGTGCAGGAGAAGGATACCAGCGAAAGGGTAAAAGCCATGAGGAAGATGCTCAGCAGACCGCTCGTAGCCTCAGCCTTGCTATCGACAGCGTTGCTCCACTTGGAGGGCAGCGTCAACTCGAAGGCTCCGAAGAAAGAGGCGGCAAAGACCACCAGCATCAGGCAGAAGAGGATGTTGAATACGGCATTGGTAGAGAGTGCATTGAGCGCACTGGCACCAAACAGCAGGGTAATGGCCAAACCCAAAGTGACGTAGATGACCACGATGGATGCGCCATAGGTCCATGCATCACGGATACCCTTTGCCTTATCCTTGGACCGTTTGAGGAAGAAGCTGACGGTCATCGGAATGATAGGCCATACACAGGGGGTGAAGAGGGCCAGCAGACCACCGACGAATCCCATACCGAAGATATAGAACCAAGAGAGATCACCTTGGGGCGATGACTCACCCTTACCCTGCAGTTCGCTGATCACCGGGCGCCAGAGGTCGGCAGCAGCGGAGAGAGCCTGCGGCACATCCACTCGGGCAGCAGCAGTTTCGGCTGCAGCGGTGGCTGTGGCAGCAGATGCAGGAGCAGCGTTTCCATTGCCATCAGCGGCAGAAACGGCCGCATCGTCCTGAGTTGCAGCAGTAGCTTCTGCATTGCTGGCAGCAACAGGAGTAGCCACATCACCCTGAGCAGGAGCAACAGCTGTTGCTTTGTCGGCCTTAGCGGCAGCACCAGATGCAGCAGAGGTTGTTGCAGCAGCCTTAGAGTCCACAGCAGCCTTGGCAGAACCAGCAGTGGTACCGGTGAAATCAAATTCCACCTGCGTAGGAGGCAGACAGTTTTCGTTGTTGCATGCACCAAACTCCAAGTAACCCTTGATGTGGTAATCGCCACCCGTAAATTTCACCCGCTGCACAAAGCGTGCCTCTTTCTCAAAATAGCGCACCTTCATGCCAAACATATCATCAAAACTCTCTATCTCCTTGGGTCCGGGCTTCAGTTTGCCTACCAAAATAGCCCCCTGCAGGGCATCAGTCGCAAAGGAGGCAGAAGTAGGACCATCGTCACCCAAATCAGTGGAATAGACGTGCCATCCGTTTTCAATACTTGCCACGAAGACAATTTCAGCCTCATTGGCAGAACTTTTCTCTAAATTGACCTTAAACTTTACCGGTTCCTGAATCTGTGCCGCCATAGAGAGCATCATCAGAGCAGAACACAAGAACATACATACTCTTTTCATAAATCTTCTTTTATTAATAGGTTTGTGTTTTTCGTCAGATTTCATAATCCACGCAGGCCCGACTCTCTTTAACCTCGGCCAGCAGTTTGCCGGCAGCCACATGGTCGGGATGTACAGCGTATGCCTTCACATCCTCCAAAGAGTCAAACTCGCTATACAGAGCGATGCTCCAAGTCTCTCCAGGATTGATGTTGAGACCCACCTCAATATGCCGTATAAGATTGATTTTCTCGGGCAAAGCCTCGATAGCCTGCTTGAACTGTTGCATCGCCAGAAGCTTCTTTTCAGGGGGAGCCTCCTCCTTTAACTTAAATAAAACAATGTGTTTGACCATAACTTTGAGTTATATTTTTTGTTTTTAATGAAATATGCGTATTTTTGTGAGCAAAAATAGAACAATTAATTCAAATAGCTTTTAAACGAATGTTAATTATTGGAATTGCAGGCGGAACTGGCTCGGGAAAAACCACCGTAGTACGCAAAATCATCGAGAGTCTCCCCAAAGATGAGGTGGTATTGCTGCCGCAAGACTCCTATTATAAGGACAGTAGCCACGTGCCAATGGAGGAGAGACAGAACATCAATTTCGACCATCCCGATGCCTTCGACTGGCCGCTGCTGAGCAGTCATGTGAATATGCTTCGTCAGGGAAAAAGTATCGAACAGCCCATCTACGACTACATCACCAGTAGCCGGATGCCGGAAACCGTCCATATTGCGCCACGCGAGGTCATCATCATCGAGGGTATTCTGGCCCTGTGTGATCCAGAGCTGAGGAAGATGATGGACTTGAAAATCTTCGTGGATGCCGATCCCGATGAACGGCTCATCCGCGTTATCCAGCGCGATGTTGTGGAGCGTGGGCGTACGGCCGAAGCGGTGATGGCTCGCTACACCCGGGTGCTGAAGCCCATGCACTTGCAGTTTATCGAACCTTGCAAACGCTATGCCGACATCATCGTACCCGAAGGGGGAAACAACCAGGTGGCGATTCAAATCCTGACTATGTACATCAAGAAGCACCTGAAGTAACGGAGCGGATATAAGTTGCCCCAGCGATTTCAACTGATCAATGTTTTTCAGCTGAAGAGTTGAGCCAAAGGGTTCAACAAATCCATATTTTCAGCCGAGAAGTTATTGCAAATCATACAGAGACCGTACCATACCAACTACGAAAAAGTACCGACCATGAAAATAGTGTTTGCCCTTCTGATTCTCCTGCTGGCCTCCTGCAAGCCTAAGCATCATTCACCGATTGATGGTCATGACGACCTGGAGCAGATAAAGGATAGTGGTGAGCTGGTGATGCTTACCCTCTACAGTTCCACCTCCTACTTCATCTACCGTGGTCAGGAGATGGGATTCCAGTACGAACTTTGCCAGCAGTTTGCCAAGAGTTTGGGCGTAAAGCTGACGGTGAAGGTGGGCAAAAGTACCCGCCAGCTGAAGGAAATGCTCCTTCGTGGCGAAGGGGACCTGATTGCCTACCCCATGCCTATCACCAAGGCATGGAAAGACAGCATGACCTACTGCGGCGATGAGGTGATAACCCATCAGGTGATTGTACAGCGCAAAGTGGGAAATAGTCCTGTACTGCGCGATGTAACCGACCTGGTAGGCAAGGAGGTCTATGCCATTCCGGGCAAATATCTCAACCGACTGAACAATCTGAATGATGAGTTGGGAGGCATCATCCAAGTGAAACAAGCCAGCAACGACAGCATCAGCGTGGAGGAGCTCATTGCAGAGGTGGCAAGGGGCAAGATAGACTATACCGTGGCAGACAATGACATCGCCCGACTCAATGCCACCTACTTCCCCAATCTGGACATCGCGCTCAATATCAGCTTTGACCAGCGGGCTTCGTGGGCGGTACGTAAGGAGAGTGTCCATCTGGCAGCGGCGGCCGACCGATGGCATAGCGAAAACATCACCTCTCCGGCCTACACGGCCAGTATGAAGCGCTACTTCGAGATCAGCAAGTCACGCCCCCACTCCCCTATCCTCTCTCTGCGCGAAGGCAAGATTTCACACTATGACGACCTCTTCAAGAAGTATGCACCCACCATCAAGTGGGACTGGCGTCTGCTGGCCTCTTTGGCCTACAATGAATCCAACTTCGACACACTGGCTGTCTCCTGGGCTGGAGCCAGAGGGCTGATGCAACTGATGCCGCGAACTGCCAAAGCGATGGGAGTACCCGAGGGAAAGGAACATAATCCAGAGGAGAGCGTCAAGGCAGCGGTGAAATACATCGGGCTGACGGCACGCAGCTTCAGCGCTGTACCTGAGGAGGAGCGCATCCACTTTATCCTGGCTGCCTACAACTCCGGCTCGGGTCACGTGCTGGATGCTATGGCCTTAGCGGAGAAGTACGGCAAGAACAAGTATGTCTGGCACAACCATGTCGAGAAGTTTATCCTGCTCAAGAGCAATGAGGAATACTTCACCGATCCGGTCTGCAAGTTCGGCTATTTCCGTGGTGTGGAGACCTATAATTTCGTCCGAGACATCACCGAACGTTTCAAACTCTACAAGGAGAAGATCAAAGAGTGAATCCGCTTCACCCCCAAGGCTATCGGAAAACTCCTGTTATTTGAGGTATTTTTGCTTTGAAATCAAAAGAGAGGGAATCCGTTTCAACCCCCAAAGTTGCCGGAGAGCTCCTGTTTTGTTTGAGGAATCTTTCAGGGAAAA
>CAMGIP010000094.1 GCA_946056155.1 uncultured Mediterranea sp. | reverse complement strand
AGAGACATACCTTTCTTCATGTATCGTTTAGCAACAGTTTTGGGTTAGCATCCGTACATTCTTCCCACAGGGTTTGTCGGGTGCGCCTATATGTACAAATATACACCTCCATCCAATTTTGTAGTTCCATGTTGTAAAACAACCACATCCATAGACCTATTTTGCTCTTTTCAATGCATTCTCGGCCTTTCTCATGTAATCCTGGGCACGTTCTCTGGCATTCCTTGCTTTTCTAGCATAATCTTCGGCCTTATCCGTAGCATTCTTTGCGTATTGCTGGTAAGCCTTCACTTTATCATACTTCTTCTGCTTTACATAGTATTCAGTCTCCCTGAGATACCCTTGCGCCTGTCGGTTATAGTAGTCCACCTCACGCTCATACCCCAACGCCTGTCTTGTATAAAACTCCGCTTCACGCTGATACGATCGAGCCTGCCTGAGGTAGAAGTCATTCTGTGCCCTGAGGGACAGAAGAGCAAGTAATAAAACCAGTATTGAGATCAACCGTTTCATAACCTTTCAATTTATTGAGCACATAGGTAGAGGCAAAATCCAAGGCATTGATGATATGAGGGACAATGGCATCCGACAATCCTTCAGCATTGTATTCGTTTGCCTGCCTTAAATGGGGAACACAAAACGTATCATACTTTCACTTCTCCCTGTCATGTAGAAGAAAAGCTTATCGTGACAAATAAAGTGCCATCCCATTGAAGAGTACTACTTTTGATTCTTTTTGATTACATACTTTTGCCGGTTTGGTATCGTATCACGACCCGTACTATCTGCTGGGCACGACTTCAATGCCTTATTGGCTCTCCTGACACCCGCAGGGTGCCCACCTTCGACAGATGCTTCTTTGCCACCAGACATAGGTTTGATGGCAAAGAAGCATACAACCAAGAGAGCTGCTATACCGGAAAGCCACCAACCGACTCTGTTTTTTGGTTTTTCCGATGCAGCAGCCACACCCTGTTCCTCCTCATACGCTTGCCGGAACTCGGCCAATGCTCGCAGTTTCTCCGCACGGCTGACTATGGACTCCTTGACATGCCGTGTAAACTCCAACTGCTCCTTCTTCTCCTCATCCGCTTCAATCTCACGCAGGAAGGCCCTCTTTTGTGCCTCATCCATACGGTTGAGCAGGAAATCATCTATGCGATCTTGAAAATGTATATCCATGCTTCCTCCAGTTATGTATTCAGATACCGTTGATAAATTTCCACCGAAGTTTCCCGCAACGAGTTCATACACTTGTTCTTCTTGGTCTTCAGCGCATCCTTTGAAGAGAAGGAGGGAATCTCCACCAGGATATTGTCCAACGTCTTCTCCTCGTAGTAGAACTTGGTCAGTATTTCGCTACATCGAGGAGACATACGTGAGATGACATCCGCAACAATGCCCAGCATTACCTGCTCACCATAGTCATAAAGCATCCCGATATACTCCTCCATCTCCTTCTGCTGCTTTCTGACAGAGAGCACCTGCAGGCTCTCCGAGTCCTTGCAGATAGGATTTTCTCTCACCCATTCCAGGTATTTGAGTCGGGCTATCCCCATGAAGTAGGTCAGCAGACTACTGCTCAGGGGCTTGTCATCACGTCCCATCAGCCTACCCTCCTTCGCATAAATCCTCTGCTGTTCGATGTTCTCCCAAAGAGCAATGAAAGCATTCTGCAGAATTTCGTCGGCCGCAGTCTCGTCAGCAAAAAAGACCGCTCTGTAGTTGTCCCAAAAGTAGTCGGCACAGTACCGGTAGAGTTCGTATTGGGTCCTCCTGCTATGATCTGCCATACCAGCCACCAAAGCCACTTCCCTCTCTTGCATGACGGTATGTGAAAGAATCTTCCTTGCCATTATCAAAGTCAATCTGTTTTGTTGTACCCCTACATCAGCTTACCACACTACCTACTGATGCACTTTGAAATCTTCAGGCATCAGGAGGTCATCCTGGCCCATCACATTCTCCCAAGGAGTCCAGGCACGAACATGGATAAGCGGTTTCTCCTTGTCTCTGAAGTCCCACAAGAGGAAGAGTGCTCCTTCGTCCGAATATCCCTTGCCCGAATACCCCACGTTCTCCCACTTCTGGCGCAGTCTCACGCCATAGAATCCTTTGCGGGAACCGTGACGGATAATCTCAATATCAGAAAAATCAACATGTATCTCCTTGTTGGCACCGAAGATAGCCCTCAGTTTGTTCACGTACTGCTCCCGGTTCTGCTTGGTATAGATGGTTTTCTTCCGTGGATCAACGACCTCTGAGGTTTTGTTGCGCACCGGGGTTAACACCCGACCTGTGATAATCAAGGCATCCTCAGCAAAGATGTTGTAGATAGCCGTAGCATTCTTCTCCACATAGAAACTGCGGAAGTCCTCCACAAACTTGGCAATGGTACGTCGCTCCTCGATATCCTCCACCGCCTGCGCGTTGCCCCGCACCATCGATTCGTAGGTGTTGTTATCCAAAGCCATTCTCACACCAGTAATCAGTCCGCTCTTGTCAAAACTGATGGTCAGCTCCTTATGTCGTTCGCCCCGATAGGTATTGCTCTTGGGCATGACCTCCACGGGTATCTGACGGATCTCATACTCGGTAGCATCGCGCAGGCACGACTGCACATTGGTGCGGAACTCACAGCGGAAGGGCAGATTCCTCCAAAGGTTGGTCAATCCGCTGCGGGCAAAATCTGCAATACGTATATTGGAGAGATTAAGCGCCTCACCCCCCTGCTGTGCTCTGTTGATTTCGGTAAGCAGACGACTCACATTACGTTCTACATTATCCTTGAGGGGTGAGTCAGAGATGCCGTCAGAAAATTTGAAGACCACCTGGGCAAATCCCGCTGTGGCCATTATCATCATTAGTAAAAAAGCGAATGCTGTTTTTTTCATCGTTTTGATAGTTATTTTGCTCTGAAATAGATGGCAGCACAGCCCGGATAATCGCTGATGCTGCACGGTTGCATAGTTTTTACGTTGTTTCGCACGCCGTTGGAAGAGGGGGTGAGCAAGGCCACCACATACCTCTTTTCATTGACCAATACGACATAGCAGTTGTCGGTATTGCCCACCTTATCAGCCCGGCCATATACAAACGAAGGGTCATCATACGCATGCTGTCTGAGCAGGTAAGCCACCGAAGAGAAGACCTCTGCCTCCTTCACCTGAGCTATCAGTCGGCTGCTTTCGGCCGAAACCGTCGGTACGTAACTGAATGAAGAAGAGCTACTCTCTGACGAAACCACAACTGAAGATTCACCGCCACCTGTTGAGGAGGCTACAGCAGATGCTGACGAAGAAGAGCTTCCTGCAGAAGCAGATGCTGAAGAGGAAGAGCTCCCCACAGAAGCAGATGCTGAAGAGGAAGAGTTCCCCGCAGAAGCGGATGCTAACGAGGAAGAGCTTCCCGCAGAAGCAGATGCAGACGAGGAAGAGGAATCGGTAGAGGCTGATGCAGAAGAAGAGTCACCGGAAGAGGCTGTCATAGCGGATGAACTGCCAGCGGCTACGGAAAGAGCACCCACCTCCGCCTTGGCCAGATAGACGAAAACCATGGTGGAGGATCCACGTGGAATATCCAACCGCTGCACCTTGGCCCGCACCTGTGCCTCCGATGCGGCCCCTCTGCCCTGCTCACTGCGGAGCTGGTTTGTCTTATCCACAAGCGTAAGTAGTGCCGAGGAGAAGGCCTGTTCCGTATCTGAGGAGGTCACCTCAGCGGTCAGATAAGCTCCACTCAGTTTGATTTCGTTCATCTGCTCAATGGCCTCCTGTGCATACAGCGGTACGAAACAGAGTGCCCACATCAGGAACAGAGCAGTAAAGGATGTAGTTTTCATAGCTGTGTGTGCTGCTTATTGCTTGATTAATTTCTGTTCATAGATCAGCGTCTTCACGTTGGAAGTGGGTGAGAAGAGGTAGATTCTTCCCTTGAAGGTCAGTTTGGAGGTACCTATCAAGTCTGGATTCACGGTGAACGACATCACATGGTCGTAGCCCAACAGACTGTTGTAGAAGAAGAGGGAACCTTTTAGTTCACCATTCTCCTGCCCGGAAAATCCCACGTATGGCTTGCAACCGCTCTGCAGGGCATAGTCCATCAGCTGCCGGATGGTGAGCTGCCTGACCTCCACCCTGTTGCCCGAGCAGACAAACCGGGCCTCCAACGGATAGTCTTCCTTGGCCAGATCACCTTCTCCCCAAAGGAGGTTGGCTATGCTGAATTCCGGGAAGCGGGCATCCACCAAGGGCACCCAGAGAGAGTCCTTCTCCCAATAGTAGGCTCCGTTGTGGATGAGCGTATCGATGTAGTGCTCCCCCTCCCTGCGCTGGATAGTGACTCCATCCCATTCCATCTTCTTCCAGTCGGCATTCTCCGGATGAGTTCCTTCGGCAGAGTAGCTACCCGGCTTGTGACGGCACACCTTGGCTATAAAGTCGGCCTCAATCTGCGTGCGAGTCTCACCGAGAATCAGGTCATACTTGGTGGGAAACTCCATGCAGACCATCACAGCCCCCTGCTTGGTCTTCCACTGCAATCGGTAGGCCTTGCTGTTGAGCTGCTGCACAGCACAGTCGGTAGAGTCATTGAGCAGAGCCATTTTCTGCCAATCGCCCACCAAGAACTTCACCTCCTTGTAGGTAAGTTGCAGGTCGGTAAGCTTCAACCGCTGCGAGAGTGCAGCAAACTCCACAAAGTCATAGATAGGCAGCGGCCTCTCCCTGCGCAGTTCCTCGGCGAAGATAGACTGGCCGATGTGCTCCACCACCCCCTCCTTATTGAGTATGACGGAGAGCACCATCCCCTCCCTCTCGATGCGGTTCAGCCCCTCCTTCAAGGAGTCCGTCTGTTCTATATGGAGTCTCTTGGCCGCCAGGGCCACGTGGGGAGTGGCATATTGCACCTGTCCCCACGCGCCCATACATACGGCAAAGAGAGAAAAAATCATCAGAAATGCTGACTTCATGCTATTCCGTTTTTCTTGGTTTTATTCCAGATTCAAATCCTTGAGCACGCCAAGTACAGGGTCGCTCTTCTGTGCACGGGTCAAGATAGCCTGAGCCATCTTCTCATCCTTCTTCAGTCCACCCAGTCCCTGCAGGTAGCAGTTGGAGAGCGTCTTGGCAGCTTCCGGAGTGAGGTAACCCTCCTTGAGCGACTGGATGTAGTACTCGATACACTTGGTGAGGTTCTTCTCCACCATCTTGCCTTCCCGGTAGTAGTCGCCCAGGCGGCAGATAGCCTGTGCATAGCCCAGTTTGGCAGCCTTCTCAGTCAGTGACAGAGCCTTGGCCTTGTCGGCCGGTACCCCTTGGCCATCTTCATAGCGCTGAGCCATCAGGAAGCAGGCCTGTGCCTCATCGGCCTCCACGGCCTTCTCCAGGAACTTCACCGCCTTCTTTTCGTTGGCCTTCTTCCAAT
This sequence comes from uncultured Mediterranea sp., assembly GCA_946056155.1. Lineage (GTDB taxonomy): Bacteria > Bacteroidota > Bacteroidia > Bacteroidales > Bacteroidaceae > Bacteroides. The sequence continues at coordinate 4,850 of CAMGIP010000094.1, read as the reverse complement.
CCTTTTCCGCATAGCACTCAGCCTTCATCGTGGTGCCAATAGCCAGACCGTTCTTTTCCAACTTCTCGAAGCACTTCAGCGCCTCATCTGTACGCTTGTCACTGCCATAGAGCAGCTGCATGCCCTGCACGTAGGTAAAGAAGTCGGTATCTTTCCAGCCGCTCTCCTCCGAGCCGCTCAAGGCTGTCAGTTTGACCTGCAAATTCTTCTTCATTCCCTTGGCGGCAGCCAGCGAGAGCCAATAGAATCCCTTCTGGTAGTTGCTGTTCAGCTTCTCAGCACCATTGGTATAGATGAGACCCACGTTCCAGATAGCCACGGGGCTGTTCTTCAGAGCGGCCGACTTGTAGAGCGAGAGTGCCTTCTCCACATCCTGCTCCAATCCCTCCCCTTTGAAGTAGAGGTCACCCAGCATGATCTGGGCATTGGGCCATCCGGCATTGGAAGCCTGTATGAGGTACTTGGCAGCTTCAGCCTTATCCACCTTGGTGCCGAGCCCCTTGTAGAGGTATTCGCCACACTTGTAGGCAGCCTTTACCTCCTTGGATGCCGCCATGTGGAAGAGCTTGTAGGCCTGCGGGAAGTTCCGATCCTTCTCGTAGATGTCGGCAGCAGCCATCAGGGAGGGCACGGAACCGGCATTGCCAGCCAGCAAGTAGTACTTCACCGCCTTGTTGAGATCCCTGTCCACCACCTTGCCTTCCTGATAGATGTCGGCCAGGAAGCAGGCGTCAAACATATTGAACTTCTCGCTGACCCGTTTCTCCCGTTCCGGCACCAGCTTCTTGTTGCCCCTTTGGATGGAGCTTTTATAGAGTTTCACCGCCATCACCGAGTCTCGCTTGGTACCGTGTCCCAACTGATAGCACAATCCCATATTGGCAATGGCCTCCACGTGGTTGGCTTTGGCAGCCACGCTCCACCATTTGAGTGCCGTCTCGTAATTCTGTTCCACCTGTTTGCCCCAGTAGTAGCAGACACCGAGCGAGTTCTGTGCATTCGCATCGCCTGCTTCGGCCCTCTTCTTGAGGTAGTCCACGCTCAGGGTGTCGGCAGTCTGCGTAGTCTTCTGTTTCTTCGCCTTCTTGTTTTGGGCGTATGCGGATGAGGTAGTGAGCGTAAGGAGCGCCAGTACCCAAATAAACATCTGTTTCATAAGCTGATGATTGTTGTTTGAGGGGTTAAGCATCAATATTGGTAATGTCCTGTTCGATACCGGCAGTCAGTTCGTCTGCTCCGGCAGGCTGGTCACCCATAGCTAGATAGTCGGGGTTCATATCCTGTTGTGTCAAGAGGCTCTCGGCATCATCTACCGTCAGTGTGCCCGGCACCTCGGCCAGCATCTCACCAGTATCCGATACCAGCACGTCCAACGTCTGGTCTCCGTCCAGGTCTACGAGGTAGAGATCTTCACCATTCTCTCCCGCTATCTGTACGGCACTCATCACCTGATTGTCCAGTGTAGTCACCGTGCCCACAGAGACCACAGCCAAGTCGGGTGCATCAAGGTCTGCCGGGTCGATATAGTCGCCTTCAATCACCTCTGCAGCCACATCATCGGGATTGACCTCAGCGATAAGGCTCGGATCGGGTTCAGCCTGAGGAGGTTCGGGATTTACAGGCTCTACCACATGATTCACCGGTGTATCCTGCGGTGTAGGTTCGTTGTGGACTGCAGCCTGCTGCTGAGCAGGAGTAGGCTCCTCGTGCTGTGGCTGCTGCTGTTCCGGCTGCTGTACCGGCTGCTGTTCATGCCCGTTATCTGGGTTAATCGGATCGATCGGATCTTCTTTAGGTTCCAAATAATCCATAACGGCTTCGGCTGCCAGAACACTTGCAGCACCTCCTACGGCAGTTGCGGTAGCTAAACCTGCTCTCTTAGCATTCTCACTCTTCAGGAAGTTCTTCCCTTGCTGATTCTTCTTGTTGATGATAGGATCGGTTTCCATACTTTTTTATTTTAAGGGTTATACATTTTGTTTCTTTTTCTGTTGCAAATGTAAAAGCATTTTTCCACCTGACCAAACATTTCGACACCTGTTGTTTAAACCCTTGGGATTTTCTGACGAATCAACAGGTTTGGCTGACGAACCCTATTTCCGTGCAAAGAGTCCTTTCAGCATCCGTCCGACATTCTTCAGTCCCTCACCCCATCCTTTGCGGTCAGCGAGGGGATAGAGGCTGGTCTCCATCGTCTCGTATCTGGTCAGTTGTTCCTCCTCCTCCGACTTGTTCACTTCGGTTACCTCTATCAGCAGGGCGGTATTGTTGTCGCTGCTGTTGTGGGTAAGCCTTTTGAGCAGTTTTCCACGCTCCTCCAAGCTCTCCTCCTGCAGGAGTACCTCCACCAGTTCCTCATCACTCACCCGGTCGTTCACCCCATCGGAGCAGATCAGGAAGAGGTCACGAGGTCTGACATCACGGATAAGGTCCAGGGTGGCATCGTCATACTCCTCCGCCTCGGGTGTCACCCTCAGGCAGCGTGTAATCACATTCTTCCGTTGGTGATGAGCCGCCTCCTCGCGGGTCAGCTTGCCCTCATTCACCATCTGCTGTACCAGGGAGTGGTCCTCAGTGCAGAAGAGGATGCCCACTCCGGGTCTCAGCTGGTAGATTCGACTATCCCCGATGTGAGCCAGTAGCATCCCCTGCTTGGTGATAGCCAGGAAGGCTAAGGTCGTGGCCATGGAGTCACAGACGCAACGGTTGTCGTAGAGGAGTCGGTAGGCATAGCGCAACACCTCCTCCAACTCCTTCTTGCCGAAGGGGTCTCCCTGCCGGAGCGTACCCGTGAGCATCCTTGAGAAGGCTTCGCAGACCAGTCCGCTGGCCACCTCACCACGGTCGAGTCCGCCCACGCCATCACACACCATGCCGAAGGCCATCTGTTCGTCTCCCTCTTCGGGAAACAGGGCATCCTGCTGCGACTCTCTCTGTCCCAGCTGGCTATACCCATACGGTTTATTGATCTTTATCTCCATAATGAAAGGATTTTGATTGCTAATGCCATGACTAATCAGGAAAAAGGAAGGAGATGTGCACGAAGAAAATGATTCAGCTCCTCCATTTGCACCTCATCAGGCATTAAGGGGATGGTAAAAATCTTGATTTGCATAGATTTTCATTTTTTAAGACTCCGCCTTCGGCGGAGAAAGAATAGATTGTGGGTGCGCTCATTCGCAGATTATCGCGAGCACTCTCCCGAGGCTGCTCCGCAAGCCTCTCCCTACGTGCTCGCTATCATCTGCTCACTCCTTTTCTTTAGCTTAGAAATCTCGTGAGCTCCGCTCGGAATTTGTTACTGCAACAGGGCGAGGCGGAGCCCGAGGTCGCCGTTACGGCACGATGGTAAGTTGTGGAAACGGGACGAAGAGCGACAGCCCCCCGGCCCAAAGAACCAGCCGCCGCCGCGGAACACGCGGTCATCGCCACTTGATGGGCCTGTTGGATTGGTCTGTGAACTGCTGCTGTAATTTCCATACTTGTCAGAGCACCACTCCCATACATTACCACTCATATCATAAAGACCCAACTCATTCTTCTGCTTCAGACCTACAGGATGAGTCTTGATGCCGCTGTTGCCATCGTACCAGGCTACTTCATCAATGTTATTGCTACCGCTGTACTGGGTATGACGGCTCTTATTACCTCCGCGGGAGGCATACTCCCACTGAGCCTCAGTAGGCATACTGAACCTCCTACCCGTCAACTGATTCAACTTGCTGATGAACACCTGACAATCATCCCAACTTACACTCTCTACTGGAAGATTATCTCCTTTGAAAAAAGAAGGGTTGCTGCCCATCACAGCCTGCCATAGAGCCTGAGTAACCTCGGTCTCACCCATGTAATAGGTCGATAAGGTGACCTCATGAGCAGGTTTCTCGTCTTTATAAGGCTTCTCCATCTCAGGCGTGGCACCCATGCTGAAAGTGCCACCCTCCACGCGAATCATATTAAACTTCACGCCTTTCACATTGAATTCCTCCTTCACAATATTGGAACCGGTCTGACTGACGGAAGTATTGGAGGACAAACTGACGGAATTGCTCAAACGATCTAACTTGCCACTCACCGCCGATGGCTGGTTCTCTGCAATGGTCACACGCTCGGTATGGTCGCCGTAGCCAGCCTTACTGATCTTCAACGTATGGGTACCTACAAGTAGATTGCGGAACACATCCGGGGTACGGCCCAACAATTTCCCGTCTAAATAGACCTCGGAATTCTCGGGCTCGTAATCCACCCGCAGCGAACCGTAAATCGGTTGAAGCTCGGGCAGGGGAAGGTTAAGCACCTGTTGCTTGGTCAGGCTTACCGTCTGACAAACGGAACGGTAACCGCTCTTACGGGCCTCAATCAAGTAGGTGCGGGGAGTCAGCTTGCCCTCCCAGCGGCTGTCGCCCTTATACTCATCGTCAATATAAATACTCGCACCCGAAGTGGCGCACCGGATGCTCAGGGAAGCCAGGACAGAACGGAGGCGAATGGAGAGATCAATGCGCTCATTGGACATCTGCACACGACCCGACTGTTCATCGTAGCCCTCGGCCTCCACCTTATACGTATGGGGGCCGGGAGTCAGGTAACTTTTAAAGATACCCTCACTGTTGACAACCCCGGCAGCCTGACCATCGATGGATACACGGGCATGGGGCGGAGTGACATTCATCACCAAATAGCCGCCTTGAATATCTCCAGACGGAGAGGGGGGAGCACTGGCATAGAGGATAACCAGTTGATAAGTACAGCCACTCTCCAAGCGGTGGATGCCGTAATCGGAGAAACGGACCGTCAAGGGCACGAAACTGGCATGACGCACCGTAAGCTCCGTATTGCCCTGAGGCATA
>CAMGIP010000093.1 GCA_946056155.1 uncultured Mediterranea sp. | reverse complement strand
TTGTCCGAGAAGTATTTCTTACTTTGCCACAGGAGTATATATTCTCGGAATGCTGCGGTGAGACAACCGCGTAACCGTAACTCGTAACTGAATGGATTTTTTTATCCGCAGGTATCGGGCTGGGCTTGGCAGCTGCGGATGATGGTATTCACTTCCTTGTGATCAATAAGTATAAAAAAAAAGCTATTTGCCCACTACTTGAACATAGTCGGTCTCGACATCGAAGACGGCGGAGAGGAAGCCCTGGAGGTCGATGATAAGGCGCTTGCGCTTGGAGCCGCGCTTGCTCATGAGACGGCCTTCGTAACCGTCCAAACGACCGCCGATGATGCGTATCTGCTTGCCGTATAGGGAGAGGGGTACATCTTCGGGCTTGAAAAACTCTACCTTGTCGGCCTTGCGGACGGCGTCGATGAAACGGGTCATCTCGGCATCCCGTACCTTCATGGGGTCGTTCTGCTTGCCTCCGCGCACGAAACGGTACTGGAGGGTCTCTATCTCGCGGATGATGGGGTCGAGGACCTCACGGCTCTCATAGACGAAGAGCATGTCGGTGAGATAGGGCACCTCGACCACTACCTTCTTCTTGGCATAGGTATAGACGCGCTGCTCCATGGGGACAAAAAGACTGTCCTTGAGGTTGTACCGCTCTCCCTGAAGTACCTTGTAGGCGGGATCCTTGGCGTTGGGGCGCTTGAGGTCGCGCAATACGTACCAGTGCTTGGGAGGGGTGGATTGCCCGGTCTGCTGTACGGCCGAAATCTCTGGGTTCATAAGAGGGAAAGAAAAGGGTGAATGATGGGTCAAGATAAAAACTTTAAATCCCGCCTATTTGCTAACTTCCTAACAAACAAGCAGTTACAAAGGGTTCCCGTGAAAGTTGATGTTTTCACATCTTCTCTCTGTAATCTGAAAGTATTCATCTTGTTCTACATATTCATTTATTATTATAAGTGAGTAATTTTTCCGCTTTTTCGGGTTTCTCTTGGTAAGAGAGATACGGCTATTTGTAATGCCCTTATTATCAGCCGATAATAAGGGAAGTGTTAGAATTATGCTCAACAAAAGCCCCTCCTAATCCCAAACTGCTAAACAGCCTATCTTTCAATGTTTTGCAAAAAATTAGAAGATAAATCGATAATTATTAGGTGGTTAATGAAATTCTTCATACATTTGTCGCACGAAAGGTATCTCTCTTACCAAGAGAATCCGCTACTTGAAGGAGGCCAGAATCTTCCGGTTGACCCGATCGACCTCGGTGGTGTCCAAGGTGGATAGGTAGATGCGAGTGGTGGTTTCGTTGTCGTGGCCGAGGGCTTCGCTGATGGTGACGATGGGCACCTGGCGGCTGCGGGCTATGCTGGCCCAGGAGTGGCGCGACACGTAGGTGGTGAGGGGCAACGGGAGGTGAAGGCGTTCGCCGAGTTGCTTCAACCCCTGATTGATCCGATGATAGACTTTGAGATAGCTGAGGGGCTGACCGGCCTCTGTCGTGGTGAGGATGGGAAGCAGGTAGGGGCTGTCGGGACGGGCGTAGCGATCGACGATCTCCTGCATGACGGGCTCCCAACGGATGTGGAGGAGCTGACCGGTCTTCCTGCGGCGATAGACGAGGAGACCGTGACGGAGGTCGCTCTTCTGCAGGTGGGCCATATCGACGAAGGACATGCCGCGGGTGTAGAAACTGAATAGGAAAAGGTCGCGCGCGAGGGCGAGGGCGGGCTCTTCGCTGAGGTCAGCCTGCTTGATGCGGTGGATGTCGCTGAGGGGAAGGGCTCGCTTGACGGTCTTGGCGATGCCGGTATAGACGGCATGGAAGGGGTGCTGCTGGGGTGCGAGGCCACGGGCTACGGCTTGATTGTAGATGGCCCGGAGGCCGCGCATGTAGAAGGAGATGGTGTTGAGGCAGAGTCCGCGGGCCTTGAGGTGACTCTGGTAGGCCTGCAGCAGGGGGGCGTCTATCTCGCGGAAGAGCAGGGTACGGTCGCCCAGGAAGCGGACGAAGCTGCGGAGGCAGGCGGTATATTTCCCGGCCAAAGGCTCTTGACCGGCTGTGCGCTTCTCTTCGATGAGCTGGGTGGCGAAGCGGGTGACCTCGGCGGAGGGCTCTTCCTGTGTCAAGCGGAGGCGGAGCTCATCGGCGGTGTAGGGCCGGTGTTCGCGCTCCAGTCGGAGGATGGTGAGGCGCAGGCGGCAGCTATCTTCCTGTAGCCACTGCTGCACCTCTTCCAAGTAGAGCTTGCGGCAGGAGGGGGAGTCGGGAGGTATGAGGACGCACTGACGACGCGGGTCCCACTCCTCGGGATGGAGCTTGCAGGGGGTGCGCAACTGGCGGACCTGGCGCCGATGAATGAGCTGGTAGTAGAGGGTGCCCTCGCGACCGACTACGGTGGAGGGACGATACTTGATGGTAATGGTGGCCACGATAATGGAATCTAAGATTAATACTACATGGGAGCAAAGTAAAATCGAAAAAACTTCCTCCAAAACAGCTCCCAAAATAAACCCTATCTACATCTAATCGGACTCGATGGATGCAAAAAATGGGAGAGATATGGGGAGGGTGACGATTTTATCGCTACTTTTGCAGGGGTTTTACCCAGTAGAACCTCTGATGATAACAAGTGGAACCTTTTATTATTACTATAGTACAGTGAATCAATATGACCTTATAGCGATTGTGGGGCCGACGGCGTCGGGAAAGACGGCACTGGCGGCGGCCTTGGCGGCTGAGCTGCAGACGGAGATTATCAGCGCGGACTCCAGACAGGTCTATCGGGGAATGGACCTGGGGACGGGAAAGGATCTGGAGGATTACCGGGTGAACGGGGTGGAGATTCCGTATCACCTGATCGACATCGCCGATCCGGGCTACCACTACAATGTGTTCGAGTATCAGCGGGATTTCCTGAAGGTGTATGAGGATATGAGGCAGCGGGGGAAGTTGCCGATAGTTTGCGGGGGCACGGGGATGTATGTGGAGTCGGTACTGAGGGGTTACCGCCTGCTGCCGGTGCCGGAGAACCCGGAGCTGAGGGCGAACTTGGAGGGGCGCTCCTTGGAGGAGCTGACGGAGATATTGCGGGGCTACAAGACGCTGCACAACACGACGGATGTGGATACGGCGAAACGGGCCATCCGGGCGATAGAGATTGAGGAGTATTATGCGCATACGCCGGTGGAAGAGCGCTCCTTCCCTACCCTGCGGAGCTTGATTGTGGGGGTGCAGATTGACCGGGAGCTGCGGCGGGAAAAGATTACGCGCCGGCTGAAGCAGCGGCTGGATGAGGGGATGGTGGATGAGGTGCGGGGGCTGATAGCACAGGGGGTGGACCCGGAGAGCCTGATTTACTACGGATTGGAGTACAAGTACCTGACGCTGTATGTGTTGGGGCGGCTGAGCTACGAGGAGATGTTCTCGCAGCTGGAGACGGCCATCCACCAGTTTGCCAAACGGCAGATGACCTGGTTCCGAGGCATGGAGCGACGGGGGTGCACCATCCACTGGGTGGAGGCGACCTGGCCGATGGAGCGGAAAGTGCAGGAGATTATTGCTAAATATCTTTAAATCTATTATCTACACCTTAAATAACTCCACATGGAATGAAGAGAAATGATTACCTTCGCTTGATGATTGGTGTGTGGTGGTCCTAACCCCATCCCCATAGAATGAATTAATGCATTTGATAACCCATGAAGAGTGACGAATATCTGTTTGAAGGTGAAGGTACCGCAGAATATCAATCAGGCGTATCCGAAACAACAGCTGATGATACGATTGGCGTATCTGCCCATGACTCTGCTTCAAGAGTCTATCCCAACGCAGTTCTGAACATTTGCCGAGATACCGCTTCTGTGTTTCAAATGAAACGTAAATGGGAGAAGAAACCATCCCAGCTGAATTTATTCCCTGATTTCCAACGAGAATTGGTATGGTCACCCCGACAGAAATCTGAACTCATAGAGTCTGTGATTATGGGTATCCCCTTACCAGCTTTTTACGTCAAGGAAGACGAAAATGGGGTGTATATTGTAGTGGATGGCAAACAGCGTTTTAATACGCTTTTTGAGTTTATCGACGGAAAATTCAAGTTGTCCAAACTGAATATCTTATCCGACTACGAGGGCAAATTCTTTGATAATCTATCGCCTCTGGATCAGAATAAGATTGAGGATTACACGCTGAACATCTATGTTATCAAAGCTCCTACCAGCGATCAGGTGACCTTTGACCTCTTTGATAGGGTCAATAGGGGTGGGACACGTATCAATAATCAGGAAATGAGAAATGCACTCCATCAAGGAACGAGCACACAACTGATTCACGACCTGGCCCAGCTGGAATATTTCAAACAAGCGACTGAATATGCTATTCCATCCAAACACATGAAGGACAGATACCTTGTCTTGCGTTTTCTGGCTTTCTTTCTCTACTACAGAGGGGACTCTTTAGGACTCTCCTCAGCAGGCATGATTAGTTATCGAAGCAACATGGAGGATTTTTTAGGCAGGATTATGGAGTTCATCAATGGCTATTCCATGGAAGAGGAGCTGATTCGTCAACTGAAAGATATGTTTGTTCGCTGTATGGAAAGGGCGGCAAGAGTAATTGTACCTATTGGAGGGTTCAGACTTCCTTCCCAACCGGAAAGCAAATATAGGAGACCCATCAATATGGCTTTTTTTGAGAGTTTCTGCTTTCTCATATCCCAAACAACCGAATGGCCTGACTCGAAAATCGAGGAAGCTTACTTCGCGTTGTTGGCCAATAGGGACTACATGGACGCCATAATACATTCTGTTGACAACAGAAACCAAATAGATAAAAGATATCAATGCATCGAACAATCAATTAACAATAGCTAACATGATACGTCTATACCAAATAACCAACTATAAATCGCTAGGGGAGCAGGCCATTCCTCTCTCTGCACTCAATCTGTTCACAGGTGTTAATTCTGCTGGGAAGACTTCGGCCATTCACGCTTTACTCTCCTCCGCGGATAACCTTGCTGACAGGGAGCACGAACATTTGGCCATAGCACGACATCTTCCTTCGATGACCTTCAACGAAGTGCGTAACTACCTGAGAAATGCAAAAGACTTTGCCATCTCGCTTTTTTCGGGGGAGACCGAGGTGACACTCGAATATACTCCTGCGGATGATGCTCTGATCAAAACCCGAGTAAAGCAAAGGGGAATTCCTTCAGAAGAAATGAGGGAACAACTCTCGGAGAACCTCTATTATCTGCCAGCCATGCGGTCAGGCAAGTTGGACGAAACGTCTATCAACAGCGATGCAGAGAAGAATGTGCTGGGATTGAATGCGGAGTTTATCATTGATTATTTTCAAAATCATCGAAACATGCTCTTGGAAGAGAATCTGCTACGCGCGGAGACCAAGACATTGGAGGCGCAAGTTAACTATTGGTTGTCGCAAATGACGGGTTACAGACTGACCGTCAACTTTGACGGGTCAAAGTATATGGTCAGGTTCATCGGAAAAGGAGGAAAAGAACTGATGCCCTTTCATGTAGGAACAGGAGTCAGTTATATTACCCAGGTGATTATCGTGGCATTGGCTGCACCCAAGAACTGCTTGATTATCGTAGAAAATCCAGAAATACACCTCCATCCCTCTGCACAGGCTGCCATGATAGATTTTCTTTCCATGATAGCATCTACAGGAAGGCAAGTTATCGTGGAGTCGCATAGCGATCACATATTCAACGGAATACGTAGATTGCTGCACGCAGGTATGCTACAGGTTGAGAAGGTACAAGTAATCAATTTCACACAAGACGGAGAAGGATTGACTCATGCCACTCCAGTGGTACTGAGCCAAAACGGAGGAATTCCAAACTATGTACCGGGATTGTTCGACCAGTTTGACGAGGATTTGGATAGCATATTAAGCTGATGAAAAGAGATTGTATTTTGAATGAGTTGTCCTTAGACGGACAGTATGCGGGAATTGACGACTTTGCTACAACGGGAGCAAGGGAACTCTCAAAGGTTTTGGACCTACTGCAACGGATGGGCTGGGAACTCTTTTACAAAAAGAGTGATATCTACAATGCTCAAATAGCTCCAGGAATACCCCTCTATGAGGTTCTTTTCAATAAAGGCAACAGAAGAAATGATGAACTGAGAAGAATGAAATCGGCTATTGCCAAATTGCAAAACGAACCCTACTGGGATGAAAATCCCAAACAGGACCTTAATTGCACGTACTGGATGCTGAACCATACGGCTGGACGTACGGAACTTTCGGGGTCAGGCATAGCGGAGGGTCACGCAAGAGATGGATTCCTTATCTCTTTCCAACCTTCTTATTTCAATTTTTCTCCCATCGCTGTCCAGAAAGAGGAGGAAGATGCCAAAGATGTAATCAATGTGTGGCACTCATCACACCTGCTTGATGTGCTGTTTCAAATGGGAGAAATGCCACTTTCACTCTACTTTTCCCATAAATATACGACCCGATTTGATTTCTGTCGCTTGAAAAAAAACTATGGCTTCGAATTAATCAATCCTGCAAATTTCAGTCTGTTTGATGCAGCCTTTAAAAAGGTGGAATCGCTCTCTTGGACGGCATTGCAGACTGACGATGGATTGGATTATAAAGAGTTCTCAAAAAATAGAAACACTAGAAGGTTCTTTTCTCCTGAGGAGTGGAATAAGCGGATTATGAAATTTAGGGTTAGCAGCGAAATACGCTGTTTCGGCAACGTGGAGAACGACAAGTTTTATCTCCTTAGAATTGATTTAGACCACAAATTGAGTGATCTTGGCTAATGGAAAGGAATGATTTAATTATAAAATTATTAATTATCAACAATGAATCCGATAAAGGCTTGGATATGGGCGATGAGACCCAAGACATTGACGGGGGCCATGGTGCCGGTGGTGATGGGATGTGCACTGGCCATACGGGATGGGGTGGCGCAATGGAGACCTGCTCTGCTCTGCCTGCTCTTTGCTGGACTGATGCAGATGGCGGCGAACCTAATCAATGACCTGTATGACTTCCTGAAGGGAACGGACCGAGAGGACCGGTTGGGACCGGAACGGGCGTGTGCACAGGGGTGGATTTCGCCTCATGCCATGAAATGGGGCATTGGGGTGACGCTGGCCTTGGCGGCTCTGACGGGCCTGGGGATGGTGGCGGTCTGCTACCGCACACTGCCGTGGCACGGTGCGGAGCTGGTGCTGCTGGGTGCGCTCTGTATGCTCTTCGCCTTCCTCTATACGACCTACCTTTCTTACAGGGGATGGGGCGACCTGCTGGTGCTGCTCTTCTTCGGTCTGGTGCCGGTGGGGGGAACCTACTATGTGCAGGCGGCTACGGTGACGCCGGAGGTGGTGTGTGCTTCGCTGGTGAGCGGACTCTGCATCGATGCACTGCTGGTGGTGAACAACTACCGGGACAGGGAGCAGGACCGGGTGAGCGGCAAGCGGACCTTGGTGGTGCGATGGGGCGAACAGGTCGGGAGCTACCTCTACCTCGGCGTGGGCATAGCGGCCTGGCTGCTCTGTGTGGCCATGGTGCCGATGGGGGTGCTGACGGTGGACGAACTGGTATGGGCTCCCACGGCTTATCTGCTGCTCCACTTCATGACCTGGAGACGGATGGTGGCCATCGGCAAGGGGAAGGAACTGAACCGGATTCTGGGGGAGACCTCACGCAATATGGCGCTGATGGGACTGCTCTGGAGCCTTGCCGTAGCGTTATAAACGTTTAACAACCCTTTTCTGTTCGGTAAAAACCAAAAAAAATGGCTGGTTTGCTTGGCAAAACCAACACTTTATGTAATTTTGCACGTTGAATCGTGCAAAAGGACTTTGTACGACGTATGCTCAAACTAAAACTAATACTAATTCCATATAAACATGAGTTTGAAAATCGTAGTATTGGCAAAACAGGTTCCTGACACGCGAAATGTCGGGAAAGATGCCATGAATGCCGACGGTACCATCAACCGTGCGGCTCTCCCCGCAATCTTCAACCCGGAAGACCTGAACGCTCTGGAGCAGGCTCTCCGACTGAAAGATGCACATCCCGGCTCTACCGTGACCATCCTGACCATGGGTCCCGGACGTGCAGCCGAAATTATCCGTGAAGGTCTCTATCGTGGCGCTGACGGCGGCTATCTGCTGTCTGACCGTGCCTTTGCCGGCGCTGATACGCTGGCTACCTCATACGCCTTGGCTACGGCCATCCGTAAAATCGGTGAGTATGACCTAATCATCGGCGGCCGACAGGCTATCGACGGTGACACGGCTCAGGTGGGTCCGCAGGTGGCTGAAAAGCTGGGCCTGACGCAGATTACCTACACTGAGGAGGTACTGAACGTAGATGAAGAGGCTCGCCGCATCACGGTGAAGCGCCACATTGACGGTGGCGTGGAGACGGTGGAAGGTCCGCTGCCTATCGTGCTGACGGTGAACGGAAGTGCAGCTCCCTGCCGCCCGCGCAATGCGAAACTGGTGATGAAGTACAAACGGGCATTGGGTAGCCAGGAGAAGGCGGCTCTCACGAAGGAGGGTGCTCCCCTGCCCTACGCTGAACTGTATGAGAAGGCTCCCTACCTGAACATCACGGAGTGGAACGTGGCTGACGTGGAGGGCGACACGAAGCAGTGTGGTCTGAGCGGATCACCCACGAAGGTGAAGAAGATCGAGAACATCATCTTCCAGGCGAAAGAGAGCAAGAGCCTCACGGGTAGCGATGCTGACGTGGAGAGCTTGATTGTAGAACTGTTGGAGAACCATACCATTGGTTAAGGCCGGTAACATAGAAGAACAATGAACAACGTATTTGTATATCTGGAAATCATTGAGGGTACCACAGTGGCTGACGTCAGCTTGGAACTGCTGACCAAGGGCCGCAAGCTGGCTAATCAGCTCGGGTGCCAGTTGGAAGCTATCGCTGCCGGTGAGCAGCTGGATGGCATTGAGAAGCAGGTGATGCCGTTCGGAGTAGATAAACTGCACGTGTTTGATGCGGAGGGGCTCTTCCCTTATACTTCGCTGCCTCACACCTCTATCCTGGTGAACCTCTTCAAGGAGGAGAAACCGCAAATCTGCCTGATGGGGGCTACGGTCATCGGACGTGACTTGGGTCCGCGCGTATCGTCTGCCCTGACCAGCGGTCTGACGGCTGACTGCACGCAGCTGGAGATTGGCTCGCACGAGGATAAGAAGGCGGGCAAGACTTATGAGAACCTGCTCTACCAGATCCGTCCGGCTTTCGGCGGTAACATCGTGGCTACCATCGTGAACCCGGAACATCGCCCGCAGATGGCTACCGTACGTGAGGGTGTGATGAAGAAGGAGATCCTGGACGAGAACTACCAGGGTGAAGTGGTGAAGCATGACGTGGCCAAGTATGTGCCGGAGACGGACTATGTGGTGAAGGTGATCGACCGCCACGTGGAGAAGGCCAAACATAACCTGAAAGGGGCTCCGATCGTGGTGGCCGGTGGCTATGGCATGGGCTCGAAAGAGGGATTTGACATGCTGTTCGAACTGGCCAAGGAGTTGCACGCTGAGGTGGGTGCCAGCCGAGCTGCCGTGGATGCAGGCTTCGCTGACCATGACCGACAGATCGGACAGACGGGTATCACGGTTCATCCCAAACTCTACATCGCTTGTGGCATCAGCGGACAGATCCAGCATATCGCCGGTATGCAGGATGCAGGCATCATCATCTCGGTCAACAACGATGAGAATGCTCCCATCAACACGATTGCGGACTATGTCATCAACGGAACCGTGGAGGAGGTTATCCCCAAAATGATCAAATACTATAAGAAGAATAGTAAATAATACTCTATCATGGCAAATTTTTATACCGATATACCCGAACTCAAATTCCATCTGAACAACGCGCTGATGGAACGTATCTGTGAACTCAAGGAGCGCGGATACAGAGATAAAGAGGAGTTTGACTATGCACCGCAGGATTATGCGGATGCGATGGACTCTTACGACAAAGTACTGGCCATCACCGGCGAAATCACGGGAGAAATCATCGCTCCCAACGCTGAGGGTGTGGATGCTGAAGGACCTAAGTGTGCCAACGGACGCGTGGAGTATGCGTCGGGCACGAAACAGAACCTGGAGGCTATGGTGAAGGCGGGCCTGAACGGCATGACCATGCCGAGACGGTTTGGCGGACTCAACTTCCCCATCACTCCTTATACGATGTGTGCGGAGATTGTGGCTGCCGCTGATGCGGGATTCGGCAACATCTGGTCGCTGCAGGACTGTATCGAGACGCTCTATGAGTTTGGTAACGATGACCAGCACAGCCGCTTCATCCCGCGCATCTGCGCCGGTGAGACGATGTCGATGGACCTGACGGAACCGGATGCGGGTTCTGACCTGCAGAGCGTGATGCTGAAGGCTACCTATGACGAGGCCAACAACTGCTGGAGACTGAATGGTGTGAAGCGTTTCATCACCAACGGTGACGCTGACCTGCACTTGGTACTGGCCCGCTCTGAGGAGGGCACAAAGGATGGACGCGGACTGTCGATGTTCATCTATGACAAGCGCGACGGGGGCGTGAATGTACGCCGCATAGAGAACAAGCTGGGTATCCACGGTTCGCCCACGTGCGAACTGGTCTATAAGAATGCGAAGTGTGAGCTGTGTGGTGACCGCAAGCTG
>CAMGIP010000092.1 GCA_946056155.1 uncultured Mediterranea sp. | reverse complement strand
GGTTAACAAAGGTTGGAGTACAGCGGTACTCCTTTTTTTTTGCCCATACCCCAAACCTCTCCATATCACGGCTCTCCATATCACGGCTCTCCAGACGATTACTTTCTACAACTTCCAACAACTTCTGAACCTATGGTTTCTCACCCTTCCTGTTCCCTAACATCATGGAAGGGAAAGAATAGCAGGAGATGAGGGAAATTTCACAGACTCATTCAGGTAGATTTGCAGCCTTTATCAAGAGAAAAGTAAGCATTAAATAGTTAACAGCATTATATTCGTGAAAAACTATGTTATAAAACATACGAATTTTCTTGGAAAATTTGCAGATAACGCAGAAAGCCGTACCTTTGCAATGTGTTTTTCATGGTATTAGATTTAAGGTTAACAAAGGTTGGAGTACAGCGGTACTCCTTTTTTTTTGCCCATTCGTTTACTCATACCCTATTTGGGGTCATTGAAGTGGACTCAAGCATAAAGTTTCATCTATTTGTGCATAATGGCACAAGTGACACAATAATCTACCTCTGCCGCCACAATGCTCCTCCGTTGCTCCTCCGATGCTGGTCCGATGCTGGTCCGATTCTCCTCTAATCACCAATCGGAGAACAATCGAAGAACAATCGGAGAACGATACCAGAACCCTCGGAAGATAGGAGAAACAACACCAAGTCAGCAGCAAAAAAGCCGGGAAGTAGCAGGTAAAGCAGAAAAATCCCCTGCTGATAGGTAAAAAAAGCCTTTCAGCAGGGGAAACAAAAAGTCAATTAGTAGAGATGGTCATCCTGCTCCATCTCCTTGGCATCAATCTTCTTGCTATCAATGCAGCGCCAAGCATAGACGATGTAAGCCAACACGAAAGGCACCAGGATGGAAACATAAGCCATGGTGCGGAGGGTAAAGAGACTGGAGGAGCTGTTGCAAATGGTGAGCGAACTCTGCAAGTCGGCCGTAGAGGGATAGTAGGCAGTGTTGTTCCAACCAGCACAGAGCAACAGGCTGAGCACAGTCACTACCACTCCGATGCCGGCAGGCCATATACCGTAGATATAACTCTTGCTCACCAAAGTGCGGATAATGCCGTAAAGCACCAAGATCACCCCTACCAAAAGCAGAAGCAGTACGTACCACATATCCAGAAGGTTGTGGAGATACTTGTAGGGCTCCATAAGGATGACTCCTGTGGCAGGATCTACCGCAAAACCATCCTTCAGCACCACATAGACTAGGAAAATAACAAAGAGAAGCACGAAGGGTATGGCATTGCCCCAAAGCTGTACACTGGCACGGCAACGGAGATTCTCATCGTTGATGTTGTTCATGATGTAGAGAATACCCAGCACGCGAGCCAGGAAGAAGACGGCCAGGCCCAGCACCCAGTTCCAGGGATTGGCCAGGGCATCCAGTCCATGCCAGCCGCTACCCCACTGGCTGATGACCGGCATCAAGGTATCACCCAGATTCTCTTTGCTGATGAGAAAGTCAGAACCGGTAAAGAAGGTGGCCACAGCAGCACCCAACAGGAAGGGGCCGGCCACTCCGTTGATAATCAGAAAGGCACGATAGGTCTTGGTTCCGAGCAGGTTGCCCTCTTTGGACTGGAACTCATAGCTCACGGCTTGGAGTACGAAGCTGAAGAGAATAACCATCCAAAGCCAATAGGCACCACCGAAACTGGTGCTATAGAAGAGGGGGAAGGAGGCAAAAAAGGCACCACCGAAGGTGACCAGCGTGGTGAAGGTAAACTCCCACTTGCGTCCCGTGGAATTCATTATCATCTTGCGCTCAGACTCGCTCCGGCCCAAGCAATATACCATGGAGTTGCCACCCTGCACAAAGAGCAGAAACACCAGAATGCCTCCCAAGAGGGAAACAATAAACCACCAGTAGTGTTGAAGAAAAATATAGGTTGACATAAGCTATTTGTCTGTATATATAAATAAGGAGTTGTTTTAGCGTGCTGCTTAGTGTTGCTCGGGACCCTTCTTGATGGCTTTGAGCATGATACCTACTTCAGCAATGAGCAGCACGGTGAAGAGGATAAGGAAGAGGAAGAAGGTGGTCTGCACAGAGCCCACTTCCAGCTTGGAGATGGCGGTACCGACCGGCAACATATCCTGAATGGCCCAAGGCTGACGACCACATTCGGCCACAACCCATCCGGCCTGACTGGCAAGATATCCCAAGGGGATGGTGAGCAGAGCCACCCAATGAATCAGAGGCATCTCGCTGAGGTTCTTCCGGAAGGCCAGGAAGAGGACCACGGCAAAGAAGAGGATGAAGTATCCACCGAGCATCACCATGACACGGAACATGTAGAAGGTAAGGGGCACGTTGGGTACCAGTTCGGAGGCATCTTTGATATAGCCGTAGCCGAAGTAGGGCATGTTGGCCTTCAGCGTCTCGGCCTCCTTCTGGGCTAATGCCTCATCACCGGCAGCCTTGGCCTGACGATAGGCAGCAAAGGCGGCAATGGCCTGACGACCACGCTCCATCTTCTCCTTCGCCGAGAGGGCTACCGAACCGTCCTTCAAGGTATATCCACCCTGTAGCAGGTCCTGAATACCGGGTACAAAGGCCTCCATGTCGCGCTCAGCCAGCATGGAGAGCATATAGGGAATCTCTATGCGCATCAGGAAGGGGTCCACCCCGTCATCAGGCGACTGCTTCTCAGGATTAAGCAGGCCGAAGGCCACCAGGCCGGCTCCCTTCTCTCCTTGATAATAACCCTCCATGGCTGCCAGCTTCATGGGCTGCTTCTGGGCCACCTGATAGCCGGATCCATCGCCCGTGGCCGCAGTGAGTAAAGCGGCAAAGAGACCGGTGCAGGCAGCTACCTTGATACTCCGCAAAGCAAACTCGGCATGACGCTTGCGCAACAGGTACCAGCAGCTGACACCGACCACGAAGACTGCGCCTACCACCCAGGCAGAGAGCACGGTGTGGAAGAACTTATGAACTGCCATGGGCGAAGTGGCCACGGCCCAGAAATCGACCATCTCGTTACGGGCGGTGTCGGGATTGAACTCCATACCCACAGGGTACTGCATCCAGGCATTGGCCACAAGGATCCACCAAGCAGAAATGGTGGCACCCAGGCCTGTGAGCCAGGTAGATGCGAGATGGAAACCGCGGCTCACCTTCTGCCAGCCAAAGAACATCACAGCGATGAAGGTAGCCTCCATAAAGAAGGCCAGAATGCCCTCAATGGCCAACGGTGCACCGAAGATGTCGCCCACAAACCAGGAGTAGTTGCTCCAGTTGGTTCCGAACTCAAACTCCAGAATGATGCCTGTGGCCACACCTATGGCAAAGTTGATGCCGAAGAGTTTCATCCAGAACTGGGCTGTCTGTTTCCACTTGGCCTCACCGGTACGATAGTAGATTGTCTCCATAAGGCCCATGATTACCGCCAGACCGAGGGTCAGCGGTACGAAGATCCAATGATAGATTGCAGTCAAGGCAAATTGCGCTCTCGACCAATCAATCAGCGATGTGTCTATGTGTGCTAACATAAAGGAAAAATATTTAAGGATAATAATAAGATCAGTTCGGGTCTGCCGAGGGGGTAGTGTCCGGAGTTATAGCCTGCTCAATCAACTCACGACTCACAAACTGGGATTCATCGCCCCGAGCATGGCTCTTCAGGAAGTCGGGAAAGAAGAAGAGTTTCAGCACCAAAAAGATGACACAGAGTTTCAGGAGGATGAGTATCCAGAGCGTACGCCCCCACGTCATCTGCCTGAAACCATCGGCATAGAGCCTATAGATGAATTGACATGCGTTTTTCACC
Organism: uncultured Mediterranea sp.; assembly: GCA_946056155.1. Lineage (GTDB taxonomy): Bacteria > Bacteroidota > Bacteroidia > Bacteroidales > Bacteroidaceae > Bacteroides. The sequence continues at coordinate 7,039 of CAMGIP010000092.1, read as the reverse complement.
ATAAAAATCGAGGTATTTGGAAGTCCAAAAGTAAGAAGCTTTGGGCAAACAACCAAACTTTTTGGCCACTTTTTCTCCCGAAGGTGAGAGAAAGTGGCGAAGATAGAGAGAATCGGGGAGTTGGCCGACAGAAATAGTGCCATTCGTCTATTCCGCTGGCAGAATTGGTCAGAACATACTACTTTTGCCTTTGGAAAAAATTCCTCCGAACTGGTGCAGCGTGGGGTTGAGCGAGATGCTGGCCGAGGCGGATGAATCATGAAGAAAAAAGTAACCATAATAAACAGTATGATGAACAGGAACGTGAAACAATGGATGGCTATGGCTGTGGGACTGGCCTGGGGGTGTTGCCTCATGGCTCAGACGGACAGCACAAGCGTGACACCTACCCAATGGGACCTGAAGAGCTGCATCGATTATGCGCTGAAGCACAACATCAGCGTCAGGAAAGGACGCCTTCAGGCTCAAAGCAGTGACATTGACGTGAAAACAGCCAAATCGGAACTGCTGCCTACCGTGCAGGGTAGCGTGGGGCAGCGCATGGTGAACCGCCCCTGGAGCGAGAGCAACACGCTCATCGATGGGGACCAGGTGAAGACAAGCCAGAGCAAGACATCCTACAACGGGAGCTATGGCATTGACCTCAACTGGACGCTCTACCAGGGCAACAAACGGATCAACAACATCAAGCAGAATGAGCTGAACAGCCGCATCGCTGCGCTCAACGTGGCGGAGAGCGAAAACTCTATCCAGGAGCAGATTGCACAAATCTATGTGCAGGTGCTCTATGCCGCAGAGGCACTGAAGGTCAACCAGCAGACGCTGGAGGTGAGCGAAGCGGAGTGTACACGGGCTGAACAGCTCTTTGAGGCAGGAAGCATCGCCAAAAGCGATCTGGCTCAGCTGCAGGCTCAGGTGAGCAACGACCGCTACAATGTGGTGACGGCCTCGGCTACTCTGGACGACTACAAGCTGCAGCTCAAGCAGTTGCTGGAGCTGGAAGGTGAAGAGGAGATGAACCTATTCCTCCCTACCCCACAGGAGGAGCAGGTGAGGGTGTTGCTGCCAGCTAAGGCGGAGGTCTATCAGCAGGCTCTGGCCTTACGACCGGAGATTGAGGCGAGCAAACTGAGCGTGGAGGTGGCCGAACTGGAGATAAAGAAGGCGCGAGCAGGCTATCTGCCTACCCTGAGTCTGAGTGCCGGTGTAGGTACAAGCCATGCCAATGGCACCGACTTCACTTTCAGCGAACAGATCAAGCAGAATTGGAACAACTCCTTAGGAGTGACGCTGAGCATCCCCATCTTCAGCCAACGGCAGACCAAGAGTGCTATTCAGAAGGCCAAGATACAGAAACAGAGCAGCGAGCTGGAGCTGATGGATGCACGCAAAACACTGTATAAGACCATCGAAGGACTCTGGCTGGACGCACGCAGCGCACAGCAACGCTATGAGGCTGCCCTGCAGAAGCAGCGCAGCTCGCAAATCAGCTACGATCTGGTGCAGGAGCAGTTCAACTTGGGCATGAAGAATACGGTGGAACTACTCACGGAGAAGAGCAACCTGCTCAACGCTATGCAGGAGACACTGCAGGCCAAATATATGGCGATCCTCAACACCCAACTGCTGCGCTTCTACAACGGAGAGGAGCTGAATATCTGACGCATCAAACAGGATCAAGCGTTGCCAACTCGTCAACTTGTCAACTGAAAAAAAAGAATAACATAACACATGAGCACTATGATAAATAAGAAGAAAATCATTCTCCTCACCGCAGCCGTGGTGGTGGTACTGGCCGCAGCCTATCTGCTGTCGGGTGGCAAGGAGAAACAGAAATTGAACTTCTCCACAGCCCGAGTGGCCAAGTGTGAGTTGTCGGAATCTATCACGGCTACAGGTACCATCGAGCCGGTGACTGAGGTGGAAGTGGGTACCCAGGTGAGCGGTATCATCGACAAGATTTATGTAGATTACAACTCGGTGGTAAGCAAAGGGCAGCTGATAGCGGAGATGGACCGCGTGACCCTACAAAGCGAATTGGCTTCGCAACGGGCTGCCTATGATGGTGCCAAGGCTGAATATGAGTACCAGAAGAAGCTCTATGAGCGCAATGAGAAGCTGCATGCCAAACAGCTGATTGCCGATGTGGACTATGAGCAGTCGCTTTACAACTATCAGAAGGCCAAGAGCAGCTACGACAGCAGCAAGGCGGCTTTGGCCAAGGCGGAGCGTAACCTCTCGTATGCCACCATCACCTCTCCGATTGATGGCGTGGTCATCAGCCGTGCCGTGGAGGAGGGACAGACCGTGGCTTCGGGCTTTGAGACGCCTACCCTCTTCACCATTGCCGCCGATCTGACGCAGATGCAGGTGGTGGCCGATGTGGACGAGGCAGATATAGGCGGTGTAGAGGAGGGGCAGCGGGCCACCTTCACTGTGGATGCCTACCCCAATGACCTGTTTGAAGGGGTGGTGACGCAGGTGCGTCTGGGTGAGTCTTCTTCAACCAGTACCTCAACCAGCTCCAATACGGTGGTAACCTACGAGGTGATCATCTCGGCCCCCAACCCCTCACTGAAGCTAAAACCGCGCCTCACGGCCAACGTGACCATCTATACCCTCGACCGCAAAGGGGTGCTGGCCGTACCCACCCGCGCCTTGCGCTTCACACCCGACCCGCTCATCGTGGGCGAAAAGGCAATTATCCAGGATATTGAAGCCAAGCATAAGGTCTGGACTCGTGAGGGCAATACCTTCACGGCTCACGAGGTAGAAACGGGCATCAACGGCGGAAACCTGACTGAGCTGCTTGGCGGTATAGCCGAAGGTACCGAAGTGGTGGTGGAGGCCTCCATGAAGGGCACCAACGATATGGCAAATATGCCAGGTGCCGGTGGCGAAAAGAGCCCCTTCATGCCTGGCCCTCCGGGAAAAAAGAAGTAAAACTTAACGGTAGAAAAGATGGCTAAAGTTATCGAATTGCAACATATCAAACGAAACTTCATCGTGGGCGAAGAGACGGTACATGCCCTCAGAGGGGTGTCGTTCAGCATCGAGGAGGGGGAGTTCGTGACCATCATGGGCACCTCAGGATCGGGCAAATCGACCCTGCTCAACATCCTCGGCTGCCTGGACACACCCACCAGCGGGGAGTATCTGCTGGACGGCATCTCGGTGCGTACGATGAGTAAGCCGCAACGGGCGGTATTGCGCAACCGTAAGATCGGTTTCGTATTCCAGAACTACAACCTGCTGCCCAAGACTACGGCGGTGGAGAATGTGGAGCTGCCGCTGATGTACAACCCCTCCGTCTCGGCTCAGGAGCGGCGCCGGAGAGCCATCGAGGCACTTACGGCAGTGGGACTGGCGGACCGACTGGAACACAAGTCCAACCAGATGTCGGGCGGACAGATGCAGCGTGTGGCCATTGCCCGGGCGTTGGTCAACAATCCTGCGGTCATCCTGGCCGATGAGGCTACGGGTAACCTCGACACCCGCACCTCTTTTGAGATTCTGGTACTCTTCCAGAAACTGCACGCCGAAGGACGCACCATCATCTTCGTGACACACAACCCGGAAATTGCCCAGTACAGCAGCCGCAACATCACCCTGCGTGACGGCAAAATAAGGGACGACAAGGTGAATACGGATATACTGGATGCTGCCAAGGCACTGGCTGAATTGCCGGTAACCCAAGAAGAAAACTAACCAAAACAAGGAAATGATAAATCAGGCGGTTTGCGATTCCGCCAATGGGTAAGGAAAAAAAATGAATGGAACCAATTTATTCAAGATAGCTTTGAGGGCCCTGAGCAATAACAAGCTGAGGGCATTCCTCACCATGCTGGGCATCATCATCGGTGTAGCTTCGGTCATCACGATGCTGGCCATCGGACAGGGCTCCAAGAGGAGCATCCAGTCGCAGATCGCTGAGATGGGGTCGAACATGATCATGATTCACCCGGGAGCTGACATGCGGGGTGGCGTAAGACAAGACCCGAGCGCCATGCAGACGCTGAAGATGGCCGATTATGAGGCGCTCTGCGATGAAACGCGATACCTGATGGGGGTAAGCCCCAACGTGTCGAGCAGCGGACAGCTCATTGCGGGCAACAACAACTATCCGTCGAGCGTAACGGGCGTCTGCAACGACTACCTGCAAATCAGGCAACTCTCTTTGGAAAGCGGGGAACTCTTCAGCGAAAGCGACATTCGCACCTCGGCCAAGGTGTGCATCATCGGTAAGACGATAGTGGATAACCTCTTCCCCAACACCGATCCTATAGGTAAGGTGGTGCGCTTCAACCAGGTGCCCTTCCGGGTCATTGGGGTGCTGAAGAGCAAGGGGTACAATAGCATGGGCATGGACCAGGATGATGTGGTGCTGGCACCCTACACCACGGTGATGAAGCGCCTGCTGGCTCAGACCTACCTGAGCGGCATCTTCTGTTCAGCCTTGAGCGAGGAGATGACCGACCAGGCCACAGAGGAGATTACCGAACTGCTCCGGCGCAACCACAAACTCAAGGAGGGGGATGACGATGACTTCACCATCCGGTCGCAGCAGGAGCTGAGCAACATGCTCAACTCCACCACCGACCTGATGACCACCCTCCTGGCCTGCATTGCCGGCATCTCGCTGGTAGTGGGAGGAATCGGCATCATGAACATCATGTACGTGAGCGTCACGGAACGCACACGCGAAATCGGACTGCGCATGAGCGTGGGAGCTCGGGGAATCGACATCCTGAGCCAGTTTCTCATTGAAGCCATCCTCATCAGCATCACTGGCGGACTCATAGGGGTCTTCATCGGTTGCGGAGCCAGCTGGCTGGTCAAGAGTGTAGCCCACTGGCCCATCTTCATCCAGCCTTGGAGTGTGCTGCTGTCGTTTGTGGTCTGCACGGTGACGGGAGTCTTCTTCGGCTGGTACCCGGCCAAGAAGGCAGCCGACTTGGATCCTATCGAGGCTATCCGCTACGAGTAACCAAATTTTTGGGTATGGGAGATGCAACATTTCATGGATTTTATCTAATTTTGCACTCGCTCATACCCCTATTTCGATGATTCTATAAATCCATACCGCTATGAGAAATCGACAATGCATAGAAATACTGATTCATATCGCAGGTTGGGTTATCGTCTTCGGATTCCCCTACCTGATGATGACCCGCGGCGGTTTTGATTTCAGTCTGGGAGACTATCTCATGAATGGTTGCATCGTGCCCATAAGTTTCCTTATCATCTTCTATGTCAACTATTTCCTGCTAATCCCCCATCTGCTTTTTGAGGGAAAAATCAAACAGTTTCTTGTACTGAATATCTTCTTCCTCTCCATCATGGCCTGGGGAGCCCACACATGGCAGAGCCTCATATTCATGAGCCATGTACCACAGGGTCCACGCCATGCAGGTAATCCGCACCACCCACCCCAGTGGATTTTCTTGCTGCGCGATTTCTTCTCCATGGTGCTGACCGCAGGCCTGAGCATAGCCATCAAGCTGAGCATCCGGTGGAGGGAGATGGACGAGGCACGGCGCGAGGCGGAGAAGAGCCGCACGGAGGCAGAACTGAAGAACCTGCGCAACCAGCTCAATCCTCACTTCCTGCTCAATACGCTCAACAACATCTATGCCTTGATCGCTTTTGACGGGGAGAAGGCCCAAATGGCCGTACAGGAACTGAGCAAGCTACTGCGCCACCTGTTGTACGACAATCAGCAGCCTTACGTGAGCCTGCACAAAGAGATGGACTTTATCCGCAACTACATCGAACTGATGCGCATCCGCCTCAACGCTCAGGTCACATTGGATACGCAGTTTGAGATTCCTGATGATTGCACGCTGCAAATAGCTCCACTCATCTTTATCTCACTGATAGAGAACGCCTTCAAGCATGGCATCTCCCCTACCCAACCGAGTTCTATACACATCTGTTTCAGCGTAGAGGGAAGCAAGGTGACCTGCGACATCACCAACAGCAACTTCCCCAAAAATGCAGGCGATAAAAGCGGAAGCGGCATAGGACTGGAACAGGTGAAACGACGGCTGGAACTTACCTACCCGGGACACTACCTTTGGTTTCACGGGGTGAATGAGGAGGGTACCTCCTACAACTCACACCTCTGCATAGATACGGAGCCCGAAAAACAGGTGACGGCTACCGAGTAGTGAAACTAAATACCCCAATGAGTCGCGGAAACTGAGCGTGAGAACTGAATCACAAAACGGAAAACAAATAATGAGTCATGAAACTGAAATGTGCCCTTGTTGACGATGAGCCCTTAGCTTTGGGGCTCTTGGAGAGCTATGTACGCAAAACCGACTTCCTTACGCTGGAGGGGAGCTACTCCAGTGCCGTACAGGCCATGATCCAACTGGGAGAGCACCCCGTGGACCTACTCTTCCTCGATATCCAAATGCCGGAACTCAACGGTTTGGAATACTCACGCATGGTGCCACCCACCACCCGCATCGTCTTCACTACGGCTTTCCAGCAGTATGCCTTGGACGGATATCGGGTCAATGCACTCGACTATCTGCTCAAGCCCATCTCCTACACCGATTTTCTGCAGGCAGCCAACCGGGCGCTCCAGTGGTTTGAACGGTCGGGGCAGACTCCCAAGGAGAGGGAGAGCATCTTTATCAAGAGTGACTACAAACTGATTCAGATAGAACTCCGACATATCCTCTATATAGAGGGATTGAAGGATTATATCAAGATTTATGAGGAGGGGGAGCCCAAACCTATCCTCTCCTTGATGAGTATGAAGGCTATGGAAGAAATGCTCCCTGCATCCCGATTTATCCGGGTACACCGCTCATTTATCGTCCAAAAAGAAAAAATCAGGGTGATTGACCGAGGACGTATCGTCTTCGGAAAGAGCTACATACCCATTAGTGACAGCTATAAGCAGGCTTTTCAGGAGTTCATCGATGGCAAAGCGTAGTATTTTGTTCTATTTCCCTTAAAAAGTAGCAAAAAAGTTTGCTTATTCAAAAAATATCAACTACTTTTGTAGCGAACAGAAAAAGGAGTT
>CAMGIP010000091.1 GCA_946056155.1 uncultured Mediterranea sp. | reverse complement strand
CGGATGGGCCGGACGAAAGCATCGCTTGGCCGAACTGCCGCTTCAGGGCAACGGACAGATAGAGATGTGTGACGAAGCTACTGGAAAAGTGATTTACCGTACCTCCTTCTCCACGCTCTTCAGCGAATGGTTGGAGACGGATGAGGCGCAAACCACACGGAGAGGCTTTGAGGGCTCATTCCTTGTGCCGTTCCCCAAACAACCGGCTATAGTCAAGATCTCACTCACCGATCCGAGAAAAAGAGTGAGGGCCAGTATGACACACCGGGTAGATCCTGAGGATGTACTGATTCACGAACGGGGCGGACGGATCACCCCACACCGTTATCTACTCAAGAGTGGAACAGCCGACCGTTGTGTGGATATAGCCATTCTGGCTGAGGGCTATACCGAAGAGGAGATGGATATCTTCTATCGGGATGCACAGATTGCATGCGATGCACTCTTTGACCACGAACCTTTCAAGAGCATGAAGGAGAGATTCAACGTAGTAGCCGTAGCCTCAGCCTCCAAAGATTCGGGGGTAAGTGTACCGCGACTGAAGGAGTGGAAAGAGACTGCTTTCAACTCACATTTCAGCACCTTCTATTCAGACCGGTACCTGACGACACTGCATGTCAAGTCCATCCACGATGTACTGGCGGGCATCGACTATGAACATATCATCATCTTGGCCAATACGGAGGAGTATGGTGGTGGAGGTATCTACAACTCCTACACACTCACCACAGCTCACCACCCGATGTTCAAGCCGGTGGTGGTGCATGAGTTCGGACACAGTTTCGGTGGCCTGGCTGATGAGTATTTCTACGACGACGATGTGATGACAGATACCTATCCGACAGACGTAGAACCGTGGGAACAGAATATCACCACAAAGATAGACTTTGCCAGCAAGTGGGAGGACATGTTGCCCAAAGGTACACCCAACCCTACCCCAGCAGAACAGAAGGAGAAGTATCCCGTAGGGGTATTTGAAGGCGGTGGCTACTCTGCCAAAGGAATCTACCGCCCGGCCTATAATTGTCGCATGCGCACCAATGAGCATCCGGCATTCTGTCCGGTATGCCAACGTGCCCTCCGTCGCCTGATTGAATTCTATACCGAATAGTACGCTATCCAAGTTTACGCGTATTACACACAATGTTAACGCACTGGTATAGATAGTTTGAATAACCCAAGATTCTTTATTCAAAAAAATCTAAATTGTACATTTTTCATGCTTACACTACACCGACTGAGAGCTGCCGATGATTGCTTGTTTGCCTTTGCTGAGAAGTTACTTACCCAATCCTTCCCTGCCGAAGAGTACCGTCCCATAGAGGAGTGGCGGCACTACACGTCCAGCGAAAACCGCTTTCACAACCAGGTCATTATGGAAGCAGGAAAACCTATCGGACTGGTAGCCTACTGGGATTTCGGAGCATTCCGCTATATCGAACATCTGGCCACGATACCTGAGGTACGTGGAGGAGGTTATGGCTTGAAGTTATTGCAATTGCTTCAAGGTGCTGCTGATACGCCTATTGTGCTGGAGGTGGAGGAGCCAACGGATGATCTTTCTACCCGACGCATAGGATTCTATCGCCGTGCAGGCTTTGAACTATGGGAAAAAACTTACCTACAACCACCCTACCGCAAAGGTGACGGGATGCTACCTATGTACCTGATGGTATGGGGCAGGCTTTCCCAAGAGCAAGACTTTGAACAGGTGAAGGATACGTTATACCAGGAGGTGTATCACTATGGGGCCAAGTAAGCACCCCAGTTGTGTTGCAACAATCGGTAGAAGAGGATATCGTCAGAGCATCCCCACAAAAAAATGAGTCAGGGAATATCAATCAGCTTGTGCGCCTGAAGGCTCAGGCGCCAACGGGGATGACTTTTGACGCAAGCCACTGTTTCGGCAATATTGGCACCCGAGCAGGGCTGCAAAAAGCGATGACGCACGGGCAATGATTCATAAGGTTCCAACGACTGACCTTGATATACAACCTTCAGCTCATCCATACGTTGGATATGGAGTTCACCTCCCTCCTTGGGTGAACAGGTAATCCAATCCAGATTATCGGGAACCTTGTGGGTGCCGTTGGTCTCCATAGCCACCCATTTCCCCACCTGATGAAGCATCTCAACCAAGGTGTCATCCACAAAAAGAGAAGGTTCACCACCAGTGAGTATCACCAACGTAGCGGGATAACGACACACAGCCTGAAGGATCTCCTCATCGCTCATCATCACCCCCTCTTCATGACGCGTGTCACAAAAAGAGCAGCGAAGATTGCATCCGCTGAAACGGACAAACACAGCGGGAGTACCAGTATGGTACCCCTCACCTTGAAGGCTGTAGAATATTTCGTTGATTTTTCTCATGAGTTGATTCCTCCCCGGACTTATCTCCCCCCAAACCTGTATCACTCAGCAATCCTCCCTCTCGTATATGGCGGTATTGCCTTCCGACTCACGCACCTCTACACGGAAACAGCAAGGCACTTGGTCGCATACCCAACGGGCGATATTCTCAGCAGTGGGATTGAAGGGGAGCACTTCATTGAGGTTATGATGGTCAAGACGCCCCTTGACCAACTCCTTGATTCGGCTGAAATCAACCACCATACCGTCAGCATTAAGCTCACGGCTACGGCAATAGACGGTGATAATCCAGTTATGGCCATGCAGCTGTTCGCATTTGCTCCGATAAGACAACTCCAGCCGATGAGCGGCTGATACTTCGATTCTTTTGATGACTGTGTACATGCTTTGTTCTCTTTTCGGGGTGCAAAGTTACGCTTTCTTTTCACCCCAAAGAAGCTGTTATTTGATAAAAACCTAAAAAAAATCAATATTATCAGCAAAAAGTTTTGGAGATTTGCAACAAAAACGTAATTTTGTGTAGGATTTTGGAGTAGAAATTGACGGAGAAATGACAGACGAGGAGAAGAAGCTACTGGATACCTTTGAGACCAAAGTGAGACATCTGCTCTTTCTGCACGAAGAGGAGCACCGCAAAAACGCACAATTGGCCGCGCTTCTCTTGGAAAAAGAGGAGGAGATAAGGACACTGAAGGCAGAGAACTCGGAGCTGCAACGTCAATATTCCAATCTGAAATCGGCTTTGACAATCAGTCTTGATGGCGGTGACGTAAGAGAGACTCAAAAACGGTTGTCGAAGTTAGTGCGTGAAGTCGATAAATGCATCGCCTTGTTGAATCAATAGAGACATCAAGCTACGGATGACGGTGAAACGATAAGAACTGTATGAACGACAAGATAAGAATCACACTGCAAATGGCTGGATTCTCATTCCCGCTGACCATCGACAGAGAGGAGGAGGAGAGGGTGAGACTAGCGGCCAAACAGGTAGATCTGACGCTGAACGCGTACAGAGAACATTTTAGCAAATTACCCAAGGAGCAGCTCCTCACCATGGTGGCGTATCACCACTCGTTGCAGAGCCTCAAGGAGAAAGAAAGAAATGATACACTACCCGTAATGCAGCGTATCGAAACGTTGAGCCAGTTATTGGACGAATACTTCAGAGCAGAGGGATAATTGACCCCCTACTACACGGAGGTATAGAACCGACCGACATAACGAATTGTACGGAGAATACTACACGCACTATGAAAGAACCGACCGATTAAACAACGAACGGCCGATTCTGACATGGTGCTTTTTTATTTATATATGAATTAAAACTAATAAGAAATGGGAACACTAATTGCAGCAGTGGCTGGTTTGGTCATCGGAGCTGTGGCCTCATACATCTTCTTCAAACGCGGGTTGAAGGCGAAGTGTGACGCTATCATCAAGGATGCGGAAACCGAAGCCGAGGTTATAAAGAAAAACAAATTATTGGAGGTCAAAGAGAAATTTCTCAATAAAAAGGCCGACCTGGAGAAAGAAGTGGCGCAACGCAATCAGAAAATCCAGCAGGTAGAGAACAAACTCAAACAGCGCGAAATGGTGCTCAACCAAAGACAGGAGGAACTGCAACGCAAAAAAGCGGAAGCGGAAGCGGTGAAGGAAAACCTGGAAGCGCAACTGGTGGTAATTGACAAAAAGAAGGAGGAGCTGGACCAGCTGCAACGGCAGGAAATAGAGAGATTAGAGGCTATCTCAGGACTCTCGGCCGAAGAGGCGAAAGAGAAAATGGTTGAATCACTGAAAGAGGAGGCTAAAACGCAGGCACAGAGCTATATCAATGATATCATGGATGATGCCAAGCTGACCGCAAGCAAGGAGGCTAAACGTATTGTGATTCAGAGCATACAGCGCGTGGCTACGGAAACAGCTATCGAAAACTCTGTAACAGTATTCCACATCGAATCGGATGAAATCAAGGGACGTATCATCGGACGTGAAGGACGAAACATACGTGCATTGGAGGCAGCTACGGGAGTAGAAATTGTAGTGGACGACACACCGGAAGCTATTGTTCTTTCGGCTTTTGACCCGGTACGCCGCGAAATCGCCCGCTTGGCATTGCACCAGTTGGTGACGGACGGACGTATTCACCCGGCCCGCATTGAGGAGGTGGTAGCCAAAGTGCGCAAGCAGGTGGAAGAGGAGATTATCGAAACCGGTAAGCGTACCACCATTGACCTGGGTATCCATGGATTGCATCCTGAGCTGATCCGCATCATCGGTAAGATGAAGTACCGCTCGTCCTACGGACAGAACCTGCTGCAACATGCACGCGAAACGGCCAACCTCTGTGCCGTAATGGCATCGGAGTTGGGCCTGAACCCGAAGAAAGCCAAACGTGCCGGTCTGCTGCATGATATAGGTAAGGTGCCCGATGAGGAGCCGGAACTGCCGCACGCACTCTATGGCATGAAGCTGGCTGAGAAGTTCAAGGAAAAACCAGATATCTGCAATGCTATCGGCGCACACCATGATGAAGTGGAGATGAACACGCTGCTTGCACCTATCGTACAGGTGTGTGACGCCATCTCCGGCGCACGTCCGGGCGCACGTCGGGAGATTGTGGAGGCGTACATCAAACGTCTCAATGACCTGGAACAGCTGGCTATGTCGTACCCGGGCGTAACCAAGACCTACGCCATTCAGGCTGGCCGTGAGCTGCGCGTGATTGTGGGTGCGGACAAGATTGACGACAAACAGACGGAGAGTCTCTCTGGAGAAATCGCAAAGAAGATTCAAGATGAGATGACCTATCCGGGACAGGTGAAGATTACCGTCATCCGCGAAACGCGTGCCGTAAGCTACGCAAAATAAGTAGCTGCGACCCGTCAATCGAACGAAGCAAGAGCTGATTGGATGGTTGCCCGATAAGAGAACACAAGACGAGTTGAATATAACGAGATAGGAGACGCAGAGCATGGCATCAGAAGCTGAAAGGCTTGCCGTGGTCTGCGTCTCCTCCATTTAAGAGTAAACTCCAGTATTTGTAACCCAAAAACTCAAAAATCAGATTCTCAATGAAAAGAAAGAAATACCTGTTTGAAGTATGCGCCAACTCGGTGGAAAGCTGTTTGGAGGCGCAAGTGGGAGGAGCTGACCGTGTGGAACTCTGCGCTGGTATTCCCGAAGGGGGTACCACCCCCTCCTATGGCGAAATTGTAACCGCACGACAGTTGTTGAAGCAGACCAAGCTACATGTCATCATCCGTCCGCGTGGAGGTGATTTTCTCTACTCAGAAGTGGAACAGGAGATCATGCTCCGCGATGTGGAGATGGCTCGTCGATGCGGGGCTGACGGAGTAGTTATCGGATGTCTGACGGCTCAAGGAGATGTGGATCTTCAAGCGACCCGACGGCTGATGGAAGCTGCTGAAGGTTTGCCGGTGACCTTTCATCGGGCTTTCGACATGTGCCGCAATCCGCACGAAGCATTAGAGCAGTTGATAGATTTAGGGTGCACACGCATCCTCACCTCAGGAGCGCAGGCTACTGCAGAGGCCGGTATCCCCTTGCTTCGTGAACTGCAGCAGAAGGCTCAGCAACGGATTATCCTGCTGGCCGGATGTGGGGTGAACGAAAGGAATATCGCTCGGATAGCAGCAGAGACGGGCATAGGGGAGTTTCACTTCTCGGCTCGCGTCACTTTAGAGAGTGAAATGATATATCGCAATCCTACAGTCTCCATGGGTGGAATGGTACGGATTGAGGAGTATGAACGGCAGGTGACGGCACGCGAACGAGTAAAGCAGACCATTGCACAGCTGAGACCGTAGGAGCCTACAGGTTCCATACAAACAGCCCCTTCTTTGTGGAGCAAGTCACTTGGAGACTTGACACAAGGAAGGGGCTGTTTATTTAATCATGTACAAGATGAAGAGTCTGCCAACTTGTTTACTGACAGCATGTCGCAGACATGCGAAACTTATTGTATCGTAAGTTCGATGAAACGAGACTATATATAAGAAACTACATATATCATCATACTTCCAATAAGAATAATATGCTTACAACGACAAGATTAATAATCCTATCGACAATGAAGCTAATGTCTCTTCTCATACATCATTCATCGAAATCACATTGTGTTATAATCCGTTGACAGTCTTCATCAGCTGTTCACCCAGACCGATGGTATAACCTTGCGAAACAAAGACTACTCGGTTGAAGGTGTCGGCAATGAGGAAGATGGGCAGTCCGGCAGCAGCATTAAGCTTCATTCCTCCAATCATCTGCTGGGCAATGCCATCGGTATCGATACCATAAACCACCGAGGAGGGAAGCCCGGGGAAGTCACTGGCCTTATAGCGACGCGCAGCCTCCTCATTGGGGAAGAGAAGCACGAGGGTACGTCCCCACTCCTCCAACTGCTGACGCAGGGCAGCAATGTCACGCAAGGCATGGTTGGTAGGCTCCTGTCCTACCCCAATGACACCGACCACAAAGTAACCGCGGCCACAGGCTTGAAGCAGACTCTGCTTATTACCGGTCTGGTTACCGTCCCAACGGGTGAAGAGTGATTCGCTGTTGAAGTTGCCGATGACCTGCACCTGATCGCTGCTCTGGCGCATCAGCAGAGTCTCATTTGTTCGCTGACCCTCACGCACGGAAATCTGTTGTATATGGGCAAGCACTCCTCCGGAAGCAAGACGTGTACCGGTAACCATCAGGTAACTGCCCTCATCTAGAGATGCACCCTGACGGAAAGTGTTCTGCCAAGTAGCTCCACCACCCATATCTATATCCCCCTCATCATAGTTGAGGAGCTGGAGAGTAGCTTCATCGGTAATCCGGGAAAGCGTAAAGTGGTTGTAATACTTAGGGTTGCTATTGACCTTCGTAGGCTTGTAGTCAAGCACAAGGGTTCCCGATGGAGCTTTCTGGGGTACACTCTCGCCAAAACGGATATCAAGCATACCCTGTTCCGAAGTGATAAGCTGTACCTTGCCGGTCACCTCGTCAATACGGGCAGGAATGCCCAAGCTGCGGGCCACGGCCACAAAATAGATGTCACGGCTATGGGCATCAGCCGCCTTGGCACGCCACACCCCTTCAGGAGTGATGGGTGAAGATCCGGTATTACAATCTGGCACAATACGAATCTCCTCAGTGACACGCTTCACCCAAAGCATCGGGTTGGCACGATAGGCTTCGGCCTCCTCAGCAGAAAAGGCCTGCTTGAAGAAGGATTTACAGGGAGAAAGAGGTTCATCGATTACGCGAGGATTGCGGACATACTGGAGGAAAGTCTCTCTATCTGACTTACCCTCTTCTTTCCCCTCTTGACTACAGCAACTGGTACTCTGCAAATGGTCGCGAAGCACTTCAATGGGCACATCACGCAAATCCTTGGCCGAAAGACGGCTAAGCATATCAAGAGCAGCCGCCTTGCCTTCGGGTGTAGGCTGTTCGCAGAGGAAGGTCCTGAGCGTAGCATGATTGCCACGAGCACCGACCAACATACGTATAGTCAGCGCCTCATCGAGGCCCTCCTCCCGAGCTAACGTGCGTGCAGCATCGGCATGACAGAAGGTTTGGGTATAGGCCAGACGGATAGAGTCTTCCTGAGCCATCCGGCGGCTGTTCTCGCTCCGTTGGGCATCTGTCACCTCGGGAAGGGTCACCCCTTCGGGAGGAGGCAGAAGGTCCCACTCTTCCGATACGGCATCCCCAGGCAGATGGGTCAGTGCCACACGTACGGTATCCTCCTTGCCGAAAGAGACCTTGGCATAGCCGTACTTACCCTCCTTTGAAGCCCAAACCACCATATCTCCCTTGCCAGCGGTAAGGCTGCAACGCCCTTGGGCATCACTCCGCTTGGTAGCCACAGAATAGAACTCGGCATAGTTATAGAGTTTGAACTCCACCTGAGCATCAGCCACAGGCGCTCCCTCACCGTCAGTCACCTCTACAGTAACGGCAGCTGTGGGGGCATAGTGATCGGTCACATTGATTTCGGTATAGGTGGAGGCCACCTTCATCACCTCCTCAGGTCCGTTGTAGCGGCCGAATACTTTGCTGTGCATCAACATACCGCGGGCAGCAGGAGCATTGAACCAGCCTAGGTCAAGCACAGGTTCAGGTTCACAGGCTCCGAGGAAGTGCCAACCATCACCGGCCCAGGCTTCTACCCAAGCGTGGTTGTCATCGGTATGGGCCCAACGGGGAGTATAGACCTGGCGAGCGGGAATACCAATGGATCGAAGGGCAGCAACCAACAGCACAGACTCTTCACCGCAACGTCCATAAGCGGTGCGCACCGTAGCCAACGGAGAGCTGGTTCGGGAGTCGGAAGGGGTGTAAGTAGCCTTCTCATGACACCAGTGGTTCACCTCTAAGATGGCCTCAGGCATGGAGAGATGAGCCACGCGAGGCTTGAGCTCCTCGTAGAAGACCACGCGAGAGCTATCCAAAGCCTCACGATTGGTACGTACTGGCAGCACAAAGTGGCGGAAAAGGAGTTCCGGCACCTGCTCACCCCATGCCATCTCGCGGCGTGCCTGTAAGGAAGCCCTGACATTCATCAGGTGATAATCACCCGAATAGTCAGCCAAGTCAGATAGAGGCATATAGGCATAGAGAAATTGCAAGGCTTCACGTTCGGCCACGGAGAGTTCAGGGCTTTGGAGGATGTCGAAGAGTTGACCATCGGGATAGGTAGCCATTTTCTGTCGAAGATCTTCCTCCATCTGAGCGCGAAAAGCGGCATCTGAAATGAAGTGTCTCTCTGCACAAGAGGTGCAGAACATCACCACAAGGGTGAACAAGGGGAGCAGTAGTGCTGCGTAACGTTTCATAACTATGTAAGTTTTAGATGAGTAATCGGGAGATTACATGGCAAACACATTGAAGCCACCATCGACCACGGCTACCGTGCCGGTGACAAAGTGGGAGGCTTCGGAAAGGAGATAGTGGATAGTGCCACAAAGTTCCTCGGGCCGGCCCATGCGCCCAAAGGGGGTCTGACGAATCACATCCTCACCACGTGAGGTATAGCTACCGTCAGGATTGGTAAGCAAAGCACGGTTTTGCTCTGTGAGGAAGAATCCGGGTGCTATGGCGTTGACACGGATACCTTCTCCAAACTTACGGGCACACTCACAGGCCATGTATTGGGTAAAGTTGCTGATGCCTGCCTTAGCAGCGGCATAGCCGCATACCCGGGTCAAGGGGCGGAAAGCAGCCATGGAAGAGAAGTTGATGATGCTTCCTCGTCCAACCTCAGCCATGGGCTTGAGGAAAATCTGGGTGGGGATGACAGTACCAAGCAGGTTGAGGTCAAGCACCTTGGCATATTGCTCTGGGTCAAGGTCGAAAAAGGTCTGGTCAGGGGCTATGGTGGCTCCCTTCATGTTACCGCCTGCCGCATTGAGCAGAGCATCCACCCGTCCGAATCGGGCCACTACAGCATCACATACCGACTGTACTTGCTCGGCATTAAGCACATCACATGCCATGAAGCAGCTATCACCGCCTGCCTGGCGAATTTCCTCCACCAAAGCTTCCCCCACTTCGGCTTTACGGCCGAGAATCACTACATGGGCACCCTCCAAGGCCAGATATTTGGAGATGGAACGTCCCAAAACACCGGTTCCGCCGGTGATGACTACCACGTAGTCCTTTATGTCAAATAAATGGTTCATCATTTCTGTTAGTAGCATTTTATGTCAATTTTCGCATGAGCAAGAATCCTCTTTACGCCTCATAGAATCCGGGCTGGTGATAAGGAATACCCAGTTCCCGATCCACAGTAGCAAGGATACCCTGCACCTGTCCCATGGCAAACATACGGCCGAGGAAAGAGTAGCCAGCATTGTAGCCGCGGCTCTCATCACCGAGCATAGTCATGCCATGGTCCACACGCATCGGCACCTGCGGACAGGTGGATTCGAAGATACGTGCCAGTTCGATAAGGTCGGCCCGTCCGCCCAAGTGGCTTGCTTCGGTAAAATCTCCATTGGGGAAAATGTGGCAAGAACGCATGTGAACGAAGCGGGTACGTGAAGCATATTTGCGAGCCAGTTCCACCAAGTCGTTATGGCCTCCTGCAGAGAGCGATCCGGCACAGAAGGTGAGTCCGTTGTGGGGATTATCTACCGCCTGCAGCATCCAGCGGATATCCTCGTCACAGTTGACGATGCGGGGCAAGCCGAGGATGGGGAAGGGAGGATCATCAGGGTGCACGCACATATTGATGTTGCACTCCTCGCACACAGGCATGATGGCCGAGAGGAAGTAGCGGAGGTTTTCACGCAACTGCTCCTTGTCGATACCCTTGTAGAGGTTGAGCAGTTGACGGAAAAGCTCCACGGGATGTTCGTCATCCTCACGGATATTGCCGCTGACAAAGCCTTGGGTCTTGACTATGATGTTCTCCACCAGTTGGTGGTCCTTTTCAGGAGTCATAGTAGCCTTCAG
>CAMGIP010000090.1 GCA_946056155.1 uncultured Mediterranea sp. | reverse complement strand
AACCGGCAGCTACTCCTGAAGCAGCCTACGTGATGTGTCAAGCCATCAAGGAGTATTACAAGGAGACTGGACGAAAGATAGGATTCAAGCCGGCAGGAGGCATCAATACGGTAGATGATGCCATCAACTACTACACCATTGTTAAGGAGGTATTGGGTGAGGAATGGCTGAACAACGGACTCTTCCGCTTAGGTACAAGCCGTTTGGCCAATCTCTTGTTGAGCGATATTCTTGGCCAAGAGACCAAGTTCTTCTGATAGTTGAATTGAGTTGACAAGTAAACAGGAGGACGAGGGGGAAAAGGGGAAAAGGCGATAAGATGACAAGAGATGAATCAACCCTATAAAGCAAGGGAAGAGATTCTCTTGTCAACTTGTCTTTAAGATTCTGTTGAGAAACTTCAAAAAGAAAAAAGGTTATTTCGACCTTTTGATGACACAATCCAAATAGGCAAGAAGCGCTGTTTTTACCTCTCCGTCAGGATAGACAGAAAGCAGTTCGATAGCCTTTGCCTTCCATTGTTCCATGGTCTGTTCAGCATATTCAACTCCCCCATGTTGCTTGGTAAACTCCACCAGCTGAGCAATTTCCTCCTCCGAAGCTGTTCCATGCTTCACCTTAATAGCCCATGAGACAGCCACCTCATCACGGGTGCTATTGAGTGCATAGAGCACAGGAAGCGTCAGCTTGCCCTCCTTCATATCATTACCCGTTGGTTTGCCTATCTCCTCGTTGACATAGTAATCAAAAATATCATCGCGAATCTGGAAGCAGATACCTATATATTCCCCAAACAGACGCATACGTTCTACATCCTCGGCAGAAGCATCTACTGAGAGGGCACCCGCCTGTGTGCAGGCTGCAAAGAGTACAGCAGTCTTCTTCTTAATGACCCGATAATAGATCTCATCGGAGAAGGTATCGTTAGAAACATTTACAAGCTGCAGCAGTTCGCCATCCGCTAAATCCTGACCCAGGCGAGCCACCAAAGCGATAATCTCCAAATGATGAGTAGCTGCCACTTGAACCAGAGAGGTAGCCAACAGGTAATCCCCTGACAGTACAGCCACCTTATTATTAAAGAGCGCATTAACCGATACCTGACCTCGGCGCTGGTCGCTCTCATCGACCACATCGTCGTGTACCAGGCTGGCATTGTGGAGCAGTTCCAACGAAATAGCAGCATGATGCGTAGCCGGATTCACCTCACCCAGTAGCTTCGCAGAAAGGAGCGTAAGCATAGGACGCATCATCTTGCCACTCTTCTGCAAGATGTGCGACACCACATGAGTCAGCAACGGGTTATCCGAATGTAATGAAGAGCGCAAAGCAGCGCGAAAATGCTCCATTTCCACCGAAATAGGTCCACTAATGAGCAAGGTTTTTTCCATAATCACAATATTTTGGCCACAAAATTAGCAATAAAACGCTGAATAACGTATTTTTTTGTACTTTTACGAAGAAAAAAAGATTAAATGTATGAACTCTACCAACGATAAACTGTTTTTGCTCGATGCGTATGCGCTGATATACCGTGCTTACTACGGCTTCATCAAGAGTCCACGCATCAACTCCAAAGGTTTCAATACGTCAGCCATTCTTGGCTTTGTGACCACCTTGGAGGAGGTATTAAAGAATGAAAATCCTACACATATTGGGGTGGCATTTGACCCGCATGGACCCACCTTCCGGCACGAAGCCTTTGCTGCTTACAAGGCACAACGCGAGGAGACTCCGGAGGTAATCCGGCTGAGTGTGCCTATTATCAAGGAGATTATCCAAGCTTATCGCATTCCGATCTTGGAGGTAAGCGGCTATGAGGCCGACGATGTAATAGGCACATTGGCCACTCAGGCTGCCGCCAAAGGCATCACTACCTATATGATGACCCCAGACAAAGATTATGGACAATTGGTCAATGACAAAGTCTTCATGTACCGTCCCAAGCACAGCGGAGGATTTGAAGTGATGGGAGTGGAAGAGGTGAAAGCCAAATATGGGCTGACCGACACTAAACAGATGATTGACATGCTGGGACTGATGGGGGATGCAAGCGACAACATCCCCGGCTGCCCTGGTGTAGGAGAAAAAACTGCCCAAAAACTGATTGCTGAGTTTGGAGGGATAGACCAATTGCTGGAACATACCGACCAACTGAAAGGGGCTTTAAAGAAGAAGGTTGAGGAGAACAGCGAACAGATTCGCTTTTCCAAATTCTTGGCCACCATCAAGACCGATGTGCCTATCGAGTTGGAGATGGAGAAGCTAGTGAGAGAGGAGCCGGACAATACCGCTCTCCGCGCTCACTTCGAAGAGCTGGAGTTCCGCACCCTCATCAGCCGCAAGTTTGAGCAGACCGCCACTACTCCCCTACTCCATCAGGAGAAGAAGCAACAGCAACCTTCGGATGCCGACCTCTTCGGACCACTCTTTGCTGCTGCCCAACCGGAGAAAAAGAGTGCTCCTGTACAAGGCGATTTATTTGCAGATTTTGCGGACGAGGGGACAGGTCTCTTCAAAAATCAAAATCTCGCGAGCTTAGAAACGCTCTCTGTAGAGTATCATTTGGTTGATAATGAGGATGAAAGAAGACGAATTATTCAAAACTTACTTACAAATGATTTTCTCGTTCTAGATACGGAAACCACAAGTAGCGAACCAATGACAGGCGAATTGGTGGGAATCAGCCTCTCTGTAGCCGAAAATAGTGCATACTATTTCCCTATTCCAGCAAATCGTAAAGAAGCGTTATCAATTGTAAATGAATTTAAGCCTCTTTTTGAAAATACAAATAGTGTTAAGATAGGACAAAATATCAAATACGACATGATTGTCCTCAAAAAGTATGGAGTGAATGTAAAAGGGAAGTTGTTCGACACGATGATAGCCCACTACGTGTTGCAGCCCGAACTGCGTCACAACATGGACTATCTTGCCGAGGTCTATCTCAACTATCAGACCATCCACATAGACCAACTCATCGGTCCTAAGGGTAAAGGTCAACTGACCATGCGAGATCTGACTCCCCAACAGGTCTATCGCTATGCCTGCGAAGATGCCGACGTCACCCTCAAGCTAAAGAGAGTTATGGAAGAGAAACTCAAGGAGGCAGAGGTGGAGGAGCTATTCTACCAAATTGAAATGCCCTTAGTGCCTGTGCTTGTGGAGATGGAGTATAATGGAGTGCGAATAGATACCACATCACTCAAGCAATCTTCCGTACACTTCACCCAACGCCTGAAAGAGATTGAAGAGGAGGTCTATCAACTGGCTGGTACACCCTTCAACATCAGTTCACCCAAACAGGTGGGAGAGATTCTCTTTGACCGGATGAAGATAGTAGAAAAAGCGCGCAAGACGAAAGGTGGACAGTACGTAACCAATGAGGAGGTATTGGAAAGTCTGCGCAACAAGCATGATATTGTTGGCAAAATATTGGATTACAGAGGAGTAAAGAAATTATTGAGTACCTATATCGATGCCTTACCCCTACTTATCAATCCTGAAACAGGACGCATACACTCCTCGTTCAATCAGGCGGTGACCAGTACCGGGCGACTCAGTTCGAGCAATCCCAATCTACAGAACATCCCCATCCGTGATGAAGACGGCAAGGAGCTGCGCAAAGCCTTCATCCCCGATGAAGGATGTAGCTTCTTCTCCGCCGACTATTC
Organism: uncultured Mediterranea sp.; assembly: GCA_946056155.1. Classification (GTDB taxonomy): domain Bacteria; phylum Bacteroidota; class Bacteroidia; order Bacteroidales; family Bacteroidaceae; genus Bacteroides. Next base: position 7,414 of record CAMGIP010000090.1, on the reverse strand, counting down.
GCAGATAGAGCTACGCCTGATGGCCCACCTCAGTGGAGACCCACACATGATTGCCGCCTTCAACCGCAACGACGACATCCATGCCGCCACTGCAGCCAAAGTATATAAGGTATCTATGGAGGAGGTTACCTCCGACATGCGACGCAAAGCCAAGACTGCCAACTTCGGCATCATCTATGGCATCTCAACCTTTGGACTGGCCGAACGGATGAATGTACCTCGAGCAGAAGCCAAAGAGCTGATTGACGAGTACTTTACCTCCTACCCCCGCATCAAGGAGTACATGAACGAGAGCATAGAACAGGCACGACAGAACGGCTACGTGGAAACCATCTTCCATCGTCGCCGCTACCTGCCCGACATCACCTCACACAATGCTACCGTACGTGGCTATGCCGAGCGAAATGCCATCAACGCTCCTATCCAAGGAAGTGCCGCAGATATCATCAAAGTGGCTATGGCACGCATCCATCAGCGCTTTGAAAGTAACAATCTGAAAGCAAAGCTCATTTTACAGGTGCACGACGAACTCAATTTCAGCGTTCCAGAGGAAGAAAAAGAGCTTGTAGAAAAAATTGTTATCGAGGAGATGGAGCATGCATATCAGATGCAAGTGCCTCTAAAAGCGGACTTTGGATGGGGTAAGAACTGGCTGGAAGCACACTAATTCTGATGGATAACTTTATTTAACTTACAATCAGAAAGCAACGATTCAAAAGAGAGAATCGACCACTTTGCCAAAGAAAATCGGCCGGAACGATAGGCTCCGGCCGATTTTTTGTCAGTTAGCAAAGCAAAAAGAAAGAGATAGAACCACCCTACTGCTTACATTATGACAAAAATAATAGGTAATAATCCATTGTACTACAAAAAAAGTGAGTACCTTTGCACCGCTTTTCGGAAGAAAAGATAGAAAAAAGACAATAATCCTTTTATAGAACAAATAATTAAATGAAAAAAATCATGAGCTTCAAATCTCTTCTTTTTGCAGTAGTCGTATTCGTTTGTGGTGTTCAGGCAATGGCCGATAACAAGAGCAATCTGGTTTACAATACCTCTGAGGTGAACGGATTGAAAGTGGCTGAAACCATCTATAAATCAGACAATGGTATGCTGACCAACTACATGCAGTACAACTATAAGTACGACGCACAGAACCGCATGGTTGAAAATGAAGCCATGAAGTGGGATGGTTCAGAATGGAAGAAGGACATGTGCATCCGATATGCTTATCAGGGTAAGAGCATCACCACCACGTACTACAAGTGGAACAGCCGCAAGGGTGAATATATCCTGGTACCCGACATGACCATAACCATCGACAATCCCAATCTTTAATCCTACTGGAGAAACTGAGAATCTATTGATACTATTGAAAATCTTCATAACATAATATTGAACCTTTTTCGTGGAGACTGTAACGCGCGAGGCGTTACGGTCTCTTTTCTTTTTCATCTGTGCCCCTTACTATCAGCAACTTCCTTCTGTTTGGCTCTTTTCCTTTCTGTCCGACTCCTCTTTTCAAACTGAAAAGCAGTTTATTCGCCAATCGGGTAGAAAAGCTCGCGATTTTTATCTACATTTGCACCGTAAAAAGGATTTGTATCACTGATAAACTATAAAACAACATAAGCTATGGCATTAAAAGCAGGTATCGTGGGATTGCCCAACGTAGGTAAATCCACGCTCTTCAACTGTCTGAGCAGTGCAAAAGCACAGGCAGCCAACTTCCCATTCTGTACCATCGACGCCCAACTCGGACAGGTTTCCGTGCCTGATGAGCGACTCACTCGTCTGGCTGAACTGGTTCATCCGGGACGCATTGTACCGGCTGTGTGCGATATCGTGGATATCGCCGGACTGGTGAAAGGGGCCAGCAAGGGCGAAGGATTGGGCAACCAATTCCTCGGGAATATCCGTGAATGTGACGCTATCATCCATGTGCTCCGCTGCTTTGACAATGGAAACATCGTGCATGTAGATGGTAGTGTCAACCCCGTACGTGACAAGGAGATTATCGATACAGAGCTGCAACTCAAAGACTTGGAGACAGTAGAGAACCGCATCAAACGGGTGGAGAAAGTGGCCAAAGTGGGCGGTGACAAGTCGGCCAAAGTGGAACTGGACCTGCTGCTCCGTTACAAGGAAGCACTGGAGCAGGGACGTAGTGCACGCACCGTAGCCCTCCAGAACGAAGACGAAGAGGCAGCCGCCAAGCAGATGTTCCTGCTCACCACCAAACCTGTACTCTACGTCTGCAACGTGGATGACGCCAGCGCTGCTACCGGCAATGCCTACGTGGAACAGGTACGCGAAGCCATCCAGGGTGAAGAGGCCCAACTGATGGTCATTTCGGCACAGACCGAAGCCGACATTGCCGAACTGGAAACCTACGAAGAGAAACAGATGTTCCTCGAAGATCTGGGACTGAAAGAGAGCGGATGTAATCGTCTCATCAAGGCCATCTACAGCCTCCTCAACTTGGAGACCTTCATCACTGCCGGTGAGATGGAGGTGAAGGCATGGACCTATCATAAGGGTTGGAAGGCTCCGCAGTGTGCCGGTGTCATCCATACCGACTTTGAGAAGGGATTCATCCGTGCCGAAGTCATCAAGTACGAGGACTACATCAAGTATGGCAGCGAAGCAGCTGTGCGCGAGGCAGGAAAGATGGGTGTGGAAGGCAAAGAGTACGTCGTACAGGATGGCGATATCATGCACTTCCGCTTCAACGTCTGATTCCAAAGAACCCTACTCCACCACTCCATGATTGTCCTATGCTAAATCTATAAATAAGAAAGATGAAGAAAATAACGATGTTCTATCTGGAGCATTGCCCCTTCTGCAAGCGGGCATTCCAGTATATTGCTGAGCTGAAAGCCGAGCATCCCGAACTGGCCGACATTGAGATTGAGACCATCGAAGAGAGCCAGCATCCCGAGATTGCCGACCAGTACGACTATTATTACGTGCCTACCTTCTACATCGACGGTCAAAAAGTGCACGAAGCAGGCATCTACAAAAACGAGATGGAAGAGGTGCTGAGGAAAGCAATTAGCGATGAGAGTGGCAAATAAAAGCTATCGTAATCTATTGAATTATCATATTTTAGTTATCTACTCATGATACATTGGAATCCCGATCCCGAGATATTTTCTCTCTTTGGTGTGCTACCCGTACGCTATTACGGACTGCTGTGGCTCATCGGACTGGCTTTGGCCTACTGGCTCGTGCGTCGTCAGTATCGCGACCGCCTCATCGGCGATGAGAAGTTCGAGCCGCTCTTCTTCTACTGTTTCATTGGCATCCTCGTCGGAGCTCGACTTGGCCATTGCCTCTTCTATCAGCCCGACTACTACCTCAACCACATAGGCGAGATGCTTCTTCCCGTCAAGTTCCTGCCCGACGGAGGGTGGAAATGGACAGGTTATGAGGGATTGGCCAGCCACGGAGGTACCTTGGGACTGATTGTTGCCCTCTGGCTCTACTGCCGGAAGACCAAGATGCACTATATGGATGTATTGGATATGATTGCAGTGGCTACCCCCATCACGGCCTGCTGCATCCGCTTGGCCAACTTGATGAACAGCGAGATTATCGGACGCCCCACCGACGTGCCTTGGGCCTTTGTCTTTGAGCGTGTGGATATGCTCCCACGCCACCCGGCACAGCTCTACGAGGCTCTGGCCTACCTCACCTTCTTCGTAGGGATGATGTTGCTCTACCGCCGTGGCTTGCAGAAAGCAAAGGCTGAAGCGGGCATCAAGAGCCAGGAGAACCAAACCCAAGGGGTGAGAACCGATTTCAGCCAAAAGAAAATGGGTAAAAATAGTTCGGCAATCCCCTACCTCACCTCGGGCTATCCTCAAGGATTCTTCTTCGGACTCTGCCTCACCGAGATCTTCACCTTCCGTTTCTTCATCGAGTTTCTCAAGGAGAATCAGGTGAACTTTGAAGAGGGAATGACCCTCAACATGGGCCAGTGGCTCAGCATCCCCTTCGTGGCTATCGGCCTCTACTTCATGCTGTTCTACCACAAGAAACAGCATTGATTATACCATACAACAGGCTGATTTTCAGTTGTCAAGTGAACTGGAAATCAGCCTGTAAACTATACATCCCAATCGGTCATTAGACAGTTATGCGCAAACAAACTTTCTATTTGCCCTCTGCTCAAAAAAAGAAGTCAATATTATCATAACGCTAATAACCGATATAGGCCGAAAAATGACAGATTCCTTCTCAACTTGTTAACTCGTCAACTAAAAAAGAATCCCCATCAACTCAATTATAAATTGTAAATTATAAATTAAAAAAACATCATTTCCCCTTGAGGATACGCTTGATGTCGTTAAGCTTGTTGAGCGCTTCCAAGGGGGTGAGGCGATTGACGTCAAGGTGCAGGATTTCGTCACGTATCTGACAAAGCACCGGATCGTCCAACTGGAAGAAACTGAGCTGCATACCAGCTGGAGAGGAGGGTCCCTCCGTGATGTGCTTACCCGTCACCTGACCCGTCTGTCGGTTCTCCTTCTCCAACTGCTTGAGAATCTCATTAGCCCTCTTCACGATGCTCTTGGGCATACCCGCCAGCTTAGCCACGTGAATACCAAAGGAGTGCTCACTCCCACCCCGTTCCAGCTTGCGCATGAAGATGACCTTGCCATCCACCTCCTTCACCGCCACATTGTAGTTTTTGATGCGTGGGAAGCTCTTCTCCATCTCATTCAGCTCGTGGTAGTGCGTGGCAAAGAGGGTACGTGCCCGTGCCCTTGGGTGCTCGTGGATATACTCCACAATGGCCCAGGCAATAGAGATACCATCGTAGGTAGAGGTGCCTCGGCCCAGTTCGTCAAAGAGCACCAGACTGCGCGTAGAGATGTTGTTAAGGATGTCTGCCGCCTCGTTCATCTCCACCATAAAGGTAGATTCTCCCACCGAAATGTTATCGCTGGCCCCCACCCTTGTGAAAATCTTATCCACCAGACCGATGTGGGCACTCTCTGCAGGCACAAAACAGCCTATCTGAGCCATCAGCGTGATGAGTGCCGTCTGCCTCAGCAAGGCTGACTTACCGGCCATGTTCGGACCGGTGATGATGATAATCTGCTGGTTGTCTGTATCCAGCGTCACATCATTGGCCACATAGCTCTCCCCTATCGGCAGCTGCTTCTCTATGACCGGATGGCGTCCTTGACGGATTTCCAACAGGGTATCGTCGGCCAATACCGGACGTATGTAATGATTGTCACGGGCTACGATAGCAAAGGAGAGCTGGCAATCGAGTTGGGCTAACAGGTTGGCATCTACCTGTATGGCTGGAATAAACTCCGTGAGGCTCTGTACCAGGTCATTGTAGATACGCGACTCCAAGATTTGGATTTTGTCCTCCGCACCTAAGATTTTCTCCTCATACTCCTTCAGCTCCTGTGTAATATAACGTTCCGCATTCACTAAAGTCTGCTTGCGTATCCAGTTCTCCGGAACTTTCTCCTTATGCACATTGCGCACCTCGATGTAGTAGCCGAACACGCTGTTGTAGCCAATCTTCAGACTTGGGATTCCCGTCAGCTCGCTCTCGCGCTGCTGCAACTGTAGCAGATAATCCTTGCCGTTATAGGCAATACTGCGGAGTTCATCCAGCTCCGCATTGACCCCCTCGCGGATCACCCCACCTTTAGCCACCTGGATAGGAGGATCGTCAGTCACCTCTTTTTCAATACGGTCGCGTATGGAGCGACAGATATTCAGTTGTTCACCCAGGTGGTTGAGAGCCGAATTATTGGCCCCTTCACATGCCCGCTTTATCGGTTCCACAGCCTGAAGAGCCACCTTCAGTGCCACCACCTCACGCGGGGTGATGCGTCCCACCGCCACTTTGGATATAATTCGCTCCAGGTCACCCACCATGTGCAGCTGCTCCTCCACCGTCTGGCGGAACTGCGGCTCACGGAAGAAGTACTCCACCACATCCAAACGGCTCTCTATCGGCTTGATCTCCTTCAGCGGAAAGAGCAGCCAGCGCCTCATCAGACGGGCACCCATCGGGCTGATGGTCTTGTCTATGACCCCTAAAAGCGAGTTGCCCCCATCATTCATTGAGCCAATTAGCTCCAGATTACGGATGGTAAACTTGTCCAGGCGCACATACTTCTCCTCTTCGATGCGTGCCAGCGAAGTGATGTGACCTATTTGCGTGTGTTGGGTCATCGTAAGGTATTGCAAGATAGCACCGGAAGCCACAACGCCCAACCGGAGATACTCCACACCAAATCCTTTCAGATTCTTCACCTCGAAATGTTTGAGAAGCCTTTCGCGTGCCGAATTCTCGGTAAAGACCCAATCTTCCAACTCAAAGGTATAGAACTTATTACCGAAATTTCCCTCGAACATCGGACGCTTGCCCCGCTCGAAGAGCACCTCCTTAGGTGAGAAATTGCCCAGGAGCTTATCCACATAATCCGTCGTGCCCTCCGACGTAAGAAACTCACCCGTAGAGATATCCAAGAAGGAGACACCACACATCGTCTTACCGAAGTGCACCGCAGCCAAGAAGTTGTTCTCTTTGCGGTTGAGCACGTTGTCGTTGATGGAGACACCAGGCGTCACCAGTTCGGTAATGCCCCGCTTGACCAGTTTCTTGGTCAGTTTGGGGTCTTCCAGCTGATCGCAGATAGCCACTCGCCGACCTGCCCGTATAAGTTTGGGCAAATAGGTATCCAAGGCATGGTGTGGAAATCCTGCCATTTCGATGGTCTTCTCCTTGCCATTGGCTCGTTTGGTCAGGGTAATACCCAAGATTTCAGAAGCCACCACGGCATCTGTACTGTACGTTTCATAAAAGTCACCGCAACGAAACAGCAACAACGCATCCGGATGCTTGGCTTTCAGATCCAGAAACTGCTTCATCATCGGGGTGAGAACAATATCTTCGTGACTCATGTATATACCTTAATAAATTATAGAGAGGCAAAAGTAGCGAAAATCCCCGAATTTTCGTGCTCCAAAGCAAAAGAAAGTGCAATCGGACCGCTATTTCCGTTAACGAATCTGTGATAATGAGAAAACATGTTATAAAACACACCTTTTTGTTTGGAAAATTTGCAGATTATGCAGAAAGCCGTACCTTTGCAATGTGTTTTTCATAGTATTAGATTTAAGGTTAACAAAGGTTGGAGTACAGCGGTACTCCTTTTTTTTTGCCCATACCCGATATTTTCTAAATATTTGCCTTATAATCCAAATAGTTATGCTATATTTGTGCAAATCTAAAGCATGAGATATCACCTTTGTTACAGAGAAATCAACTGCATCTGATTATCAATAAATACTCAATAGGAGACGCTTACCTGCAGACCGCGCTGGCGGAGCTGATCAGCAATGGCATCTAACTCTTCATGAGAAGCCTTCTCCA
>CAMGIP010000089.1 GCA_946056155.1 uncultured Mediterranea sp. | reverse complement strand
TGTTGAAGTTACGTCCCTGCTCGCAGAGGCTCTCGTCGAAGAGGATGTCGTTGCCGGCAGGGGCGGAGAGCATCATGCCCATGCGCACACCGTCTGCTCCGTACTTCTCTATCAGTCCAATGGGGTCGGGTGAGTTGCCCAACTGCTTGGACATCTTGCGGCCCAGCTTGTCGCGTACGATGCCGGTGAAATATACGTTGCGGAAGGGCACATCCTTGATGTACTCCTCACCGGCCATAATCATGCGGGCTACCCAGAAGAAGATGATGTCGGGACCGGTCACCAGGTCGGCCGTGGGATAGTAGTAGTTGATCTCCTCGTTGCCGGGGTTGTTGATGCCGTCGAAGAGGGAGATGGGCCAGAGCCAGCTGGAGAACCAGGTGTCGAGGGCGTCCTCGTCGTGACGGAGGTCAGCAGCGGTAATCTTCTCGAATCCCTCAATCTTGTGTGCCTTCTCCAAAGCCTCCTCCACATTCATGGCTACCACGAACTTCTCCTCCTCGCCCTCTGCGGTGGGCAGATAGTAGGCGGGAATACGGTGACCCCACCAGAGCTGGCGGCTGATGCACCAGTCGTCGATGTTCTCCAACCAGTTGCGGTAGGTGGTGACATACTTCTGGGGGTAGAACTTGATCTTGCCCTCAAGTACGGGAGGAAGGGCGATGTCAGCAAAGTGCTGCATGGAGAGGTACCACTGCATGCAGAGACGGGGCTCTACGGCTGTGTCGGGGTTGCGCTCGGAATAGCCTACCTTATTGACATAGTCCTCAACCTTCTCCATGAGTCCGGCCTCCTGAAGGTCCTTGCTGATCTGCTTGCGCACCTCCATGCGGTCCATGCCGACATAGAGTCCGGCGGCTTCGGAGAGGGTGCCGTCAGGATTGAAGATGTCGATGGTCTCCAGGTTGTGTATCTTACCGAGGTTGTAGTCGTTGACATCGTGGGCGGGGGTCACTTTCAGACAGCCCGTACCGAACTCTATCTCTACGTAGCGGTCTTCGATGACGGGTATGACGCGACCTACCAGGGGCACAACCACCTTGTGACCCTTGAGCCACTGGTTCTTGGGGTCTTTGGGGTTGATACACATGGCGGTATCACCCATGATGGTCTCGGGACGGGTGGTGGCTACTACGGCATAGTAACCCTTCTCGTCCTGATGGAGCACCTCGCCCTCCTGGCCGGTGGGCACCACGGGATTGACCTCGGCATCGGCCACATAGTACTTCAGGTGATAGAGGTGGCTATGCTCTTCGCGGTAGATGACCTCAATGTTGGAGAGTGCTGTCTGTGCCTTGGGGTCCCAGTTGACCATACGCAGACCACGGTAGATGAGTCCTTTGTCGTAGAGGTCGCAGAAGACGCGGAGCACGCTCTCACTGCGCTTGTCGTCCATGGTGAAGGCGGTACGGTCCCAGTCGCAACTGGCGCCAAGACGACGCAACTGCTTGAGGATGATGCCTCCATGTTCGTGGGTCCAGTCCCAGGCATGCTTGAGAAACTCCTCACGGGTGAGGTCCAGCTTCTTGATGCCCTGTTCGGCCAGGCGGTTCACCACCTTGGCCTCGGTGGCGATACTGGCATGATCGGTACCGGGCACCCAGCAGGCATTCTTGCCTTCCATGCGGGCACGGCGCACCAGGATGTCCTGGATGGTATTATTAAGCATGTGTCCCATGTGGAGCACACCGGTGACGTTGGGTGGCGGAATCACCACCGTATAGGGTTGACGACCATCGGGTTTAGAACTGAACAGTTTATGGTCCAGCCAATACTGGTACCACTTGGCTTCCACGTCTGCGGGATTGTACTTACTTGCTAATTCCATTTGTGTATGTATGATATTACTTTATATTCCTATTTATATATGTATAGCGTGCAGGGAGAAAAAACTGCACTTTGAGACTGCAAAAATAGTAAATAATGTGCTATCTGTAAGCAAAAAAGTCAAGTTTTTGCATAACACGTGATAAATCCCTATTTTTGCACGCGGTTGAAGGGCACGCTAATGCCTCTATCTGCGAATCTTCTCCAATGTGCGGCAGATGCTACCGAAAACTGACCTCAAGCAGAAAACGATAAGCTGAACTTGAGCGAAAGCTGAAAGCGAGAGATTCAAAGGCGGAAGATTTAAGCCGGAAGCGAATGATTCAGACGATAAGCTGAACTTGAGCGGAAAGCTGAAAGCGAGAGATTTAAAAGCGGAAGGCAAGAACTTCAAGAGAAAACGAGAAAATGATATGAACAATAGAAAAAACGATACGGACCAACAAAGAACTGACACCGAAAGCAGAAGGAGTGACGCTGAAGGCAGAAGAGAGGTGGAAACGGCCTCTCCGACGATTCATCTGCAGCGCCAGCAACTGCTGCTGCGTATGGAGTATGAGTTTGAGAAGGAGGAGTTTCGACGTCAGACGGAGACCATGGGCGTGGGACGGAAGGTGAAACGGGGAGACTGCTGGTTTCCTGCCGCGTGCGGACGTACCTACTACAACTCACTCAACCAGCTCGTGCTGGAGATTACACGCTCGGAGGATACCGAGGTGGAACATCACTTCGAGTATGGACGCCCGGTCTGCTTCTTCCGGCAAAGTGCTGACGGGCACCTCACCTACTTCTCGTTCACCGCTACGGTGAGCTATGCCGATGAGGCTCGGATGGTGGTGGTGATGCCGGGAGGCGATGCGGTGGCTCAGGTGCAGGCGGCCGAGACGATGGGCGTACAGCTCTACTTCGACGAGACCAGCTACCGCACTATGTTTGAGGCGTTGGAGGAGGTGGTCAGGGCTAAAGGCAATCGGTTGGCTGAGCTGAAGGAGATGCTGCTTGGTACGGCCAAACCGGGATTCCGACAACTCTATCCTGTGCGGTTCCCCTGGCTCAACTCAACCCAGGAGGGGGCGGTGAACCGGGTACTCTGCGCCCGCGATGTGGCCATCGTTCACGGACCTCCGGGCACCGGAAAGACGACTACCCTCGTGGAGGCCATCTACGAGACGCTCCATCGGGAGCCTCAGGTGCTGGTCTGTGCCCAAAGCAATATGGCGGTGGACTGGATATCGGAGAAACTGGTGGACCGGGGAGTGAATGTGCTGCGCATCGGCAATCCGGTGCGGGTCAATGACAAAATGCTCTCCTTCACCTACGAACGGCGTTTCGAAAGTCACCCGCTCTACACCGAATTGTGGTCGATAAGAAAGGAACTGCGGATGCTCTCTTCGCAGAGCCGAAGGGGCACCTATGCCGCAAGGGAGAGCCTGCGCAACCGCATGAGTCGACTACGAGACCGGGCCACTGCCCTGGAGGTGCAGATCAATGCTGACCTGCTGGAGGGGGCTCATGTGATTGCCTCTACGCTCATCAGCAGCAACCACCGCCTGCTGGCGGGACGACACTTTGGCACGCTCTTCATTGACGAGGCGGCCCAAGCACTGGAAGCGGCTTGCTGGGTGGCCATGCGCAAGGCTGACCGGGTGATTCTGGCGGGTGACCACTGCCAACTGCCTCCCACTATCCAGTGCTACGAGGCGGCACGAGGGGGACTGGACAGGACGCTAATGGAGCATATCGTGGACCGAAAGCCTGAGTGCGTATCGCTCCTGGAGGTGCAGTACCGCATGAATGAGGCCATCATGCACTTCTCGGGAGAGTGGTTCTACAACGGACGGCTCCGGTCGGCTCCGGAGGTGAAGTACCGAAGCATCCTCGACTGGGACACTCCCATCAGCTGGATAGATACGGCCGAACTCTCCGCTATGGAGGAGTTTGTCGGGGAGAGCTATGGACGCATCAACCGCGAGGAGGGGCAGCTGCTGCTGACTCACCTCAACGACTATATCCAACGTATCGGGGGTGAGCGCATCCTCGAAGAGCGGATTGACTTCGGCCTCATCTCTCCTTATAAGGCTCAGGTACAGTATCTGCGCAGCCTCGTCAAACAGAGTGCGGAACTGCGCCCCTACCGGGAGCTCATCAGCATCAATACGGTGGATGGATTCCAGGGACAGGAGCGTGACGTGATCTTCATCAGCCTGGTACGCGCCAACGAACAGGGACAAATCGGTTTCCTGAACGATCTACGCCGCATGAATGTGGCCATCACCCGTGCTCGCATGAAGCTGGTCATCCTCGGCAATGCTACCACGCTGGGTCACCACCCTTTCTACAGAAAGTTGCAAGAGTATATCCTGAAATTGAATGCAGAGGAGACGGAGACTACTGAGAACAGGGAAACCGCTATCGAGTAGATTCCCTGACGACCATATTACCCCTGAGAATGATGCTCTCCTTGTCCAAAGCCGGATTGGCAATCTGGTCGAGCAGCAACTTGCAGGAGAGGGTGGCCATCTGCCCTACCGGTTGCTCCACCGCGGTAAGGGTGGGATGGACGAGCGTACAGAGGGCAGTGCCCGATATGCAGCAGAGAGATACATCTTCGGGTATGCGGTAGTGCAGTCGCTGTAGCACACTTTTGGCTCCAAGCGTGGAGGTCTCGGTGAATCCGAAGATGCCATCCAGTTCCAGTCCCTCGGAAAGGAACCGTTCCATGGCAAATCCTCCCTGTTCGGCACTGAGTCCTCCCTTCACCACATAACGTTTGTCGTACGGTATGGAGAACTTCTCCAACGCATCCCGATAGCCGCGATGCCGGTCATACCCGTTGCTGATATGGTCGGGTCCTGCCAGATGTACTATCTTACGGCAACCACTGCGAATCAATGCCTCCACCATGAAGAAAGCCATCAGATAGTCGTCAATACGCACCTGCGAGGCGGCTATGCCCTCCACCATCCGGTCGAAGAAGACGATTGGAATGCCATGACTCACCACTGTATGATATAGCGCAGTATTGTGGTTTTTATGGCACACACTCATCAGAATACCCTCCACACGACACGCCTCCAGCATCAGCAGATTCTCTGCCTCCTGTCCGGCATCTTCATTGGATACGGCGATAATGGTGCGATAGCCCTTGGCACGGAGCTCCTTCTGTGCCTGCTGAATAAAGTTCATGAAGAACGAGGTAACCACCTCGGGAATGATAATGCCTATGTTGCGCGTGCTCTGCCTGCGCAGGTTTACCGCCATCTCGTTGCGCTGGTAGCCCATACGGTCGGCGGTTTCGCAAATAAGGCGCATCGTCTCTGGCTTTACATTGTGCGTGTCGCCAGACAAAGCTCGGGAGACGGTACTTTTGGATATGCCCAACTTCTTGGCTATATCGATAATGGTGACGTATTTCATGGAAAGATTCGTTTTTGCAAAAGTAGGGATTATGCGCGAAACCACCATGAAAATAATAGAAAAAAAGGGTGAAAGGAAATTGGTCGATAGAAAAAAGTCGATAGAAAATAAAGTCAATAGCAATAAGAACAGACTGTGCATGAGAAGAGGAGCGGAAGCGGAAGAGTCCGCAATGAGTGAGGAATAAGGAGAGGAGGAAATGAAAAGGTGTATGGAGTGGGAAAATTGGGAACGATTGCGGGAAACGGGAACGGTTGCGGGAACGGTTGCGGGAAAAATATAAAGTAAAACGCTTGATTATCAACTCATAGCGACCTAACTTTGTCACGTCAAAACGAAGAAATAAAGCCGGCAAATATCTTCCGTATTGGCAGCAAGAATCATTTTATATAAATCTAAAATACCAATTCAATGGAAAAACAGGAAATATATTCCCCCAAGGGGAAAGTGCCTTTCATAAGCAAAATCGCATACGGTTTCGGCGATGTGGGCTGCAATTTCAGCTGGAGTTTTGTCGTTTCGTTTCTGATGATCTTCTACACCGATGTCTTTGGCATCAGCATGGCTGCTGTGGCCACACTCATGCTCGTCTCCCGCTTCTGGGATGCCTTTAACGATCCGCTGATAGGGAGCCTCAGCGACCGCACAAAATCGAGATGGGGCCGCTACCGTCCCTGGCTGCTCTTCGGTGCTCCGATTACAGCCCTCGTGCTGGTGCTCTGCTTCTGGGCGCACCACGACATGAGCTACATGGGCAAGATCGTCTATATGAGTGTCACCTACGGACTACTGGTATTGGGCTATACCTGTGTCAACCTCCCTTACGGCACGCTTTGCGGTGCCATGACACAGAACACCGATGAGCGTGCGCAAATCAACACCAGCCGCTCGGTGGCAGCCATGATTGCCATTGGCATAATCAATATCATCACGGTACCTCTGGTGAAGTATTGCGGCGATGGCACGCTCAGCAGTGCCCAAGGATTCATTTGGGTGGCTGCACTCTATGGTCTGGTCTTCACCCTATGCCACTGGTTCTGCTTTGCCAAGACCAAGGAGGTGGTGGAGATTCCCATGAGCCAGAAGGCCTACCCGATAGGGGAACAGCTCAAGGCGGTGGCCAAGAACAAGCCTTTCCTCATGGCTGTCGTCGGACAGCTGCTCTTCGGATTCATCCTCTATGGACGCAATGCTGACCTCATCTACTATTTCAAGTATGTGGAGGGCAACGAGGATCTCTTCTCCTTCTTCTCGGGGGTCATTGTCATCCCCTCCATCATCGGTGCCGCCCTCTTCCCCATGGTCTTCCGGCGGACAGGCAACAAGGGATGGGCCGCGAGTGTGTTCAGCTTCCTGATGGGTATCTGCATGGTGGTGCTCTACTTCTTCTCGCCTACCCACTCACCGGTGATGTTCTACCTCTTCGCAGCATTGGCCCAATTCTTCTTCTCTGGTTTCAATACCGCTATCTATGCCATCATCCCCGACTGTGTAGAGTATGGGGAGTGGAAAAGCGGCATCCGCAACGATGGTTTCCAGTATTCGTTCATCTCTCTGGCCAACAAAATCGGTATGGCATTGGGCACCTCACTGCTGGCCTTGGTCATGGGATGGGCCGGCTACGAGGCCAACATGGTGCAGTCGGACACGGTGAAGGAGGTGATTCACCATGCCTTCAGCACGGTGCCGGGAGTGCTCTGGATAATCACAGCTGGCATCATGCTCTTCTACCGACTCAGCCGAAAGCAGTACAACCAGATTGTCGCTGAACTGCAGAGCAGAAAAGAGGCATGACATCATCACTCCTAATGCCATAACGGCACCAAATAGATCACTATAATATCATTTGCATAAATCTTTCTATAATTTAGTAATCATTCATCCTTTAAAAAATTTATTCATTATGAGACAAGCAGTTTTAGTATCACCCAAACATATTGAGTTCAGAGAAATCAATGCTCCTTCTTCAGCCTTGGAGGCACATCAGGTATTGATCAACGTAAAACGCATCGGCATCTGCGGCAGCGAAATCCACTCCTATCATGGACTCCATCCGGCCACCTTCTATCCGGTAGTGCAGGGACACGAGTATTCGGCGGTGGTCGTGGCCGTGGGCAGCGAAGTGACGGTGTGCAAGCCTGGTGACAAGATTACCGCTCGCCCTCAGCTGGTGTGCGGCGAGTGTGGTCCCTGCAAGCGGGGACAGTACAACGTGTGCGAACACCTGCGCGTAGAGGCTTTCCAGGCCAACGGGGTGGCTCAGGACTATTTCGTCACGACCGATGACCGCGTGGTGGTGCTCCCCGAAGGTATGAGCTTAGACCACGGAGCCATGATTGAACCCTCTGCCGTAGGGGCTCACGCTACCAACCGCACCGAGGTGAAGGGAAAGAATGTGGTGGTGAGCGGTGCCGGGACGATAGGCAACCTGGTGGCACAGTTCTGCATCGCACGCGGAGCCAAGAAGGTGCTGATTACCGACGTGAGCGATTTCCGTCTGGACAAAGCCCGGGAGTGTGGCATCGAACATACGGCCAACGTACTCCGCAAACCGCTGAAGGAGGCTGTAAAAGAGGTGTTCGGTGACGAAGGCTACCAGGTGGGATTCGAGGTGGCCGGTGTGGAGTCGAGCATCCGATCGCTGATGGAGACCATCGAAAAGGGAAGCGACATCGTCATCGTGGCTGTATTTGCCAAAGATCCGCAGCTCAGCATGTTCTACTTAGGTGAGCATGAACTCAGACTTATCGGCACAATGATGTATCGCCATGAGGATTACCAAACGGCCGTAGAGTACATCGGCAAGGGCTCCGTACATCTCCAGCCGCTCATCTCCAACCGCTTTGCCTTTGAGCAGTACAACGAGGCCTACCAGTTTATCGATGAGAACAAGGCTACGACCATGAAGGTGATTGTGGATCTGGAAAAGTAAAAACGTAACGGATGAGCGATTGCCATGAAACATAGCTATATGAAACTTACCTACACGGAAGAGAGCTGCATCAATCTGAACCGAAGAGAGCAGACTCGCAGAAAGTGGAATAGCAGGATAGTATGCTCTCTGCTGATGCTGCTGCATCTCTGCACTTCGGTGCAGGCGCAGCACTCCACCTGCGTGGAGGAGTATGTCGATTTCAACTTGGAGATTGCCAACAACCACCTCTGGAGAGGCATTGAGGTGAGCGATGGTCTGGTGATGTGCACCGCACTGGCTCTGCACGACAAAAACAGTCACTTCACACTGGGACTGTGGAATGGAACCAACAGCTCGGGAGACTACAAGGAGCTTAACTTCTTCGGCGAAGTGAAGGCCGGTGGCTGGAAACTGGCACTGTGGGATACCTATAATTTCTCACCGGGGGCCGACTACAACAACCGGGAGTTCTTCAACTACTCGGCACACAGCACAGGACGGTTCCTGGACTGCATACTCAGCTACAGCTTTACCGAGGCTGTACCGCGATTCCCGCTCACCCTCAGCTGCTCCACCATTCTCTTTGGCCGTGACCGATGGAAGGATAACCGATCCAACCGCTATTCGTGCTACCTCTCTGCCGAATATCCCCTCTTCAAGAACGATAAATGGTGCTTTGAAGCGGGAGTGGGAGGAACCTTCACATGGGCCTCGCAGAAGGGGGACAAAAGTACCTTCTACAGCGATAGACCCGGTCTGATACACCTGCAACTGCGGGCACAGCGCAACGTCAAGCTGGCCAAAAACTATGCTATACCACTCTTTGCCTGTGCGGTATTCAACCCCGTTATGGAGAGAGCCTTCTTCCAAATCGGAGCACAAGTGTTTAGCTTTTAGCTCAAGTTTTCAGCTTAACCCCATTTCTCAGTTTTCAATAGATCTGTTCCTGAACTCCTGCAAGCGGAATACTTTTCCCCTTGCAGGCTTTCAGCTTAACCCAATTGCTCAGTTTTCGATAGGTCTGTTCCTGAGGTCCTGCAAGCGGAATACTTTTCCCCTTGCAGGCTTCTGGTTATAGACTTGCAGACTTCTGGATTATGGACTTGCAGAACTCTGGAATATAGAAATAAAACAGTATAAATATACATAAATCCACTGAATAAGAGGGTAAATATTACATTTTTCATCTTTTTCTGCGATTTTATTTATAAAATGTTTGTAGTTTCATTGGAAATATATACTTTTGCAACCGCAAACAAGAAAAAAACAACTAAAAAGATATAGATATGAACGCAGCTAAAGTTTTAGAAGACTTAAAGAGACGGTTCCCCGGTGAACCGGAGTATCATCAAGCAGTAGAAGAGGTATTAGGAACCATCGAAGAAGAGTACAACAAACATCCCGAATTTGATAAGGCTAATCTGATTGAACGCCTCTGCATCCCCGATCGCGTATATCAGTTCCGCGTAACGTGGGTGGACGACCAGGGTAACGTTCGTACCAACATGGGTTATCGTGTTCAACATAACAATGCCATTGGCCCTTACAAGGGAGGTATCCGCTTCCACGCATCGGTCAACCTGGGCATCCTGAAGTTCCTCGCCTTTGAGCAGACTTTCAAAAATTCACTGACTACCCTGCCTATGGGTGGCGGTAAGGGCGGTTCTGACTTCTCTCCGCGCGGCAAGAGCAACGCTGAGGTGATGCGTTTCTGCCAGGCTTTCATGCTGGAATTGTGGCGCCACATCGGCCCTGACGTGGATGTACCTGCCGGTGATATCGGCGTAGGTGGTCGCGAGGTGGGTTTCCTCTTCGGCATGTACAAGAAGCTGACGCGCGAATTCAGCGGTGTGCTCACCGGTAAGGGTCGCGAATTCGGTGGTTCACTGATTCGTCCGGAAGCTACTGGTTACGGTAACGTCTATTTCCTTTTGGAGATGCTGAAGACCAAGGGTATGGACCTCCAGGGTAAGTCTGTCCTGATTTCAGGTGCTGGTAACGTAGCGCAATATACGGCTGAGAAGGTGCTCCAGATGGGCGGTAAGGTGCTCACTATGAGCGACTCTGACGGTTATGTCTATGACCCCGAGGGTATCGACCGCGAGAAACTGGACTACATCATGGAGCTGAAGAACCTCTATCGTGGACGTATCCGCGAGTATGCTGAGCAGTATCCTGACGTGAAGTATGTGGAGGGTGCCAAGCCTTGGGGCGAAAAGGCGGACATCGCACTGCCTTGCGCTACACAGAACGAGCTGAACGGTGACCATGCCCGCCAGCTGATTGCCAACGGGGTGATTGCCGTGAGCGAAGGTGCCAACATGCCCTCTACGCCGGAGGCTATCAAGGTGTTCCAGGAGGCTAAGATTCTCTACGCTCCGGGTAAGGCTTCCAATGCCGGTGGTGTATCGGTATCGGGTCTGGAGATGACTCAGAACTCTGAAAGACTCTCATGGAGCAGCGAAGAGGTGGATGCTAAACTGCACTACATCATGGAGAATATCCACGAGAACTGCGTGAAGTACGGCACGGAACCTGACGGATATGTCAACTACGTGAAGGGTGCCAACATCGCTGGATTCATGAAGGTGGCTAAGGCCATGATGGCTCAGGGCATCGTATAAGGTGTATATCGACCATAGCTCATCATAAGGAGAGGGTGCGGAGATCTATTTTCTCTGCACCCTCTCTCATTTTTCTTACACTAAGGGGGGAATTATTTCGACGAGTTCTCTGCTTTTTCCGCCTACGAGAGCGAAAATTCCACAGTTTCCACAGTTCACAGTTTTTTTTCGGAGGGGTATATAGTAAACCCTAATCTTGAAGCTCTGATGAGCGTGGGAAGGAGCATAAAAAAAAAGACCGCCGGATGTGGAAGCCACCCAACAGCCTAAATCTTCAGTGTAGCGGGACCCGGGATTGAACCGGGGACCTCATGATTATGAATCATGCGCTCTAACCAGCTGAGCTATCCCGCCATC
>CAMGIP010000088.1 GCA_946056155.1 uncultured Mediterranea sp. | reverse complement strand
CTTCATCACAATACGTGGTGAGGCTCTTTTTTTATGCCCGAAAATGAACAGATACAGAAAAAGCTTAGCAATCTGTCACTATTCGCCTGGCATGTTTTCTGATATACCTTATTATATATGGGCTTCTCTGTGCAATTATTGCACCCTTGGGCACCCCTACTGTTACCTTTTTGCCTTTGAAAAAACTCTTGTAGATGCGACAATAGCTGTTCATTCTATCAAATTCTCCCTTCTTACCTTATACTTCTTGGTCAATTCTGTTACAATTCTGTTATAAAATGGTTTTTTTTGCTTTGGAGCTACTTTTTCTTCCCTTTTAATCGTGTAGTTCCAAGGGATTTTTGTAATTTTGAGCCGAATCTAATAGGGGGCGATTCTGCCATTAGGCTGAAGCCTTCGTAAAAGGGTGAGATAGAAATTGATTAATAACAATAACTCCTGTAAATATGGAAAACAAAATTCAAGCGTTGACCGATAAAATCTACCGCGAAGGGGTGGAAAAAGGTAACGTAGAAGCCAAGCAGATTGTGGCTAAGGCTCAGGAAGAGGCCAAGCAGATTGTGGAGAATGCACATAAGGAGGCTGAAGCTATCCTTGCTGCTGCCCGCAAGTCGGCCGATGAACTAGCTGACAATACAAAATCAGAGTTGAAACTTTTTGCGGCTCAGGCTGTCAATGCGCTCAAGTCAGAAGTGGCATCGGTAGTGACCAACAAACTGGTTACTGCTGACGTGAAGGCTTTCGCATCCAACAAGGATTATCTGCAGGCTTTCATCGTTGCGCTGGCTACCAAATGGAGTGCTGACGAACCTATTGTTATCTCTACAGCTGACGCTGAAGGGCTGAAGCAATATTTCGCTGCCAAGGCAAAACAACTGCTCGACGGCAAGGTAGAGATTACACAGGTAAATGGTATGAAGGCACTCTTTACTGTGGCTCCTGCTGATGGATCGTATAAAGTGACCTTCGGTGAGGAAGAGTTCATGAACTACTTCAAGGAATTCCTCCGCCCGCAATTGGTGGATATGCTGTTTTAACGCAATTCAATTATGACGAGCAAATATTATTACTTGATAGCCGGACTGCCGGAAGTGGCGTTGGATGACAACAAACTGACCTACACGGTGGCCGATTTCAAGACCGAACTCTATCCTTACCTTTCGGAAAAGGATCAGAGGCTTGTCAACCTCTACTACCTGAAGTATGATAATGCCAACCTGCTGGCGCTATTGCAGCGCAAAGAGGGATGCTTTGATACACGCGGGTGTTATACGGCTGATGAGTTAAACCAGTATCTGGCGGCCTTGAAGGATGGAGATACTTTGCCCGACAGCGTTTTTCCCTCATATTTGTCTGATTTTGTAGAAGAGTATCTCCAAGGAGAGAACGAGGGTGGTATGCAGCTGCCTGAGGATCGACTGGCTGCGAGATACTATGCATATGCCATGAAGTGTAAGAATGACTTCGTCTCGAAGTGGTTCGAGTTCAACCTGACGGTGAACAACTGTCTGGTGGCACTCACGGCCCGAAAGTACAAGTGGGACGTGGCTTCGTGTGTGGTTGGCAATACCGAGGTTTGTGAAGCGCTGCGCTCTTCTACGGCCCGCGATTTCGGTCTAGGGGGAGAACTGGACTATTTTGAGGCGCTGATGAAAATCAGTGAAACGGATGATCTGGTGGAAAAGGAGCGGAAAACTGACCAACTCCGATGGAAATGGCTGGAGGAGGAGAGCTGTTTTCACTATTTCACCATGGAGAGACTATTCGTATTCCTCATGCAAATTGAGATGGTGGAACGCTGGATCTCGCTCGATAAGGAGCAGGGCAACCGGATGTTCAGACAGCTGATAGCTACCCTGAAGGACGAAGTGAAAATTCCTGCAGAATTCAGATAAGAATAACATTAAATAAAGATATGGCAACAAAAGGAACTGTTAGTGGTGTTATAGCCAATATGGTGACCCTAGCCGTGGATGGACCGGTGGCACAAAATGAGATATGTTATATCTCTACCGGTGGTGACCGTCTCATGGCGGAGGTGATTAAGGTGGTAGGTTCACACGTGTATGTCCAGGTGTTTGAGAGTACACGTGGACTGAAGGTCGGAGCCGAGGCCGAGTTTACTGGACACATGCTGGAGGTGACCTTGGGTCCGGGCATGCTGTCGAAAAACTATGATGGACTTCAGAATGACCTTGACAAAATGGAAGGGGTATTCTTGAAAAGAGGCCAATATACCTATCCGTTGGATAAGGAACGGGTGTGGCACTTCCTGCCTTTAGCCAAGGTGGGAGACAAGGTGGTGGCTTCTGACTGGTTAGGACAGGTGGATGAAAACTTCCAGCCCCTGAAGATTATGGTGCCTTTCCAACAGAAGGGTACTTGCACTGTGAAGTCAATAGTCAAAGAAGGCGATTATAAAATTGAGGATACCATCGCTGTACTTACCGATGAGGAGGGCAACGAGGTGAAGGTGAACATGATTCAGAAATGGCCGGTCAAGAGAGCCATGACGAATTATAAAGAGAAACCCAGACCCTTCAAACTGTTGGAAACAGGTGTGCGCGTAATCGATACCGTGAACCCGATTGTGGAAGGGGGTACGGGATTTATCCCGGGCCCGTTCGGTACGGGTAAGACTGTGCTGCAGCATGCTATCTCCAAGCAGGCGGAAGCTGATATCGTAATCATTGCTGCTTGTGGTGAACGTGCCAATGAGGTAGTAGAAATCTTTACGGAGTTCCCAGAGCTGGTGGATCCGCATACGGGCCGTAAACTGATGGAGCGTACCATCATCATCGCCAATACCTCTAACATGCCGGTAGCTGCCCGTGAGGCTTCTGTATATACGGCTATGACGCTTGGTGAATACTACCGTAGCATGGGTCTGAAGGTTCTGCTTATGGCTGACTCTACTTCCCGCTGGGCACAGGCTCTGCGTGAGATGTCCAACCGTATGGAGGAGTTGCCTGGCCCCGATGCCTTCCCAATGGACTTGTCGTCCATCATCTCCAACTTCTATGGCCGTGCAGGTTATGTGAAACTGGCTAATGGAGCAACCGGCTCAATCACCTTTATCGGAACGGTATCGCCTGCCGGTGGTAACTTGAAGGAACCGGTGACGGAGAATACGAAGAAGGTGGCCCGCTGCTTCTATGCATTGGAGCAAGACCGAGCTGATAAGAAGCGCTATCCGGCTGTTAACCCCATTGACTCATATTCAAAATATATTGAATACCCCGAATTTGAGGAGTATATCTCAAAGTTAATCAATGGTGAATGGCTGGGTAAGGTGAATGAAATCAAGACCCGTCTGCAGAGAGGTAAGGAGATTGCTGAGCAAATCAACATCTTGGGTGATGATGGTGTTCCTGTGGAGTATCACGTTATCTTCTGGAAGTCTGAGTTGATTGACTTCGTCATCTTGCAGCAGGATGCCTTCGATGAAATCGATGCCGTGACACCTATGGAGCGTCAGGAGGATATCTTGAATATGGTGATTGATATCTGCCATACAGAGTTTACCTTCGACAACTTTAATGAGGTGATGGACTACTTCAAGAAAATGATTAATATCTGCAAGCAGATGAACTACTCGCCCTACAAGTCGGAGAAATACGATGAGTTCAAGGCTCAATTGCAGGCTCTTATTGACGAACGTAAAGCATAACAGAAGATGGCAACAAAAGCATTTCAAAAGATATATACCAAAATCACCCAGATTACAAAGGCTACACTCTCGCTCAAGGCTACGGGCGTGGGTTATGACGAACTGGCTACGGTGAATGGTAAACTGGCTCAGGTGGTGAAGATTGCCGGTGATGAGGTGACGCTGCAGGTGTTTGAGGGTACTGAGGGTATTCCGACCAATGCTGAAGTGGTGTTCCTCGGTAAGGCACCCACCATCAAGGTGAGCGAACAGCTGGCCGGACGTTTCTTCAACGCGTTCGGTGATCCTATCGATGGCGGACCTGCTATCGAGGGTAAGGAGATTGAGATTGGCGGACCTTCGGTGAACCCGGTAAGACGTAAACAACCTTCTGAACTGATTGCTACGGGTATCGCAGGTATCGACCTGAACAATACGTTGGTATCCGGACAGAAGATTCCTTTCTTCGCTGACCCTGACCAGCCCTTCAACCAGGTAATGGCCAATGTGGCACTGCGTGCAGAGACAGATAAGATTATTCTGGGTGGTATGGGTATGACTAATGATGACTACCTCTATTTCAAGAATGTATTCTCAAACGCTGGTGCTTTGGACCGTATCGTCAGCTTCATGAACACAACGGAGAATCCGCCGGTAGAACGCTTGCTGATTCCGGATATGGCATTGACTGCGGCAGAGTATTTCGCCGTGGAGAAGAATGAGAAGGTGCTGGTGCTGCTGACGGATATGACATCATACTCCGATGCTTTGGCTATCGTGTCGAACCGTATGGACCAGATTCCTTCCAAGGACTCTATGCCTGGATCGCTCTATTCGGATTTGGCCAAGATTTACGAAAAGGCAGTACAGTTCCCTTCGGGTGGTTCTATTACGATTATCGCTGTGACAACCCTGTCGGGTGGAGACATCACACATGCTGTGCCTGACAATACAGGTTATATCACGGAGGGTCAGCTCTTCTTGCGTCGTGACAGTGATATCGGTAAGGTCATCGTCGATCCGTTCCGTTCTCTGTCTCGTCTGAAGCAGCTGGTTACCGGTAAGAAGACCCGTAAGGACCATCCGCAGGTGATGAATGCTGCCGTACGTCTGTATGCCGACGCAGCCAATGCCAAGACGAAGCAAGAAAACGGTTTCGACCTCACCAACTACGACGAACGTACATTGGCCTTTGCCAAGGACTACTCCAACCAGTTGCTGGCTATTGACGTAAACCTTGATACGACGGAGATGCTTGATGTAGCTTGGAGCCTGTTCGGCAAGTACTTCAAACCAGAAGAGGTGAACATCAAAAAGGAATTGGTGGATACCTATTGGCCTAAAGCATAGAATTAAGTTATTAATGATAAATCATTCATAAAGTGGCTATTAAGTTTCAATATAACAAAACCTCACTTCAGCAGTTGGAGAAACAACTCAAAGTGCGGCAGCGTACCTTGCCTATCATCAAGAACAAGGAGAGTGCGTTGCGCATGGAGGTGAAACGCTGTAAGACTGAAGCAGCGGAGTATGAGGAGAGGTTGGAAAAGAGTATCCAAGCTTACGAAGCCATGTTTGCCCTTTGGAACGAATTTGACGCGTCGCTGATCAAGGTGGGGGATGTGCATCTGCAGATCAAGAAGATTGCCGGTGTGAGAGTGCCTCAATTGGACCATGTGGAGTTTGAGGTGAGACCCTATAGCCTGTTTAGCGCACCCAAATGGTATGCCGACGGCATACAGTTGCTCAAAGAGCTGGCTTCTACCGCCATTGAACGGGAGTTTATGGAGGCTAAGCTGAATCTGTTGGAGCATGCCCGCAAGAAGACCACTCAGAAAGTGAACCTCTTTGAAAAGGTGCAGATTCCTGGGTATCAGGATGCACTGAGAAAAATCAAACGGTTTATGGAAGATGAGGAGAATCTTTCGAAATCTTCGCAGAAAATTATGAAATCTCATCAGGAGAAAAGAAAGGAGGCCGAGGTATGATTACTAGAATGGAGAAACTGACATTTCTGATCTACCATCGCACGTATGATTCTTTCCTCGAACAGCTGAGGGAATTGGGCGTGGTGCATATCGCTGAGAAGCAGAGGGGAGAACCTGATGCTGGATTGCAGAATGCGCTCCTCAAGAGGAATCACTATAAGCAACTGCTGATGAAGATGGATGCACTTGCGGAGAAGAATCACGACGGTAAATGCTATCCGGACAGGAAAGCAGATGAACTTGTGGAGGAGTATGACCAACTGCAAGCCCGAATTCAGGAACTGCAGCAACAACTTCCGGCTATCGACAAGGAGATGGCACAAATGGAGGTCTGGGGCGAATTTGACTGGAATAGAGTGAAAGAACTGGAAAAGGAGGGCTGGATGCTCAAGTTTTACCAGTGTGCAGAGAAAGACTTTTTACAGGAGTGGGAGAACGATGTGGTGGTAGTACGCAGAGAGAGCGGACATGTCTATTTCGTTACGGTATCTCACCAACCGATGGAACTGGGACTGGAACCGCTCCGGCTACCTGCATTGAGCCTTTCGGGATTGAAACAGAAACGTTCGGAAGTGGAGGCTCAGTTGGATAGAGCTACAGGAGAACTGAAGAAGTTCTGCTATACTTATTACAACACGATGTTACAGGCAAGCTTGAATCTGCAGGGCGAGATAGACCTGATGCAGGTGAGGCTGAACAGTGAGGCACTGGCCGATGGGGCGGTGATATTGCTGGAGGGTTGGGTGCCTGTGGATAACGTGCCGCAGGTGAAACAGCTACTGGAGGAGCAGGATATCTATTATGAAATTCGTCCGGCTCGTAAGGAGGACAATCCACCCGTGAAGCTGCGTAACAATGCCTTTACCCGTATGTACGAGGTATTGACAAAGATGTACGGTATGCCGAGCTTTACGGACTTTGACCCGACGCCTATTCTGGCTCCTTTCTTCTCGCTCTTCTTCGCCTTCTGTATGGGTGATGCCGGATATGGTTTGATTCTCATATTGCTGGGATTCCTGCTCAAGAAGAAACTGGGCAAGGATATGGCCGGTATGATGAATCTAGTGATTACATTGGGTATCTTTACTACAGTGTTTGGCGCCGTGCTGGGTACTTTCTTTGGTATGAGTCTGCTGGATTCTGCTCTGCCCGAGCAGATCAAGAGTTTCATTATCGCTGGTAACATGGAGTTGATGGGCTCTACATACGATAAGCAGATGATTCTGGCACTTGGTATCGGTGTAGTACATATCTCTATTGCTATGACTGTAAAGGCGGTCAACAGCACAGTGTTCTATGGCTTCAAGGAGTCGTTGAGCGCTTGGGGCTGGTGGTTGCTGGTCGTAGGCAGTGTGATTGTGAGTACCTTGACCTTCTTGAGTGTGATTCCCTCTGAAATCTCTAAGTGGGCCTTTATCGGTCTGGGTGGTGTATCTGCTATCGGTATCTATTTGCTGAACAATATCCATCGCAATCCGCTTATCAATATCGGTGCCGGTCTGTGGGATACCTACAACATGGCTTCCGGATTGCTGGGTGACGTGCTCTCCTACATCCGTCTTTTTGCCCTTGGTTTGGCTGGCGGTATGCTGGGACAGACTTTCAATAATCTGGCACTGATGCTGGTGGATGGACAAGAAGGTGTGGGATTGGTGATTGGCTGGATTGGTTTTGGCTTGATTATCGTCCTTGGCCATACGCTGAACATTGCCATGTCTTGTCTGAGTGCCTTCGTTCACCCGCTTCGTCTGACCTTTGTGGAGTATTTCAAGAATGCCGGATACGATGGTAAGGGTGTGGAATACAAGCCCTTCAGGAAGTGAACGGAATGACATGCCAGAGCATGTATAGTAAAGGAAATGAGCTATTTGCAGATTTTTTAAAAAGAAATAATATAACAGAATAATAACGAAAACATTAAAAACAAATCATTATGAACGAATTATTAGGTTATCTGGGTATGGGTCTGATGTTGGCCCTCGCTGGTATAGGTAGTTGCTACGGAACGACTATTGCAGGAAACGCTGCAGAAGGTGCACTTAAGAAGGACCCCTCCAAGTCTTCAGGCTACATGATTCTCTCCGCTTTGCCCGCTACTCAGGGTTTGTATGGCTTCCTGGCTTTCCTGCTGCATGTAAGCAAGGTGGCTGACAACGGTCTGTTGTGGTTTGGCGTAGGTGTAGGTGTAGGTCTAGTTTGCCTCTTCTCTGCCATCCGTCAGGGTCAGGTTTGTGCCAATGGTATCATCGGTGTTTCTCAGGGTCACGATGTGCAGACCAACACCATGATTTATGCCGCTCTGCCTGAGTTCTATGCTATCCTTGCACTGGTAGCTACCTTCTTGGTATAAGAGATGGGCTGATGTCATATTTTATACATCAAGTGATGCGGCCTGAATGTAGTTTACTACTTAGACGTAAGAAAAAGGTCACTGGATGATAAACTGTGATATAACCTATTTTAGGCAAAGAAAGATGCTTATTAACCCCTTTTAGGGGATGGAAACGCAAGCGAAAATATCGTTTGCGTTTCTTTTTTCTCAAAAAAGTTGATTAAATGACTATTTTTCAAAGAATAATGTGTAATTTTGCACCCGTAAAAGTTATAAGATAAGAGATTGTTAATTTTATGGAGCAAAAATTGCTGACTCCCGACTATATTTTTGAAGCTAGTTGGGAAGTATGTAATAAGGTAGGTGGTATCTATACCGTGTTATCTACGCGGGCCAACACTTTGCAAACCAACTTTCGCGACAAGCTGATTTTTATTGGTCCTGATTTTTGGCAAGGTAAAGAGAATCCCCTCTTTGAAGAGAACGAGAATCTGTGTGCAGCATGGAGAGAACATGCTAAAGAGAAAGATGGGCTCAACGTAAGAGTGGGCCGATGGAACATACCTGGCAAACCGATTGTAATCTTGGTGGATTTTCAGCCTTTTTTTGAAATAAAGAATGAAATCTACACTGAAATGTGGAACAACTATCAGGTGGATTCACTGCATGCATATGGTGACTATGACGAAGCCTCTATGTTTGCGTATGCCACCGGAAGAGTTATCGAGAGTTTCTACCGCTACAACCTGACGGAAACCGATAAGGTGGTATTTCAGGCTCATGAGTGGATGACGGGTATGGCGGCTCTCTACCTACAAAAGGCTGTGCCGCAAATCGCTTCCATATTCACAACTCACGCTACTTCTATCGGCCGATCGATTGCCGGTAACAATAAACCTCTGTATGACTATCTCTTTGCCTACAATGGTGACCAGATGGCGAGGGAACTCAACATGGAGTCCAAACACTCCATTGAAAAACAGACGGCTCATTATGTGGATTGCTTTACCACGGTGAGCGAAATCACCAACAACGAATGTAAGGAACTGCTGGACAAGGCTGCGGATGTGATTCTGATGAATGGTTTTGAGGATGACTTCGTACCGGCTGGTGCTACTTTTACGGCTAAGCGCAAAAGAGCACGCCAGACCATGCTCCGAGTAGCCAATAACTTGCTGGGTGACAATCTGACGGATGATGTGCTGATAATCGGTACGAGCGGACGCTATGAGTTCAAGAACAAGGGTATCAATGTGTTCTTGGAATCACTCAACCGACTCAATCGAGACAAGAATCTGAAAAAGAAGGTGCTGGCTTTCGTCAATGTGCCTGGTTGGGTAGGGGAGCCCCGTGAAGATCTCAAGAAGAGACTGGCAGATAAGAAGAAGTCCTACGATACTCCTCTCGAGTGTCCCTTCATTACGCACTGGCTGCGAAATATGTCTCATGACCATGTGCTGGATATGCTCAAGTATCTGGGTATGGAGAACCGTAAGGAGGATAAGGTGAAGGTTATTTTTGTTCCTTGCTACCTCGATGGTAAGGATGGCATTATGGACAAGCACTATTATGACTTGATTCTGGGTCAGGATCTCAGTGCATATCCTTCGTACTACGAGCCATGGGGCTATACTCCGCTGGAAAGCGTTGCCTTCAAGGTGCCTACTATTACTACAGATCTGGCTGGGTTTGGCCTGTGGGTCAACGGACTGAAGAACCAGAAGGGTATTGATGATGGAGTGGAGGTTATTCACCGTACAGACTATAACTACAGTGAGGTGGCTGATGTCATCAAGGATACGGTTTCTGCTTTCTCTGCCAAAAGTGCACAAGAGGTGAATCAAATCCGTAAACGGGCTGCACAGGTAGCTGAACAGGCGCTCTGGAAACACTTTATCGTTTACTATTATCAGGCGTATGATGTGGCTCTGAGAAATGCTGACAAGCGCCTCAAGGGTATGTAAATCCCTAAAATATAAACTGGAAAAGCGAGACAGAAAGGCTCGCACATAAGAATTGAGAATTATTAATCAACAAGTTATAAAAATGAAGATTAAAGTTAGTAATGTAAACACTCCGAACTGGAAGGATGTGAACGTAAGATCACACATCCCTGCTGAGTTGGAGAAATTGTCGGAACTCGCACGTAACATCTGGTGGTCTTGGAACTATGAAGCTACGGAACTGTTCCGTGATCTTGATCCTGTACTCTGGAAAGAGGTTGGACAGAACCCCGTGCTGCTCCTGGAGCGCATGAGCTATGCCAAACTGGAAGAATTGGCTGTTGATACGGTAATCCTGCGTCGCATGGAAGATGTTTATGCTAAGTTCCGTACCTATATGGATGTGGAACCTGACAAGAATCGTCCTTCTGTGGCTTACTTTAGCATGGAATATGGTCTGAACCATGTCCTTAAGATATATTCTGGAGGTCTCGGTGTATTGGCCGGTGACTATCTGAAAGAGGCCTCTGACAGCAATGTAGATCTCTGCGCTGTTGGTTTCCTCTATCGTTACGGCTACTTCACGCAGTCCCTCTCCATGGATGGACAGCAGGTAGCCAATTATGAGGCTCAGAATTTCGGTCAGCTCCCTCTGGAGGCTGTGCTTGATGCTGAGGGTAACCATGTAGTGGTGGATGTTCCCTATTTGAACTATTTTGTTCATGCTTATGTATGGAGAGTAAATGTGGGCCGTGTAGCTCTCTATCTGCTCGATACGGACAATGAAATGAACAGCGAGTTTGACCGTCAGATTACGCACAAGCTGTATGGAGGTGATTGGGAGAACCGTCTGAAGCAGGAAATCCTGCTGGGTATCGGCGGTATGCTGACGCTGAAGAAACTGGGTATCAAGAAGGATGTATATCATTGCAACGAAGGTCATGCAGCCCTAATCAATGTACAGCGCCTGTGTGATTACGTTGAGAGTGGTCTGACTTTCAACCAAGCTATTGAGCTGGTTCGTGCCTCTTCACTCTATACCGTACACACTCCTGTGCCCGCTGGTCACGACTACTTTGACGAAGCGCTCTTTGGCAAGTATATGGGTGGATATCCCCAGCGTATGGGTATCACTTGGGACGAACTAATGGATATGGGTCGTAATAACCCTGGCGACAAGGGTGAACGCTTCTGTATGTCAATCTTTGCTTGCAACACTTCTCAGGAGGTGAATGGTGTAAGCTGGCTCCACGGTAAGGTGTCTCAGGGGATGTTTG
>CAMGIP010000087.1 GCA_946056155.1 uncultured Mediterranea sp. | reverse complement strand
AGTTATTCTCACACGAAGGTATCCGCGACTGGGAAACGGATGAAGGTCCTGCCGACATTCTTAAGGAGCAGTACCAGAAGAGCTACGTGACCATGGGTCAGTGGGCACAGAAGAAGGTGGTAACCTTCAATCTGATGGGTGTATCGTTCGACTGGACAAGCGAAGTAATCGAGTCCTCAGATTGGGAGGGCAGCTGGCTGGAAGCTCCTGCTGCAGGAGGTACCGCTACCATCACGTTCGGAATCAATGTCAATTCGATGAGTGACATGTATATTTTACTCTACTACAACGTAGAAGGTGATGTGAACAGCGATGAATGGAAGGGTGTGCAACAAACTGGTAACGAGGCTGGCGACAAAATGGGACTGATTATGGATACCTCAAATAGCACGCTTGAAGAACAAATATGTACCCTCCCCTTCAAGATTCCTGCCAACACCACAGGTGAAAAACGAAAAGGGTACTATGGTTTGGTATGGAGCGAAAACGGCAAGGACCTCCTGCTCCACAAGTTTACCGTAACTCAGGCTGCTGAATAATTCTACCGCTCAACTCCCAAGGAGTTGAAGTGATGAACCAAAAAACTTCTGATTCCATACACTCCGCAGTGGGGACACACGCCCTGCTGCGGAGCGGAGGAATCAATTAAACAAAACCAGAATGAACTTTAGAAAGAACATAACTTACTTCGTAATCGCTTTGTTGTCGTGGGTGGCTGTCGCCTCCTGCTCGGATGACAACGAGGTGGAAACTGCCGGAGGAAAGGGGTATTTCCAACTCCACCTTTCGGCTATCGAGGCTACTACCACTAAGGCTATCGGTGATATGGCCAACGCCAAAAAGGTGATGGTGACACTCGACTGCAACGGACTGTCGGTGGTACAGACGCTCAACCTCCAAGCCGTGGCGGGAGCCGAAGGCTCGGGATTGACTACGGAAACGCTGGAACTGGCGCCCGGTGACTACAGACTTACAGGATATGTTGTCTATGGTTCGGTAAAACCTGGCAAGGAGCAACCCGACGAACTGCTCCAAGCCTACCCTGACAGCAACAATGATTTCCAGATTGTGTCAGGCCGACTGACCGAACTGGAACTGGCCGTCAGAGCCACTACGCGTGGAAATGTCTCCTTCAACCTGATCCGCGACATGTCTAACTATCAGGACCAGATGGACCAGGCCAATGGCACAGCCACACGGGCTGCCATTGCACAGGATGAGACTGATTTTCAGTATGATAACATGGCGAGCATTGACGTTACCTATACCCGCAAGGGACAGGCAGCACGCACGCAGGAGTTTACACTCTACCGCAAACGCTCCGAATCGGAATTCCATACCGATACGGTCAACTGGGAGTCGGGACAATATACCATCACCGAAATCAGATACTACGACAAGAACAGACAGCATCTGGTACTGGTGACCAATCCCGACCTGACCATCAACATCGAGCCTACGCTGCTCAACCACCGCGACCTCATGGTCACCTACCCGCGCAACATGAAGGCCATCAACGACTACATCACCCTCTACAACATCTGGGTGGCTCTCGACGGCAAAAACTGGAAGTTCGTGGGCGATGAATACCCCAACGGAAGCAACTGGCGCTTCCAGAACCGTCCCATCGACGAATGGGGCAACCAACCGGGTGTGCAGTTGGACAACAACGGCCGCGTGAAGACGCTGAACATCGGCGGATTCAACCCCAAGGGAGACATCCCTGAGGTCTTGGGCAACCTGGACCAGTTGGAGAGCCTCTGGGTGGGCACACACAACGATACCGGCTCGGAAGGGGGTACAACCTATACCCTCAACCCCTACACACTTTACACACAGGGGGTACTGAAAGAGAAAAGATTAGAGATTGGACGTGAACAGCTGGCACTTCGCCATGCGCACAAGAGGAGCAACCTCTACGAGAAGCAGCAGAAGCCGTTTGCTTACGCCCAAGCGACTACATACGACATCGAGAAGGGAAGCCACACCAACCATGTGACCAGCCTCCCCCACTCCATCGGCAAACTGCAACAGCTGCAGTATCTCTACGTGGCCAACGGCGACGTGAGCGACCTGCCTGTGGAGATAGCCGACCTGCCGAACCTCACCGACGTGGAGTTCTACAACTGTCCCTTCAAGACCTTCCCCGAAGCCTTGAAGAAGATGAAGAATATCATCGCCATCAACCTGAGTAACACCACCATCGAGGGTGACCAGGGCAGCTTGCTGCTCACCGAGGGTATCAACGAGATGGTGAAGAACAACCCCGATCTGCAGATTATGTATGCTACGGGATGCAGCCTCACGAAGTTCCCTATGGATATCTTGGATCACGACCGACTGGTTCTTCTCGACTTCTCGGACAACCGACTCGACTACCTGCCCCAAAAGACGGGAGCCAAGTTCAAGCCAGCCTTTGCACCTATCCAGGCCTTCTTCGAGAACAACCTCATCCGCGGCATCGACGAGCATTTCTGCGGCACGGACGATGTGGAGAAGTTTGTATGCAGCAACAACCTGATTGAGAAGTTCCCGCTGCTCTTCAACGAGACAGCCATCCAGGGACGCTATGTGGCTGATGACATCGACTTCGGCTACAACAAAATCAGCAGCATGGAGGGATTCATGGGTATCCGCACCAATACGCTCACCCTCTCGGGCAACCCCATCGGCGAACGCCGTGCCGGCAAGGGCAACACCCGCTACTTCCCCGCAGCCTTTGCCAAGGCGGTAGAAGAGGGACGTTACCCCCACCGCGTCTATTTCGAATTCCTCGAAATGGCCGACTGCAGCGTAGATTCGCTCTCCTATGAGGACGGATTCAAGTATTTCAACCACATCACGGCATGGGACCTCTCAGGCAACCCGCTGCGCGGACTCCCCTCGCAGTTCAACGTCACGACCCTGCCCTACCTCAACGGTCTGAGCTTGAACTACTGCGCCTTCACGCAGATGCCCTCGGCACTCTCGGGTGTGCTCTCGCTCTACAAGCTCTACATGGAGGGCCAGTTCAGCCGCAAGGACGGATCCCGCTGCTTCAAGGAGTTCCCCGCGGTGCTCAACAGCATGTTTGCTTTGCGCTACCTCGACTTCTCCGGCAACGACCTGCGCGTGGTGGCGGAAAACAACTTCCCCACCATCCTCTTCGAGTTTGACCTTTCGGACAATCCCAACATCGAGGTGAACATGCCGGCATCGGTATGTACCAAGATTGCCAACGGACAGTATGCCTTCGGATTTGATTCGAGCCAGTACATCCTCGGTTGCTCCATCCTCGACCTGGATATGAACAAGTAACTGTAAATTGAAAATCATCAAACGAAATAATAGTCATGAAAATGAATAGATTACCCGGAGCTATGCTCCTCTGCACTTGCGCCTTTGCGCTGGCCTCCCTGATGGCCTGCAGCGACGACGATGAGAAGCAGACCTCGGGATTTGAGCTCGATACCGACCGGGTGGAACTGCCTGACAACGGCGGTGAGGTGAAGGTGCATATCTCCACCGACGAGGCGTGGAGCGTGGCCTCCAAGAGCGACTGGTGCATGGTAACTCCTGCCAACGGAGTGGGTGATGCCGTCTGCACCGTCAAGGCCGACTCTTCCTATATGTATGCCGAACGTGAGGGCAACGTGGAGTTCCGCACCCAACGCGGCACCTACACGCTGCGCGTGGCGCAGAGCGGCTACGAGCGCACCATCCGCTTTGAGAAACTGACCGATGATACGCTCCATATTCCCCATTACCGCGAACTCGAGCAGTCGTTCGTGGATATCGTAGCAACCAGCAACGTAGCCTACAAGGTGGAGGTACCGGCACAGTTTGCCGACTGGCTCTCCATCGACAGCAAGTCAGCTACGGAGTTCAAGCCGCAGACCACCATTCCGCGTGACCAGTCGTTCCGCATTCGTTTCAAGACGCACGTGGAGAGCGATGCTGACCGTGAAGGCTATGTCACCTTCAAGGAGACGGGACGGGCCAACGCCATTGAGAAGAAGGTGCGCATCATCCAGAGTGCCGCTCCTCGCATCTACCCCTCACGCACGGGCGACTCGTTGGCTATCCTCACCGTGGCACGTATGCTCAATGCAGGTGTCCAATGGAACACCAGCCGACCCATCACCCACTGGAGCAATGTGGTGACACGACCCATCACCTACGACTACTACGAAGATGGCAAGTTTATCGAGACCCGCACCGAAGAGCGTGTGGTATCGCTCCGCATCGCACTTATCCAGACGAAGGAGAGTCTGCCGGCACAGATCCGCTACCTCGACCGGCTGGAGACACTCATCGTGATGTCCAATGCCAACTCCTACCTGCTGAGCGTAGAGCTGGGTCCGGAAATCACGGAACTGAAGCACCTGAAGAGCCTCTCGCTCTTTGGCTACGGTATCGCCAAGCTGCCGGAAGGCATGGGCGAGAAGATGGAGAGCCTGGAAGAGTTGAACCTCGGTGCCAACAGCTTTACCAAGCTGTCGGACGTGATTGGTCCCCTCAAGGGTATGGGCAAGCGACTGAAGTATCTCCACATGAACGGATGCCGCATCTCGGACGGTGACAACGTGAAGAACCTGGCTACGATTCCGGCCTCAGGCATCGACCCGCTGACGGGACGTCCCGTAGGTCTGATGGACCAGGTGCCCTCAACGCTCTTCACCACATTCCCCGAGCTGGAATACCTCAACCTCTCCTATAACCTGCTCTACGGACATCTGCCGGAGCTCTATCCCGAACAGTTCGAAGGCGGAGAGATTATGCCCAAACTGCGCTACATCTCGGTGAACCTCAACCACTTCTCAGGCGACCTGCCCAAGTGGATGCAGCAGCATAAGTACCGCGGCTGCTGGGCGGCCGACGCGCTGATCTTCACGCAGGAGGGTAAGACACGTGAGGGCAAGACCTCAATGTTCAGCAAGGAGAGCGAAAAAGCCTTCTATCAGGATATGCCCGACTGCCCTGAGGAGGATGAGGAGGCCATGGTTTCGGCCATGAAGAGCCTGCCGCCCCTCACCACCGAGGAGAAGGAGATGAAGCTGCCGTCGCTCTACGGCAACTGGCGCACCTACGCCCGCATGTACTAAAGAGAGGTAGAAACCTACCATGCACGAAAGATTTTGTTTTGAAGAATAGAAGAATAGAAATATAGTATGAACAGATTGATTCAATACACATGGGCCTGCTGCATCGCACTCTGCACCTTCGCCTTCGCTGCCTGCAGCGATGATGACGAGGAGCAGGAGGGTGCGCTGCAGCCGGGTCAGGGCGAGGTGGTCTTTACCTTCGACAGAGTGAGCGTCTATGCCATCACTTCGTTTGACGATATGGCTCGCCTGAAGGTGACACTCGAAAGCAACGGAGTGGAGACTGAACTGCCGTCGGTGGATCTGACGGGTGATGAGGAGAAGAAATCATCGGAGGCGATCCGCTTGGAGAGCGGTAGCTACAA
Source organism: uncultured Mediterranea sp. (assembly GCA_946056155.1). GTDB lineage: Bacteria > Bacteroidota > Bacteroidia > Bacteroidales > Bacteroidaceae > Bacteroides. The sequence continues at coordinate 5,962 of CAMGIP010000087.1, read as the reverse complement.
GGTGAAGAAGTATGTGGTCTATAACCGACGCGCCGCACAGGTGCTGGAGGCATATATCGATGAGGAGAACGAACTGACCGTAACGGCAGGCGAACAGTGTGAGTTTGCCTTCCCGCTCGGTATGCGCGTCACCTACTCGAACAACCTGCTCCGCAGTACCCTCTTCGGCATCTGCCATGAGGTGTTCGGCAACGACTCTACCCTCTGGCCGAAGACCTGGCGCGAGGAGAATACCGACTTCATGACCTGGGAAAACCTGGAGTTTGAACAGGATGACTATGGCAATCCCTCACGACTCAAGGGTATCATCTTCGACGAGAAGTTTGCCTGCATGAAGAAACTACCGGCTGGTGTGGCAGAGATGGCTACACTCGCAGGTATCGTCATCCAGAATATCCCGGGCTTTGAGGAACTGCCCGACAACATGGACAAGTCGGCCGTGACGAGCCTCACCATCCTCAATACGTCGCTGCGCGAGATTCCGCGCAACTTCGAGAAGATGAACCAGCTCTACTCGCTCACCATCGTGGGTAGCGAACTGAAGGAGCTGCCGGAGCGTATGGCCTCGATGGACAAGCTCAACTTCGTGGACATCAGCGATAACAAGGTGTCTGAGTTCCCGGCTGCCCTGGCCAAGGGATGGACCAACTGCTCTTCGCTGCGTATGCAGAAGACGTCCATCAGCTCCATGCCTGCGGAGCTCTTCTCCATGAAGCGACTCAACAACCTGGACCTCTGCGACAACGCCAACCTCTCTTCGCTGCCTGGACAGCGGGGTGCCAACTGCCGCCTGCGCGGTCTCTGGTTGGACGGCTGTGCATTCACCGCCATTCCGGCTGTAGCCAAGGAGGAGGGACTGAAGACGCTCTCCATGGCCAACAATAAGATAGCCTCCTTCGCTGCAAGTGATGTAGCCGAAGGGTTGGAGACGCTGATACTGCAGGGCAATCCGCTGCAGGGGAAGGTGCCTGTCATCCAATCATCATCACTTCAGCAGCTCAACCTCGGTGGCTGTGGTCTTACCGCCTTCCCCACCCTGAACGACCTGCCCAATCTCCGTATGCTGCAACTGGCCGACAATGGTTTGAAGCAGGTTCCCGACGGGGTATTTGCTCCCTGTGCCAAGCTTGGTGTGCTGGATCTGAGTGGCAACGCTTCGCTCACCTCCTTCAGCAGCAACGCCGGATTTGAGTTGGATGCCGAGGGTAAGCCCCGCTACCTCTATGGTGTGCTGGTGGACCGTTGTCCTCAGTTGAGTTGGGTGATTCCCGCTTCTTGGAGCCACATCGAGAACTTCTTCGTCTTCAATAAGGATGGCCTTTTGCTGCCCGACCGTCAGGTCTTCGTCAGCCACAAGGAGTCACCCAAGGTGAGCCGCGCTGCCTGCGGAGAATCTGGTTGCAAGGATCCCTACCACGACGGCGAAGTGCTCGACCTTGACGAATGGATTCAGAAGTATATCAATTCTTCCGCCCTCGCCAACTGAAAATTATGATTAAACAATCGATAGTCAAGAATATCGCTCTCTGCCTGATGGCAGGGAGCATTTTCTTTTCCTGCAGCGAGGAAGAGAGCGGCAAGCCATTGCATCATACGGTTTGGGAGATGTCGCAGAGCCAATGGATGGGGCTCTCGGGCCAAGTATCATCCATCACCGAGGCTACCTATGAGGCTTTGGGAGAGAGCACGGATGAGCCCTTTCAATCCACGATAATGCGCTTTGATACCGAGGGGCGGATTACCTATTACGACCCTACCGGAGTACCTGCCACCCGCATGCTGGGTATGGAAATCAATCGCTACCGCTACACCTACGAGGGGCAACGGCTCTCTTCGGTAGAGGTAGAGGCCTTGGGCGGTGAAACCATCACCTACACCCTCACCTACTGCGACTGCGATGGGCGCTACGTACCCTTGCCCTTCCCTGTAGGCAGCTCACCCCTTTACATGGTGGAGGGTCTGCTGAACGTTTGGGGTACCAATGGTTTGAAGGGTAAATGGAACGGCAATGAGTTTGTCTGGAGCCTGACCACCGATCCCGGCTCGCGTTGGGAGATGACCACCACGACCGCTTGCCGCTACACCACCGCTTCGATTTATCCGAACGAGGTGGAGGAGCAGACGCTGATGGGGGAAGAGGTGCTCGTCAAAGACCGAAAAAACTTCACGTTCAATGCGGAAGGGGCTCTCGTAAGTTGCCATCGTCTGCTGTGTGAGGGAGACGCGGTGGTCGAAGATTCGGAAACCACCTACCTCACCCAGCCGTTCATGGCCATTGACCACGCGGAGTGGAAGAGCGGTGAAGCACAATACAGCCTCACCTACAGCTACGACAGCCACCACCGTGTCACATCCATACGCCGCTCATCAACGGGAACAACGGAAACGGCCACGGAGAGCTATCTCTACATGGAGGAGGACGACAAGGGCAACTGGACACGTAGCAATCAGGTATGGAACACGCTGGTTAACCTCAACCATCCCGATGCTGAGGTGCGCGTGCAACGTACCATCACCTACTATTGATGCTGCCAGAGAGCGCATAAAATATTAAGTGGCAGGTTTTCTCACGAAGACCTGCCACTTTCACACACAGCACAATGTATATTTGCTAAGTGAACTTTGAGTAGAGAGAATTTATATCATTAGTCCGTTTAGTTCTTGTGCATTAATAACTCAGTTTGTTCATCATTAACTTTATCTCCGTTTGTCATTATCTTCATCCAAGAGCACTTAGACCTGCGCAGATGTGCCTATTTGATCAACTCATCTTCCCCCTTCTCAACCGATCATAAATCATCACTTCAAGGGTCGAACGGTCTGTTTAGGAATGTCAAGTTGTGGCGTACCCCGATAGCCCACGCTACCGCTGCCCGTGACGCGAGCCTTCAGGAAATCAATAGCATGGCAAGAAATATCGCCGCTACCCGTGATACTGGCCTCCACACGCTGTATCTTCAGTTCGTCAGCATCGATATCGCCGCTGCCTGTGACGGCATACCGCGCATTGGCACCGTGACCGCTGAGGGAGATTTCTCCGCTGCCCGTCACAGTAGCCGAGAGGTTGGAGCAGTTCAGCTCCTCCAGATCCACGTCCCCGCTGCCTGCGATGGAGATGTCCACCGCACCTACATTCGTCCGTTTACCCTCAATGTCACCGCTACCGGATACCACCACCTTCAGCTCCTTGCAGGAGAGGTCAGCATATTCGATATCACCGCTGCCGGCCACTGTGAGGGAGATTCGGTCGCTATTCACCTTGCCGAGCATCTTCACTTCGCCCGAACCGGCGATGGATACTAAAGAGACAGTAGGCGACCACACCTTAATCTTCAATTCATTATAGGAAATCTTGTACCCTTTCTTGAAACCGATGTGCAGGGCACCCTTCTTTTCGTATATCTCCAACAGATCCATGATGTTGTCCGAGGTATAGACCTCGACAGCAGGCTTGCCTTCGCGCTGCTCATACACCACATCCGCCGAACCATTCAAATAGATTTGCGAGAAACCGGCAAAGCGGTACTCCTTGGTGATATAGTTGTTGCTGGCTTTCACATGCTCTTTCACGGGGCTTCCCGTGGTCGTTTGATGCTCATACTTCTGGGCAAAGAGGTTGGCACAGAAGAGAGTCATCACCAGAGCAAATAGATAGAAATGGATTTGTCTCATAATCGTAGCGTTTTAATGAGTTTACTGTTTCGTTTTCTCATTAGACGCTTGAGAGGCAGAAAAAGTTGCGGGGAGAGAGTTAAAAAGGAATGTTTTTCTTCTCAATTGCCAAGCGAAAGGAATAAAACCTTATCACCTGCCCGCACCCCCGTCATCACTCATCGGGTAAGCTCTTCCAGCTCCATGGAGGCTGCTTCCCACTCCTCCATAGCCTCATCTAACTGCTGCTTGAGCTTGCGATGGCGCTCGTAGAGGGTCATATCCTGCGAACCTTCGGGCGTGGCCATCTGGGCCTCCACCATGGCAATGGCGGCTTCGGTCTCCTCAATGGCAGTCTCGCTGTCGGCCACGCGGCGCTCCAGCTTCTTTAGCCTCTTGTTGTACTCCTTCTGCTCTTCGTAACTCATCTTGCCGACTGCGCCCTTGCCGGAGGAGGCAAGACCATCGGCCGCTCCACCTGCTGCACTTCCAGCAACGGAGGATGCAGTGCTACCGGCAGATGAACCTTTACCCGATGCAGTACCCTTACCGGAATTGCCTGCACCCGATGACGTGCCTTTGGAGCTGTCTGAAAGGGAAGCGTTGGAGCGCTGAAGCTCGGAGAGGGAGGAGAGCTGCTTCTTCTGCAGGAAGTCGTAGATACCGCCAAGGTGTTCAACCACCTGTCCGCCGCCAAACTCATAGACCTTGGTGACCAAGCCGTCAAGGAAGTCACGGTCATGACTCACCACGATAACGGTGCCGTCGAAGTCGCGGATAGCCTCCTTGAGGATATCCTTGGAGCGCATGTCGAGGTGGTTGGTGGGCTCGTCGAGAATAAGGAAGTTGACCGGCTCCAACAGCAGTTTGATCATGGCCAAACGGGTACGCTCACCACCGCTGAGCACCTTCACCTTCTTCTCCGATGCCTCTCCGCCAAACATGAAGGCGCCGAGGATGTCACGAATCTTAAGACGGATGTCGCCCACAGCCACACGGTCAATGGTGTCAAACACGGTGAGCTCATCGTTCAAAAGCTGCGCCTGGTTCTGGGCAAAATAGCCAATCTGCACGAGATGGCCAAGGGTAAGATGGCCGGTATAGTCCTTGATTTGGTCCATGATGCACTTGACCAGAGTGGATTTTCCCTCGCCGTTCTTGCCGACAAAGGCCACCTTCTCGCCGCGACGGATGGTCAGATTCACATGGTCAAAGACCACATGGTCACCGTATGCCTTGCGTACATCCTCGCAGATGAGGGGATAGTTGCCGCTGCGGCAGGAGCAGACGAACTTCAGGCGGAGGGCGGAGTTGTCCTCCTCATCCACCTCAATACGGTTGATCTTCTCCAACTGCTTGATGCGGCTCTGCACCTGTACAGCCTTGGTGGCCTTGTAGCGGAACCGCTCGATGAAAGCTTCGGTATCCTCAATCTGCTTCTGCTGGTTCTCGTAGGCACGCAACTGCTGCTCGCGTCGCTCCCGACGCAACACCACAAACTCATCGTACTTGACACGATAGTCATAGATGCGCCCGCAGGAGATCTCAATGGTGCGTGTGGTGACGTTATTGAGGAAAGCGCGGTCGTGGCTGACCAGCACCACGGCATTGGCCTTCGTGGCGAGGAACTGCTCCAACCATTGGATGCTCTCGATGTCGAGGTGGTTGGTGGGCTCGTCAAGCAGCAGCACATCAGGCTTGCGCAGAAGCAGTTTGGCCAGCTCGATACGCATACGCCAGCCGCCGGAGAACTCGCTCGTAGGACGGTCGAAATCGCTGCGACTGAAGCCCAATCCCTGCAGCGTCCGCTCCAGTTCGGCGCGGTAGTTGGTACCGCCCATCATCAGGAAGCGCTCGTTCTCGTGGGTGAAGCGGTCGATGAGGTTCTGGTAGGACTCACTCTCATAATCGGTACGCTCGGCCAGTTCGCGGTTCATCCGGTCCAGGTCGGCCTGCATCTCAAAGATATGGTCAAAGGCCAGCTCAGCCTCCTGCATCACGGTACGGCTATCAGCCAGCTTCATCACCTGAGGCAGGTAGCCGATGGTGCAGTCGCGCGGCACAGCCACCACGCCGGCAGTAGGTTGCTGCAATCCGGCCAGGATTTTGAGCATGGTGGATTTGCCCGCACCATTCTTGCCGACCAAGGCTATGCGGTCCTTCTTGTTAATGACGTACGATACCTCTTCAAAGAGGGGAGTTGCGTTAAATTCTACTTTGAGTCCTTCTACAGAAATCATCCCTGTTCAAGTTTGGCAGGTGCAAACACCTGCATACAAATTATAAATTGAATTCAAGTTTCGCATCATGC
>CAMGIP010000086.1 GCA_946056155.1 uncultured Mediterranea sp. | reverse complement strand
GACAGTTTTGGGTTAGCGTCCGTACACCCTCCCCACAGGGTTTGTCGGTTGCGCCGGATATACAGTATCTTCCCCCACTTGCAAAGGAACTTGACTCCCGACAAAAGCAAAGCCTGTGCCTAACTCCAGCAAAAACCGTGTGACGTTATGAGTAAGAGCGTGTTCTAACTCCCGTTCTCTGTATTCTCCGTCAAGCGTGAGGAAATCGAAGTTATAAGGGTCTTTCAATGTTTGAGCAGCCAATTCGCTTTGAGGATTCGCCAACAGCCTATTGAAATTATTCACGGCCTTTCCCAGTCGCTCATACAGATTGGCATCAAGATAATTAAGTAATACAGCACGGCTCCAACCATTTTCAACTGTTTTTTTCAGGTAGAACACGGCACGACTTACATCCTTGCACTGTGATATGATATACAAATGATGTCCCCATGGAACGGAGAAGAAAACATCCTCGCTGATTTGTGCAACAGGTTGTTGCCTCATATCATCGTCTAATTTGGCAACAGGTTGTTGCACATTTACATCTTCTAATTGTGCAACAACTTGTTGCACAATTGTATTTTCTTGATTATAAAAGAGATACCATTGTCTGATGTATTGCAAGTTTCTATGAGAGAACCCTTTCATATCAGGAAATTCTGTCATTAGTTCACGGCTTAGTTCTTTAAGCCATCCGTCTTACACCGGCAGGATAAAGAAAAGTTTTTTAGAGAGAAGATAGTGCAAGCCGAACGCACCCCAAAAGAGAGCTTGCTTTTCGGAGGAGTACTTCTTCATCGGCCCTGCCGCAGCAAAAATTCCACAGTTTCCACAGTTCACAGTTTTTTTTCGGAGGGGGGTATATACTTAGGGATATTCAGTTAATGGCTCAGTTCATCACCATATCCACACGGCCGTTGGAGGTACGCACCTCCACATCCACATATTTCCCCATGAGGGAGAAGATGACGTAGAGCAGCTGCTGGTAGAAGTCCTCCGTCGCACTGGTGCTTGAGTGCGGCAACGGTCTCTTCGCGACTCTTTCCCACTTTGGCGGCTAAGCGGTCGATGTAATCGGACATCATTTTTCGTAAAGTGGATGTGTCACCCTTTTTTAGCGTTTTTATACCCCTTTGTGCGGCACATACAAAAAATAATGACTACTTTTGCGGCTTAAATGCGAACAGAAGATTCATTTTTAAGATTAAAAGTACAGATACATGCCTGAAATATCCATTAGAGGAGCCGAAATGCCGGCTTCACCCATCCGTAAACTGGCACCTTTGGCTGAAAAAGCTAAGCAGCGGGGAATTCATGTCTATCACCTGAACATCGGTCAGCCGGACCTGCCTACGCCTCAGGTGGCCATCGATGCCATCAAGCAGATTGACCGGAAGGTGCTCGAGTATAGCCCGAGCCAGGGGTACCGAAGCTACCGGGAGAAACTGGTGGGCTACTACGCGAAATATAACATCAACCTTACGGCCGATGATATTATCATCACTTCGGGGGGCTCGGAGGCGGTACTCTTCTCTTTCCTGGCTTGTCTGAACCCGGGGGACGAGATTATCGTGCCCGAACCGGCATACGCTAACTATATGGCGTTTGCCATCTCGGCCGGTGCCAAAATACGTACCATCGCCACTACCATCGAAGAGGGATTCTCTCTGCCTAAGGTGGAGAAGTTTGAGGAACTGATCAACGAACGTACGCGGGCTATACTGATTTGCAATCCGAACAACCCTACGGGCTATCTCTATACCCGTAGGGAGATGAACCAGATACGTGACCTGGTGAAGAAGTATGACCTCTTCCTCTTCTCCGATGAGGTCTATCGTGAATTTATCTACACTGGTTCGCCCTATATCTCGGCTTGCCATTTGGAGGGTATCGAGGATAATGTGGTGCTGATAGACTCTGTCTCCAAGCGTTACTCGGAGTGTGGCATCCGCATCGGAGCTCTTATCACCAAGAATCCTAAGATTCGGGAGGCGGTGATGAAGTTCTGTCAGGCCAGACTTAGTCCTCCCTTGATTGGCCAGATTGCGGCTGAGGCTTCTTTGGATGCGGATCCGGACTATCTCCGTGATACCTACGATGAGTATGTGGAGCGCAGGAAGTGTCTGATTGACGGACTGAACCGTATTCCTGGTGTCTATTCGCCTATTCCGATGGGAGCCTTCTATACGGTGGCCCGTCTGCCGGTGGATGACAGCGAAAAGTTTTGTGCCTGGTGTCTGAGCGACTTTGAGTATGAGGGGGAGACGGTCTTTATGGCTCCTGCTTCGGGATTCTATACGACTCCCGGGAGCGGACGCGATGAGGTGCGTATAGCTTATGTGCTCAAGAAGGAGGATCTCAACCGGGCCTTGGTGGTGCTGCAGAAGGCGCTGGAGACCTATAACGCACTACCCAAGGCTTAGCCCTCACCCGTGTTTATAATGATTAATTATTAATTATTCGTTAAAGAATGACAGCTTGTCGCGGAGAGGCGAAACTTTAGTAGTATATATAATAAGGTATAGGTGAGTTGGATATAGCATTGTTCATAGCGCGACGGCTCTATCGCGGGAGTGATACGGCTCGGGAGGCCTCCAGGCCGGCTGTGGTGATAGCCATGGCTGGAATTGCTGTGGGCTTGGCGGTGATGCTGATTTCCGTGGCGGTCGTGATTGGTTTCAAAGGGGAGGTGAGGGACAAGCTGGTGGGCTTTTCTTCCCATATCCGAATATCTAACCTCTCCATGAATGCTATCTATGAGTCTAAACCGGTAGTGGTGGATGATACCCTTACCGCCCGCTTGGAGGGTATGCCGGGGGTGAAGCATCTGCAACGCTATGCGTTGAGGGCGGGGATGGTCAAGACGGACGATGCCTTTCAGGGGATGGTGCTCAAGGGGGTAGGACCGGAGTATGACTTGCACTTCCTCAACGACCATCTCGTTGCCGGGGAGGTGCCGCAGTTCTCTGATTCTGCCTCGCTCAACAGGGTGGTTATCTCACAGTTGCTGGCCGACCGTATGCAGCTGAAGCTGGGGGATAAGTTGGACACCTATTTCATAGAGGATAAGGTCAAGGCTCGCCGGTTGGAGGTGGTGGGCATCTACTGCACGCACTTTGCGGAGTATGACCAGCTCTTCCTTTTTACCGACCTCTATACGGTCAACCGGCTCAACCGATGGGAGAAGGGACAGGTCTCCGGGGTGGAACTGGAACTGGAGGAGTATGACCGGCTGGAGGAGATGACCTACCTCATCGCGGATGATTTGTCGTCCGTGAGCGACCGATACGGGCAGCGCTATGCCGTCTCCAATGTGGAGATGATGAATCCGCAGATGTTCGCCTGGCTGGAGATTCTGGATGTCAATATCTGGGTCATCCTCCTGCTGATGACCGGTGTGGCCGGGTTTACGATGATCTCGGGTCTGCTGATTCTGATTATCGAACGCACGAGCATGATAGGTCTGCTCAAGTCGTTGGGCGCCAACAACCTGACTCTGCGTAGGCTTTTCCTCTGGTTGGCCGTTTTCCTCATCGGCCGTGGCATGTTCTGGGGCAATCTGGTGGCTTTGGCCTTCATCGGGGTGCAGCACTTCTTCGGCCTCTTCCGGTTGGATCCGGAGACCTACTACATGGACACCGTGCCGGTGGTATTTCATCCGCTCTACTATCTCCTGCTCAATCTGGCGGCTTTCGTCATCTCGGTGGCCATGCTGGTAGGACCCTCCTATCTTATTGCCCGCATCCATCCTGCCCAGTCGATGCGCTACGAGTAGCGAGGATGGGCACGGTGCAGAAGCGTGTCTCCGGCGAGTGCTGCCTGAGCCATTGCTGGATGTACCGGCAGCTGTCATCCTGTATGGTCGTGTCGGACACAGGGGGATAGAGGTTGTAGAGCAGGTGGCTCATGGGGATGTGCCGATGGGCAATGGCCTCAAAACTGAGCAGGGTGTGGTTGAGGCTGCCCAGCTTGCCCGAAGTGACGAAGACTAAGGGATAGCCCTTCTGGGCAATGTAGTCGATGGTGAGCAGCTCTTCGGTGAGCGGAACCATCAGTCCGCCGGCTCCCTCCACCAACACTACTTCGTAGCGGCGGTCCAGCTCCTCTGTAGCCCGCCCGATCTTCTCCAGATTGAGGGGGCGCTGGTCGATGCGGGCCGCCAAGTGGGGCGAGCAGGGGTAAGAGTAGATCTCGGGCATGGTGAGCCCCTCACGGTCTTCGGGCAGGTAGCCGGTGGCCATGAGCCGGCGGTGAAGGTCGATATCTTCCGAGTGTCCCACATTGCCCGTCTGGACCAATTTCTGGGTGATGACCCGTTTTCCTTGTTTCATGAATTGCTGGGCGAGCCAGGCTGTGCAATAGCTTTTTCCGGCATCGGTATCAATGCCACTGACAAAGTAAATCATATCTTTTTAGCGATTAACCCAATCGGCTATTGGCGTTATGGTGACAATATCTTCTGTTTTTGAGCGGACAGAAAGAGAGTTTGTTTGTGCATGATACGCTAATGACCGGTTGGGGGATTAAGTAATCAGGTGTTTCTTGCAATCAGGTAGATGGGGTGATAGGTCAGGGGTACCCTACCGGCCTTATCGGCAAAGCGTTGGGTGTAGTCCTGACAGAATTGGTTGAGTCGGCTGCGGGTCCAGATGCGCTTCTCTGTGCCGCTGACGCCCGTTTCGCGCAGGTGGCGCAGCACCTCGGTGGGGGAGGAAAACCAGAGGGTGACCCGCTCCTCTTCGGCATGAAGCGTCTGCAGGTGGGGAGCCATTAGGGTACGCCACTCCTCCAGGGTGGGGTAGGAGAGCCCATGTCCTGTCAGTGAGCGGATCTCCAGCAGGTTGTCTCCGCCGAAGGTGCTCAGGGCCAGCAGGCCGTCTGCGGCAAGTGCCTGCGATGCCCGTGCCACGAACTGCTGGGGCTGGATGAACCATTGCACCGTGGAGCAGGAGGTGATGAGGTGGCTGCCAGGAGGAAGGGGCAACTCCTCTGCATCGCCCGCCACAAACTCTGCCTCCACCCCTTCTCCATAGCATTGGAGCAGCGAGTCTATGCCTGGCCCCATCTCTGCGCAGAGGTCGTTGATGAGCATACGGGTGGGGTGGAGCGTCTGCAGCAGAAGCTCCGTATAGAGCCCGGTGCCGCACCCGATCTCCACCATCTGCGCTATCCCCTGCCCAAGGCCTCGTGGTTGGAGCAACTCCTGGAGGAGGCGAATCATCTTCTCCGCCACCTGACGCTGGGCCTGCGCTGCCCGGCTGTAGGTGCCCCGGGCTTTGGCGAACCGTTCGGCAATCAGTCGTTTGTCCATAGGTCCTGCAGATAGTGTGAAAAGAGGGGTTCGGCATAGTGGGCATCGGGGGTGGTGCACACCTGTACGTGCAGCTGGCTCCAGGCGTTCAGCTGATTGGCCGGGGGGATGATGCGGTCTGATTCGCCCACCACAGCTTCTCTCCAGAGCGGCAGAGGCTCCTCGCCCCGTTGTTGCTGTTCGCGCACCTGTACCTGCACCCGGGCCAACTCCTCACCAATCTCCTCCAAAGGACGGCGTGGGGTGACCTGCAGGAAAGCGCGGAAGGCGGGTGTATCGGCACACATCCGCCGCAGGAATTTGTGCACCGAAGGACCGGAGATGTTGTCTAAGGTGCCTTGGAAAATCTGTTCGGGTATGCCGAGCTGGTCGTGGATGGGGTAGGGTGACCCGTTGATGGCGATGCACCGCTGCAGGGGCAGTTGCATCAGCGGTTGCAGGTGTGCGGCTGCCCATACCCCCATAGACCAGCCTACCACTACGACCTTCGTGTAGTGGCTGACTAAGCTGTTGTCCCACGTGAGGTCGCGGTAGTCGTAGCAGATCATGTAGTCATACCCTTGTGGGCGGTAGGCTTTGAAGGGAGTCTCGTCTGCTGCCCATCCGGCAAAGAAGAGGAGCAGGCGCGAGTTTCCTTCGCGTATAATCCATTGTTGCTTCATAGGTTTTCATTTTTTCATTGTTCGTAAATCTCTCTTTCCCCTTTTTCTCTTTAAAAATCACCCCTTCTTTTATAAATCTCTCTTCCCCCTTTTGCAAAATCACTTTCCCCTTTTTCTGTTTAAAAAAATACTTCTTTCCCTTTTTCTTCTTCTTTATAAATTACTCTTTTCCCCTTTTGCAAAATCACTTTCCCCTTTTTCTCCTTAAAAAAATTCTTCTTTCCCTTTTTCCTTCTTGTTCTTTATAAATTACTCTTTTCCCCTTTTGCAAAATCACTTTCCCCCTTTCCCTTTAAAAATCACCCCTTCTTTTATAAATCTCCCTTCCCCCTTTTGCAAAATCTCTTTCCCCTTTTTCCTTTTGCAAATCCCTCTCTCTTATCAATCTCACCCTCTTTCTCCTTCATTCATCGATAGCCTTTATCAGCTGTTGCAGCTCCTCCTGCGTAAGGGCTGCGGTGAGCGAGATGCGGATGCGGGAGGTACCTTCGGGCACCGTAGGCGGACGCACGGGCAGCAGGTAGAAGCCGTGCCGCTGGAGGGCATCTGCACGCAGGATAGCCTCACTGCTCGGACCTATCATCAGCGGGATGATGTGACTTTCGCTGGGGCACTCCATGCCCCGTTGGCGAAGGGCATCGCGCAGGGAGGCAGAGAGCTGCTGGAGATGAAGGCGCCGCTGGCCCATGGCGGGGAGTCTCCGCAGGATAAAGAGCGTCCAGGCCATCTGGAGGGGAGGCAGAGCCGTGGTGAAGATAAAGGGGCGCATCTTGTTGATGAGCCACTGGCGGAGCAGCCGGTTGCAGACCAAGTAGGCTCCGGCCGAGGCGGCGGCCTTGCCGAAGGTGCCCACCAGGAAATCGATGTCGGCGATGCAGCTCTCCTCTTCGGCACATCCCAGTCCGGTGGGACCATAGAGACCGAAGGCGTGTGCCTCGTCCACATAGAGCATCACCTTGGGGTATTGCCGTTTCAGGGCCACCAGTGCCCGCAGGTCGGCCCTGTCTCCGTCCATGCTGAATACGCTCTCGGTCACTACGATCAGCTGGTCGCACTGGGCGTGATGCTTTTCAATCAGCCGCTGCAGCTGGGTGAGGTCGTTGTGGCGGTAGCGCACGCAGGTGGCGTTGGAGAGACGGATGCCGTCGATGAGGCTGGCATGTACCAGCTTGTCGGCCAGTATCACCGTCTGAGAGGTGCAGACAGCAGGCAGAATGCCGTTGTTGGCATGGTAGCCGCAGTTGAACACCAAGGCTGCCTCGGTGCCGAACCGATTGGCCAGTTCCTCCTCCAGGCGGTCGTAGATGGTGAAATTGCCCGTCAGCAAGCGGGAAGAGGAACTGGTAGGCATAAACTCGTCCACCGTCAGCTGCTGGAGAAACTCCTCGCGCAGCGAGCGGTCGGCCGCCAGACCGAGGTAGTCGTTGGAGGAGAGATTGATCATCTTCCGGCCGTTGACCACCACATGCTTCTCCTGGTGGGTGAGGTGGGGAAGGCGGCGCAGATTGCTCTGCGCCTCCAGTTTGTCCAGCTCCTCAGCTATTCGTTCGTATATCGTCATGGTAAATCTATTCAATTATCTTCAATTATCATCTTTATCTTCAATTATCATCTTTATCTTCAATTATCATCAATTTCTTCTATTTTCTTCAATGTCCTTCGTTCAACCCTAATCGGTTATTGGCGTTATGATGACAATAACTTCGATTTTTGATCAGATGCTTTCTCGTTTTGAGAGCGCTGGTGGGGTTTCATTGCAACCGAAAACGGGAAAACAGATGAAATAAAGAAAGTTTGCTTGCGCATAACAGTCTAATGACCGATTGGGGTTCAAGTTCTGCAAGCGGTCCAATGACGGTCTGTTCAAGCCTCCAGCGTCCAACGTCCGCGAGCCTTCAGCTCCTCTTCGAGGCAGTGGAGCAGACCGCCGGTCAGGTGGGAGAGTTGCTCCGGAGAGATGATGAAGGGCGGCATGATATAGACGTTGCAGTTGAAGGGGCGTACCCAGATGCCCTCACGCACAAAGCGCTGCTGCATACTGGCCATGTTCACCGGCTCCTTGGTCTCTATCACCCCGATGGCTCCTAACACCCGCACATCCTTCACGCCCGGAAACGAGCGGGCGGGGGCCAGCTCCTGCTTCATCTGCGCTTCGATACGCGCTACCTTCTCTTGCCAACCGTATTCCGGGGAGAGGAGCAGGCCGACCGAGGCACAAGCCACGGCCGTAGCCAACGGGTTGCCCATGAAGGTGGGCCCGTGCATGAAGCAGTGGGGCTCATGGTTGGAGATGGTGTCTGCCACGCTGTTGCTGGCCGCTACGGCCGAGAGGGTCATGTATCCGCCCGTCAAGGCCTTGCCGATGCAGATGATATCCGGTTCGATGCCGGCCCATTCGCAGGCAAAGAGCTTGCCGGTGCGGCCAAAGCCGGTGGCTATCTCATCGAAGATCAGCAGCAGCTGGTGCTCACGGCAGAGACGGGCCGCCTCGCGCAGGTATTGCGGATGGTAGAACCACATGCCGCCGGCACCCTGCACCACGGGTTCGAGGATGAGGGCTGCCAGTTCGTGGTCATGCTGCTCGATAAGCTCTTTCAGCGGGAGGATATCGTCCGGGTCCCACTCACCGTCGAAGCGGGAGTGGGGCTGCGGGGCAAAGTAGCGGATGGGTAATGCAGAACCGAAGAGCGAGTGCATGCCCGTCACGGGGTCGCAGACCGACATGGCATTCCAGGTGTCGCCATGATAGCCCGAGCGGATGGTCACGAAGTTGTTCTTCTTGGCCAGCGGCTTGTCGGCCGCTGAGGCCTGGCTACGCGCGTACCAATACTGTACCGCCATCTTCAGCGCCACCTCCACGGCTACAGAGCCGGAGTCGGCATAGAAGATCTTCGCCATATTCCGGGGGAGGATGGAGAGCAACTGCCTGCCCAAGGCGATGGCCGGCTCGTGGGTGAATCCGCCGAACATGATGTGGGCCATGCGGTCGATCTGTGCCTTGGCCGCCTCGTTGAGCACGGGGTGGTTGTAGCCATGCACGGCACACCACCAGGAGGACATGCCGTCGATGAGCTGCTGGCCGCTCTCTAAGGTGATGACGCACCCGTCAGCACGGCTCACCTTATAGACCGGCAGCGGATTGGTGGTGGAGGTATAGGGATGCCAGAGGTGGTTGCGGTCGAAGGTGGAGGAGGGAAGGGAGTAGCCCGCCTCCTGGATGAGCTGCTTGTCCTCGCTCACCTTGGAGCCGAGGGTGGTGAGCAGGTCGCCCACGATGGCCGAGTTTATGCCCACGTAGAGCGATTTCCTGACGGTCTCGCCGCTCAGCTGTGACCTTCCGCCGGCAAAGCGGAGGAAGGCTGTGGGGTTGATGAAGCGGAAGAGGGCAATGGTGGTGAGCACCTCCTCCTCCGTCAGCGGCGGCTGATGCTCCAGCGGAGTGCCCGGAATGGGGCTGAGCAGATTGATGGGGATGGACTGCACCTTAAGCCCTCTGAGCGTGAAGGCAAACTCGATGCGCTGCTCCAGGCTCTCTCCCATGCCGATGATGCCTCCGCTGCAGATCTCCATGCCCACTTTGCGGGCGGCCTCCAAGGTGCGGAGCTTCTCCTCCTGGGTGTGGGTGGAGCAGAGCGCGGGAAAGAAGGAGGGAGCCGTCTCTAAGTTGCAGTGGTAACGGGTGATGCCCGCTTCGTGGAGTGCACGCAGCTGCTCCTCGTCCATCAGTCCCAAGGAGGCACAGAGGTGGATGGAGGAGTGTTGGCGCATGGTGCGCGTAGCTTCGATCAGTTGGTTCAGTTGGGAGGGGGAGGGTTTGCGTCCGCTGGCTACGAGGGAGAAGCGGTTGACGCCTTGGTGCTCGTTGTGGAGAGCCTGTCGGAGACACTCCTGAGCGGGGAGGATGCCGTAGGTGTCGGCAGAGGTGTGGTAGTGGGCAGACTGTGCGCACCATTTGCAATCTTCGGGGCACTTGCCCGACTTGACGTTGATGATGCTGCAGGTGTCAAACTCGCGCGAAGCGCAGGCTACGGTGATGTCGTGGGCTGCCCGGTAGAGCGCCTCCCGGGGCGCAGTCTGGGCCAGCCAAAGCGCCTCCTCTGGCGTGAGCTCTCCTCCCGCCAGTACCCGTTGGGTCAATGATTCGATGTTCATGATGTGGCCGTTTGTAAGATGTTGTCTCTGCACCGTACGCTGTTTGCGGAGCGAGCTGTCGGCCGTCCGGGTAGAGAGCTGGCCGATGGTGACACACCGTCCCAAGCTGGCAAAGACCGCGTAGTGTCCGCGGCTCCACCGGCGAAATCGGAGGGAAGAGAGGGCTCGTTTCTTGCTCATCTGCGATGCGTTTGTAGGGTGCAGTAATCGTTTATCAGCGACAAAAGTACGATAAAAATGGTTTTTAGCCATATTCATTGCAAAATTTTACCTATTTTTGTAGCCTCAAATGATACTATTGCAATGAAGAATATCCGAAATTTCTGCATCATCGCCCATATTGACCATGGAAAATCCACCCTGGCCGACCGCCTGCTGGAGTTTACCAACACTATACAAGTGACTGAGGGACAGATGCTCGACGACATGGATCTGGAGCGCGAACGTGGTATAACCATCAAGAGCCATGCCATCCAGATGGAGTATATATATAAAGGTGAAAAGTATATCCTGAATCTGATTGATACCCCGGGACACGTGGACTTCTCTTACGAGGTGTCGCGCTCGATTGCGGCCTGTGAGGGGGCACTGCTGATTGTGGATGCTTCGCAGGGGGTGCAGGCACAGACCATCTCCAACCTCTATATGGCCCTTGAACATGACCTGGAGATTATCCCCGTCATCAACAAGTGTGACATGGCCAGTGCCATGCCCGATGAGGTGGAGGATGAGATTGTGGAGCTGCTGGGCTGCAAGCGCGAGGAGATTATCCGCGCTTCGGGCAAGACCGGCATGGGCGTGGAGGATATCCTTCAGGCCGTGGTGGAGCGGGTGCCCCATCCCGTGGGCGATGAAGAGGCACCGCTGCAGGCGCTGATCTTCGACTCGGTCTTCAACTCCTTCCGGGGCATCATTGCCTACTTCAAGGTGGAGAACGGAGTGATCCGCACCGGCGACAAGGTGAAGTTCTTCAATACAGGCAAGGAGTATGATGCGGACGAAATCGGGGTGCTCAAGATGGATATGGTGCCCCGCAAGGAGCTGCGGACGGGGGATGTAGGCTATATCATCTCGGGCATCAAGACCTCGCGCGAGGTGCGTGTAGGTGACACGATCACCCATATCGCCCGGCCTTGCAAGGAGGCCATTGCCGGCTTTGAAGAGGTGAAGCCGATGGTGTTTGCGGGGGTCTATCCCATCGAGGCGGAGGATTTTGAAGATCTCCGCTCGTCGTTGGAGAAGCTGCAGCTGAACGATGCCAGCCTCACCTTCCAGCCCGAATCTTCGGTGGCCCTGGGCTTCGGATTCCGCTGCGGATTCCTCGGTCTGCTCCACATGGAGATTGTGCAGGAGCGACTGGACCGCGAGTTTGACATGAACG
>CAMGIP010000085.1 GCA_946056155.1 uncultured Mediterranea sp. | reverse complement strand
CAGTCCGGTTAGCGCACCTGCTTTGGGAGCAGGGGGTCGTGGGTTCGAATCCCGCCACCCCGACACAAAAAAGGCTTCATAAATCAAAGTTCACGCTTGGTTTATGAAGCTTTTTTTATGATATGCCACACCTATTATAATGTACCCCATAATGTACCCCACTTCTGTATGCTATGCCTCAATTTCCTCGGGCCCTATTCCATCTACTCATGAGGCATCTCATTCCATGCTCAGCCTTCCCGGTATCTAAAGGTTAACTAAATTGACATTATAAGCACAATTGACTACTTCCTTTCAAGCCAACTGAATCCATCTCTTTGTCGCAACTGAACCCATCCCTTTGCCGCAACTGAAATGAAGTATTCATTTGTACTGAAATGAGGGGTATTAGATCAACTGAAATAAGGGGTATTAGGTCAACTGAAATGAAGAGATTAGATCAGTTGACCTAATCAGATGATTCTTTAAATCTCTATTCAACTGATATTCAGACAGATATAAATTGATTATCTATACACTAAAGTGCACCAAACCATTTACGCATGAAAATACGGATGCGAGCGAATGTATTTGGCGGAAAAAGAGAAAGGGACAAAGCTTGTTGAATGGTTTATGAAATATCTATACATCCTATTGCCGGATGCAGTTTGCGGCCAAACCGAAGAACAGACAAAGTTTTGGAGCTGTTTACTCTCCACCTTTTCTTATTCTAAATGAGGTTTGGCTACCTTTGCATCCGAAAATGGGGTAAAGAGCTAAAGCCTATACTGCCCAATTACACGTGTAAGGTGGGGTCAGCGTGTCATAATCCGGTCATTTCTTCAGGGGAATTACCATGTTCCATGACTCTGTGGCGTTCTCGAAACCACTGGGGCCGTCCATGGTGGCAAAGAAGGCGTGGGTGGGCTTACCGTTCTCGAAGAGGAGGAACGGACGTTCCAGCTGTCCCTGCATGGACACTTTCCCATCTTCCCACTCCACCGTGCGCGAGTAAGCTTTAGGATCTTTGTCCACTTCCCAGTGCAGTCCGTCATTGGAGTGTGCCATGACACCTCCGCCCCGCTCACGGGTATATTTAGCTACATGATCCTTGAAGATGATGTGATAGCCTCTCTTGTCTTTCCAGAGGAAGGGGTCTTCTGCCTCACCCTGTTTGTCCACGTGGAAGATGGGCTGGTCGTTGTTAAGTACGGTGTAGGGACCCTCAATGTGAGGGGCATAGGCCACACCCATGGCCATATCGGAGTATTTTCCGTCAGGCAAGTAGCTCCGTCCTTTGAAAATCATCAGCACTGAGCCATCTTCCTGGATGATGGGCGAAGGGTTGGAAGTGAAGTAGCTGTAGAACGTGTTCGGTTTGGGTTTCAGGATGGGTTCGTCCAATCTCTTCCAAGGACCATAGGGCGAGTCGGCTATGGCAAGTCCTACACGCTTGTTGCTACGTGCCACGATGCACCATTTGCTGGCCAGCGTAAGCTGGTCATACGTAGGCTCTTCGAACGGGTGGGTAGAGCCCATGTAGATGAGGTAATACTTACCACCGTACTTGAAGATGCGGGGGTTATGAGCAGAGTGTCCGTCCCAGTATTGCCCACCGCGCAGTGGCAAAGCCACATCGCTGAACTGATAGGGTCCTTCTGGTTTGTCTGACGTGCCATGCACAATCTCCGAGGCAACCATCCACCCTGGGTGGAAGGGGAGTGTCTTGGGGAATCTTGACACATAGATATGGTATTTACCATCGTCATCTTTGATGACGGAGCTGCCCCATATCCAGTAGCCGTCCATGCGGAAGGCCGGTGTACGGGGTGCCTTGTCCATCCGGTGGAATAGCTCGTTGTGTGACTCCTTCTTCATCTGTATCAGATTCTCCATTTTCTGTGCGGTGCACCATTCTGCCATACATAGCAGGCAGCAAGCAATCATTAATAGTCTGTTCATTTTCTCTGTTTTTTATCTGTTTAGGTAAATCAATCGCTCATAAATCTATCTTTATGACAGCCGGCTTGCCGCAGAAAGCTCCTTGCGGCATGTCAAGCGTATAGTTCCGGTCGTTGAGGCATATGTGTATTTCACGGCATTGCATGTCCATGCGGGCATCGGTGACGGAGAGTGTCAGGACGTTGCCATCCTGTTCTATCAATAGAGCACAAGGAGCCGACACCGATATCTTCTGCTTCTTGTACTTCAGTGTGGCGTGTGCATCGTAGAACACGGCTCCTACTGTATGTCCGTCGGTGGTGGCCACAGCCTGTATCAGGGTGTCGTTGCGTAGGGTCTCAAAAGGATACTTTTTGGCCGGCATCCCTTCGCCGCAATAGACGGCATAGCCATAGCTATCGTTCACGGGCCTTTCGCCGTGGTCTATCCAAAGCTGCATCATGCGCACGCTTTCGGGCAAGTTCTCTTTTCCCTTGTTCGATGGGTTCCGTTTCACCCAGTCGGTCTGCCGTGTCTCGCATAGGCAGTGTGCCCGTTTGGCATATTGGGGGAAGACGGAGTAGGCGAACTTTCCCTGCTGGACAGTCCACTCGATTCCTTTACCTTTATATATGGATACTTCGCCAGTCTGCTCAGTCTGCTCAATGGTAGTGCGGATGTTTCCGGCCATGTCAGGCATGAGATTGGTGATGCCTGCACCCAGACATACCAGGTAGTCGCCTAAGATGAAGTAGCCCTTATAGGCCTTCACTCCATAGGCTATTGGAGAATCGATGTTACCCTTGTCGTCGTTGTTCTTATCGTTTGCATTCATCTTCTCGAAGATATATCCAGCGGCGGCATTCGCTCCTCCCGAGGTGGCGGCAGCAGCAAAGTTGTGTTTGCTGCAGTAGCCTCTCCAGTTGGTAATGGGCTTTACCTGTTCCATGCCTTCGCGGGCTGTGACACCGGGATAGGCCGTCACATCGTAGGCACCGAAGGCTTTCCGATATTCGTTTCCTTCCTTCTGGAACAGTGTGGCACCATCGGTGACGTAATAGTTGAAGGCATCTGCAAAGGTGTGCGCGCTCTCCAGCCCGTCACAACGTATGGAGGCCATATTCACCATGAGGTGATATTTTGGAGTTTTCTTCACCAGGTCATCGTTATTGAAGAACCAGCGTGTGCCGTTGTAGTCGGCGGTCTGACCCATCCATATTTCGTTGTGCTTGCTCTCTTCATACAGTGCCTTGATTTCCTGTTGCTCTATCTCGGTAAACGAAGGCAGCCAGTTGTCTATCAGTTGTTTCAGCATACCCTGATAGCGAATGGCACTTTTGTTGGGGTTGTAAACCATGGAGTAGCGATCTAGACAAGGCAGGATGAATCCCTTGTAATAGTAAAAGTTACTGCCGCGGAAGTAGTTCATCAGGGCATCGATATTTTCGCGCGTCAGCTGCTGCTCCCAAGGTGTTCCTTTCAGCAGGTTCAGTATGTTGAGGCTGTTCAGTATGCCATCGATGGGATATCCCCAGATGAGGCATTGCCGGCCGTGCCCCCATCCTGCTCCATCGGCGGTACATCCTTCGTTCCAGAAGGAGGTGTAGTACGTGGGCTGGGAAGTATAGCTGATGCTTTTCTGACAGACTTCGGCCAGCAGATCGACCATCGGTATGGAGCGCAGCATGAAGGCAACCGGAAGCAATGAACGATAGCCCACAGCATTGCCACCTACCCACCACACGTGTTTGCGGAAACGCTCTATCTGCACTACGTTGCGGTCTGTTTCGTCATTGCGGAAGGGTTGTGTCCAGGCTTGTAGTCCCACTGTCTTCAGCATGTCGCAGGCCTCTCTCAGCAATGCATTGTCGCTCTGTCCAGTCTCTACAGCATCCATCTGTGGCAGGAAGCAGAAGTAGATGTTGACGGCAGCCGTAGGGATGGCGAAGCAGGAAGCGTGGAATCGTCTCGTGTTATTGGGCCGGCGGATTTCCATTTGTCCGTAGTGTATGACTGCCTTCAGGCAGCGCTGCCAGGTCTCGTTCTCTTTCTCGACGTTCAGTTCTCCGCTTCGGAATGCTTCGGCAATGTGCCATATCCGGTTATAGGCTTCGGTGATACAACCTCCGCTGTCGGCCTGATTACCCGGATTCACTTTTCCGGCATCGGCATCGTGCAGGTCGTCAAAGGTCCCGTTGGGCCTCAGCTTCTGCATCTCTTCTTTATAGAACCTCCTGTAGTCGAAGGAGCGGCGGTAGCCATCACGGGCGAACTGCTTTCGGAAGCGTTCCAAAGCCTGTTCTTTGGCTGAAAAAGGTTCTTTGGCAGGAGCCTGATAATATTTCTGGTAGTTGGCGAAAGCTGCTTGTTCGGCACTGTTTTGTGCGGCAGTCTGCAAGAAGCCCGTTACACACAGTACGGTTAAGGCAATGAAGAAGTTTTTCATTTTCATGGTTAGTATGTGTCTTGATATACAATAAATAGATTACCCCGCAAAGATATGGGTTTCCGCATGAATGGAGGAGCCTTTTTCATAAAGAAAAGGTACACTTTTCGTTCAAATCTTAGGATTGGCCCCTCCTGGCGAGTGCCTTTTTCGTTCAAAGAGGTACACTTTGCGTTCAAAAACATCTTCTGGCAGCCGTTATTTTTCTCTTTCCCTGTTTTATCCGTTTCGACAAAAGTGCAGATAACGGACGATAACTCTTAATCCGACCAAAAGAGTCCTCATCCGACCGAAAATCCGACTGTTTTATGAAAATCCGACTATTTTCAATTCATTTCCTCTTGTGGATGTAGAAACCAAGTTTACCAATAAAATTCCCCTTGATAAGTGGTAGAATTGCCGCAGTTGTCTGTCACCGTAAAAACAAGCTGGTGGCGTTGGCCTCGCTTGATTCGGGAGGGATCGAGACGGCAGGTGATGTAGGGACGTATGGCACTGGGCTTACCGAAGAGGGCGAAGTGACCGTCAATGGTACCCCGATAGTGGCGGATTCCAGTCTCAGAATCTTTTGCCGAGAAGGTGATGGTGCCGGTGTGTGCCCAACTGTTTCTGTTGATGGGGGCAATGACAGGAGGTATGGTGTCGATGGCTACGGTATAGGTGCCGAGCTGGCGGATACGGGCCACCATCTCACCCTTATCATATCGGCCACCGACATAGCTGCGGTGGCCCTTGGAGTGGACGGAGGCCACGTAGTATTTGGTGCTATCTGACAAAGGGCGGTGACGCAGACGGATGCGCAGTTCACAGCTGTTGTGCAGGGGTAGAGCCTCATCGTGCAGCTGGTAGGTGAAAGCCACATCACCACTGTCGGCCCGGACAGCATAGCGCAACGTGACATCATCGTACAACATTCCTCGGGGTACTACCAACTGCAGTCCTGGCTCTTGCATCACATGGAGCTGGTTCCAACGCCAATGGTACTTGACCCATACGGCTTCATTGGCTGACACGGGAGAACCGGGATTGCCCACCGCATCCGAGGAAGCGGCCTTGGGCGCACTGCCCCCATCCGATGAGTTCACATCCGGCAGAGGATGCTCCTCCCCTAAAGAGCTGACTACCGATGAAGAGAACTCCTCCCCTGCCGACAAGCGGCTACTTAGGACTGGGGAAATCTGAATCTTAGCCAGAGGATATGGAGAAGAGGGAATAGCCGAACGACGGCCATGCACGGTAAAGCGCACCTCCGAACGGTTGCCCAAGGCATCGGTGAGTCTATATATAAATAGGTATGGACGTTCTTCGTTGATATGAACCCATCCGCGATGTCCGTTCAGATCATGGAGCATACGTAGGCGGCAACCGGGATCGATGACCGACTTCATGAAACCTGAGAGGTTCCACGAGTTGATGTAGCGGGTCTCTTCAGGGGCGAACCGATCCACCACGCTGCGAAACACGGGCTGACCATCCACCTCAAGCTCCACCGTATGTACACCGTAACGGTTGTGCACCCCATCCATATAGTCGTGCGCCTTGATGGCAGCACCGACCCATCCCCAGGCAGTCAATGTCTGTTTAGGACGGGGAGGGAACTGGCGGCAGAGTGTGCCGCCCATCACGACACCCTTTCCGCGGCGCGGTATGAGCATGATGGCTTCCGCACGGGGTGCCGTATGGTCTTTCACCTGCGAGGCAAAGAAGGGAAGTGGATCAATATAGTCACCCGTAGCATCCTCAATCATATCCAAATGGAGGTGTGGTCCAAAGCTGTATCCCGTATTGCCGCTCAATGCGATTACCTCCCCTGCCTTGACGGGGTATTCGCC
The DNA here is from genome assembly GCA_946056155.1 of uncultured Mediterranea sp. Lineage (GTDB taxonomy): Bacteria > Bacteroidota > Bacteroidia > Bacteroidales > Bacteroidaceae > Bacteroides. The sequence continues at coordinate 5,480 of CAMGIP010000085.1, read as the reverse complement.
CGGTTTCAGCTTAAGCTCCACCTCCCAGGTCTCCTGACGGTATTGCAACTCCTCTATGCGACGAGCCGGTTCACCGATAAAAGCACTGAGGTGGCGATTGATGGTGGTATAGCCATTGGCGTAAGTCACATCCATCACATACCCTGACCCGTGGGTGACAGCGAGACGGGAGATATAACCGTCAGCCAGAGCTCTTACTGGCTTGCCCTCCACCCCTTGCGTCTTGAAATCCAGACCTCCGTGGAAATGGTTGGCCCTCAATTCTCCGAAGTTACCGGAGAAGGTGATAGGGAAATCGAAAGGTGGCACGAACCGGGCCTTTTGCTCGGCAGCGGCTTCGCTTCTCTTCATTCCTTCCGAAGATGCTTTAACGGATTGGTCTGACGATACCCCACGCTCCTGACCCAATACCTCGGGAAGAGAAAGAAGTAGAAACATGGCCCATAACATCAGTCGGCTGAAGACCGACACAGCCTCTCTGCCATGCAGATAGCTGGCACTCTTATACCTATTCATTATCATATTCATTACGTAATCCAATGATGCAGTAGTGTCTGATTGGAAGCACTCCCGCAAAAACAGAGGCAAATATAGCAATTATTCCGCGAACTATTCGCATCGCAGGAAGATTTGTCTTCCTTCGTCCGGCATAGCAATTACAAGGAGAGCAGAAAGCCGCAAAACCTAATTTTCAACTGACATTTTCACACTTAAGAAAAAATTTAGGAGGCAAAATGATTTATTTTAATAAAATATAGAGACTATTTGAAAATTATATATAACTTTGTGGCCGAGTTAGCAGCCGCGACGCTGAATCGCCACGGATATCCCTGCTCATGAAAGTTGAGAGAAATAGAGTTTTGTTTAACTATTAACACTAACAAAGTATGAGTAAAAGAGCGTTTTTATTCATCTTCTTCTCCCTGTTCGTGGGGCTGAGCGCACTCTTTGGACAGACGATGAAGATTTCGGGTACGGTGTACTCCGAAGAAGACAATCAGCCGGTGATCGGTGCATCGGTCTTGGTAAAAGGAACATCGAAAGGTACGGTGACCAATGTGGACGGTCAGTTCACTCTCTCTGACGTACCCACCTCGGCCAAAACCTTAGTGGTCTCTTTCGTCGGTATGAGAAAAGCAGAGGTGCCCATCAAACCTCTCATGAAGATCGTGCTGAAAAGCGACAGCAAACTGCTGGATGAGGTGATGGTCGTAGCCTATGGAACGGCAAAGAAGAGCAGCTATGCCGGTTCGGCCTCGCTCGTGAAGAGTGATGCGCTGAAGGATCTGCCCACCACCAGTTTTGAGAATGCACTGAATGGTAAAGTGGCCGGTCTGACGGTAACCAGCAGCAGTGGACAGGCCGGTTCGGCACCGAGCATCCGCATCCGCGGTAACGGCTCCATGAACGCCAGCAACGAACCGCTCTATGTGGTGGATGGTGTGCCTGTAGTGAGCGGTAACATCGGTCAGATGAGCGACTACACCTACAGCACCAACAACGTGATGAACTCACTCAACCCCGAGGATATCGAGAGCATCTCGGTACTGAAGGATGCTGCAGCATCTTCACTCTATGGTAGCCGCGCTGCCAATGGTGTGGTGCTGATTACCACCAAACGGGGTAAGGAGGGCAAGCCGGTTGTAGGTTTGAAGGCATCCATTGGTTTCACTCCCTGCTGGGCTACCGACAACTACGAGGCAGCCAGCGTACAGCAGCAGGTAGATATGCTCTATACCGTCTTCCACGACTACCGCACGAGCAACGGCAAGACCGAAGAGGCGGCCAACGAATATGCCCTGAGCCAACTCAACAAGAAGTTCAACAAGCATGGCTACCAGTTTACCACCAACGGCACGGGAGCCTACGAGAGCGTCAACATCGAGGAGTATGACAACTCGGGACGTGGCGGCAAATATTTCGACTGGGAAAAGGCCTACTTCCGCACAGCGGTCTATCAGACTTACGACCTGAGCGTGAGCGGTGCTACTCCGACGACCAACTACTACACCTCCCTCTCCTACACCAAGGACCAGGGACGTATCAAGGTGAATAACTTCGACCGTGTGAGCGGACGTGTCAACCTCACCCAGAAAATTGGCAAATGGATGGAGTTCGGCTCCAACGTCAGCCTTTCACGCACCAACAAGAGCGGTTACAACGACACCCGCAGCACGGGTGACAACCTCTTCATGCAGACCCGCAACCTGCTGTGGGGACTCTATTGGCCCACTGACTACACCACGGGTGATGAGTGGACCTCCCGCTACGGTAGCTATGCCTACAACCAGCTCTATTACATGAAGGAGTGGGAGAACGAGAGCATCAACAGCCGCATCTCGGCCGTAGAGTCGCTCACGCTACACCTGCTCAAAGGTCTGGATGTGAAGAGCATCTTCTCTTACGACAACACCACGGTGAAGGATCACCTCTACCGCAGTGCCAACCACTACTCTGGATCAGCCACCAATGGCCAGGTGCATGAGATGCGCACCATCTACGAGAAGATGGTAAGTTCGACTACTGCCACCTATAACAACACCTTTGGTGACCACACCATCGGTCTGTTGGCCGGTTTTGAGGCAGAGAAGAACAAGACAGACTTTACCCGCAGCACGGGTGAAGGCCTCCCCACCAGTACGCTGCACACCGTATCTACAGCAGGTACCCTGAGTGCCGGTGGCTACAACTGGGGCAATGCCATGGTCTCTTTCCTCTCCAAGGTGGATTACAACTGGAAGGAGCGCTACTTTGCTTCTGCCTCGTTCCGCCGCGACGGCTCCTCACGCCTGAGCCCGGATGAGCGTTGGGGTAACTTCTGGAGCGTGGCCGGTGCCTGGCGCATCATGAGCGAATCGTTCATGAAGGATGTTCCTGTCCTGAGCGACCTGCGTCTGCGTGCTTCGTACGGTGTCAACGGTACCCTGCCTACCAACAACTACGGCTACATCAACCTGATGAGCTATGGCAACAAATATCTGGGCAACCCGGGTGGAACCATCACCACCATGGCCAACTCAGATCTCTCTTGGGAAACCAGCTACACGTTCAACATCGGTCTGGACTTCGGTCTCTTCAACAACCGCCTGCACGGTACGGTGGAATACTTCAACCGCGCCTCCAAGGATCTGCTGCAGGATGTACCTATCTCCTCGGTAACGGGATTCGGCTCTGTACTGCAGAACATCGGTGAAATCAACAACAAGGGTATCGAAATTGAACTGGCAGGCGACATCATCCGCAACCACAACCTCACTTGGAGTGCCGGACTGAATGCGACCTTCCTCAAGAGCAAGGTGAAGAAGCTCTACAACGGGGCAGACATCATCTGGTATGACCCCACGGGCGATGACGACCGCGCACAGTACCTCTATCGCGAAGGTGAATCTACCTTGGCCTTCTACGGGTATGAGTGGGCAGGTGTCAATCCTGAGAACGGCAAGAGCGTCTATTTCGTGAATGACCCGGATGACCCCAAAGCGGGTGACTTTGAATATAAGGGACGGGGAGCCACCTACGACTACGACAGTGCCAACGAGGTGATTCTGGGTAGCGCCATTCCTACCGTAAGCGGCGGTTTCAACACCAACGTCAGCTGGAAGGGCATTGATTTGGGACTGAACTTCATCTACAAAATCGGCGGCAAGCTCTACGACGGAGCATACAAGGATGTGGCTGACGACGGCTACTACTGGGAGCGTATCCGCGCCAAGAGCTACTACGAGAATATGTGGACACCGACCCATACCAACGGCACACAACCCAAGCTGGATGGTAACGACCTGACTGACTCCATGCAGTATTCGTCACGTCACATGCACGATGCCAGCTTCCTGCGTCTGAAGACCCTCTCGATTGGCTACTCACTGCCGAGAACACTCGTCAGCAAGGTGATGCTGAGCAGTGCACGCCTCTTCTTCAATGCCAACAATCTGCTCACCTTCTCTAAATATAAGGAGGCTGACCCGGAGGTGAACTCCTACGGTACCCGCGGATGGGAAACGCCTGTCGGCAAGACCTTCGTCTTCGGTATTGACCTGAAATTCTAAGGCAACGGTGATTCTGTACAAACCCCAATAATTAGACAGATATGAAAATTTCAACATTATATTCTCTGCTGGCTGCCGCACTGATTGGATTCAGTGCCTGCGATGACTTTCTCGATATGCAGCCAACCAATGCGAGCAATGCCGAAACGGCTATTGCCACTACAGATGATGCTCAGGTGGCCATCAACGGATTGATGAGGGCCATGACCTCAAGCAGTTACTATGGACGTAACTTCCTCATCTATGGCGATGCCAAGGGAGGAGACCTCACCATCTACAGCGCCGGACGCGGACTGGATGCGCTCTACTCGTTCAACCATGCCCCGACAAGCGGCAGCTATAGCGGTTTCTGGAGCACGGGCTATTACTGCATCATGCAGGCCAACAACCTGATTGCCAATATCGACCGTCTGACGGCGGAAGGAAAGAAGGGATTTGATACCTACAAGGGTCAGGCTCTGACGCTGCGTGCACTCTTCTACTTCGACCTGGTACGCCTCTACGGTCTGCCTTACAACTACGACAAGTCAGCCTTGGGTGTACCCTTGGTAACCCAAACGTTGGAGGCTTCGGCCCAACCTACCCGTGCCACGGTAGAGGAGATCTACACGCAAATACTCTCAGACTTGAAGGAGGGTGCAGAGCTGCTCTCAAGCTACAAGAAGCCTGTAGATAGCTATGTAGGATACTTTGCCAACATCGCGCTGCAGGCCCGCGTAAACCTCTACAAGGAGAACTACACTGCTGCACTGGCAGCAGCCAAGGAGATTATCGAATCGGGCCAGTATAAGCCCTACACGCCCGCACACTGGGTAGATTCCTGGCGCAAGCAGTATGACGACGAAAGTATCTTTGAGCTGGGTGTGGATGTAGAGAGCGACCTGGGCAGCTCCTCATTGGGCTACTACTACATGCAGTACAAGCGTGTTTCCGGAGCCCAAGGATGGTTCCTGGCCAGCAACTACTTCCTCAACCGTCTGGGCGAGGATCCCGATGACGTGCGCTGGGGCGTAATGGATGTGGATGAAGAGGATTACGACAAGGACACGGGCCGTAAAGGAGCCTGCTACAAATATATGGGTAGCGTAGATCTGGAAGGAGACGGTAAGGAGACTCCGAGTGCGGTCAACATCAAGGTGATCCGTCTGTCGGAAATCTACCTGATTGCCGCAGAGGCTGCCCTGAAGAGTGGCGACAAGGGTGCTGCTGCCGACTACCTGAACGAAATCCGCAAGCGCTCGCCCAAACTGGCTCCTGCCACCGAGGCTACAGTCAGCCTGCAGATGATTCTGGATGAGAGAAGCAAAGAGCTCTTCGGCGAAGGTCACCGCTTCTTTGACATGATCCGCTGCAACCAAACCATCGAGTTCAACGATGACTTCCAGGATGTGCCCATCAGCCAGCGCGAGAAGGTGATTGACCGCACCTTCT
>CAMGIP010000084.1 GCA_946056155.1 uncultured Mediterranea sp. | reverse complement strand
TCAAGGCTGGCCCCAACCAATATGTCATCCGTAAGATTCGTAAGACTCCCTACAAGCTTCAGAAGTATGGTCTGGTGCTCACCTATGAAGATTTTGTCAATGAATAATGGCATATCCTCATGCCTGATGCGGTACGCACGGTGTTGGCAGAAAGCTACTCTCCCTATCTCGATGCTGCATGAAAGGTGTCAAGTTATCCTCGCCCAAAGAGCTTCGAATGATGTCCGCCTTCAGGAGATTCATCGGTGAGGAGTAATAGCAGAATAAGAGCTAACAAGATATAGAATATCAAAATGAATATACTTATAATTGGAAAAAACAGCTACATCGGCAATCACATCGATGAGTGGCTGACAAATTATGGTCATGAGGTGGCGCAATTGGATGTGCTCACCGAGGAGTGGAAAACATACGACTATAGCCCCTATGATGCCATTGTGCATGTGGCAGGCATTGTGCATAGACCTGATTGTCAGGATTGGAATTTGTACCATGACGTGAATACCCTCATGCCGGTTCAAATTGCTTCTCGCTTCAAGGAGCAGGGCTCTAAATCAAAAGGTTCAAGGAAGACTTACGTCTATTTTAGTACAATGGGAGTATATCATGCCGGCAAGAGGCTTGGAGCATCAGTGGTGGATGAGCATACTCCTATACTGGTGGAGGGAAACTCTATGTACGGAAAGAGTAAGGCCATGGCGGAAATTGAACTCGCGAAGTTGCAGGATGGGGCATTTGATGTGTCTTTTGTCCGCCCTCCATCGGTGTATGGAAAAGGATGTAAGGGGGGATATATCACAGGCTTCAAGAAGATTGCCCAAATGCTGCCTATCATCCCCCGTGCGTACGAAAATGCTTGTCAGAGCTTTATCTATATTGATAACTTGTGCGAGTGCGTGCGTCTGATTGTAGAGAAGCATCTGAGTGGTGCATTCTGCCCACAGGATGATGAGATTCCCAATGCCAATCGTCTGTTGGAGGTAATCTGTAAGGGTCTTGGCAAAACATATCGCAGTTCGCGACTGTTGGGCCTCTGTCTGCAGTTGGTAAGCTTCATCCCTTTGGTGAAGAAAGCGTATGGTGGTATTGAGTATTCCCGCAAACTATCGGACATCCCTGGAATGGATTATGTTGTCGTACCATTTGAGGAGGGAATGAGGAGAACGGTCTGCTAAGCAAGGGTGCTATGATTTCAACGGCATGACATCTGCATGTCGTGTATAATGTGGGTATGCGTGTTTTTCGTATCGGCTGTGTCATTTTCAAACTGAAGCACGATAAATGTGATACGCAACTTTTTTTTGAAACTCGCCATCCAGTTTTCACATTCTGACGCAACCACTTATGCCTTGTCTATGAATGTTTTAGACGTATATTCAATTTAATCGTATGCATATTTTTTCTAAACTTGTTCACTGGTATTTTTCCAAGGATGCGCTTCCTTATTGGGGGGTGCTGCTCTTGGATCTTTTGATGGTGGCCATGGCTTGCTACCTTGGTAACTATATGGATTGGGGCGGACTGGCCTTGGCGCAACATTTCTGGCCGCTCACGGTAGGTAACGGGATTACGTTGCTGCTCTTTGCAGTGGCCTTCCGGATGTTGCATACCTATACGGGTATCCTGCGCTACTCATCGATGATTGACCTGCAAAGGGTGGGGGTGGCTGCTTTCTGCGGTACGCTGCTTTCGATAGTTGCGGCTGTGGCGGTTTCCCTCTCGGGCACATCGCAGGTGATGATGCACGGGGTGTGGGGCACGCTGATGCTCTTTGCCTCCGCTACCTTCTTGTTGTGGATGGAGCGGATGATGGTGCGCGGACTGTTCGACACCTTCAAGACGGAGGATGCCAAGCCGATTGCTATCTATGGCACCAAGGCGGGTGGCATCAGTCTGGCCAACAGTATCGTGACCTCACACGATAAGGTGTATAACCTGGTGGCTTTCGTGAGTGATGCGGAGGAGATGCGCAATGCGTACCTCTTGGGCAAGCGGGTGGTGATGAACGGCAAAGGGATTGGTGCGCGGCTCCAGGAACTGAAGGTGAGGGTGCTGCTGGTCTCTCCGCTCAAGAGTGAGCTGTTCCGCAACAATCAGGGGATGATTGACGAGATTATGCAGGCGGGCATCCGGGTGATGATGATGCCGGCTGCGGAGGAGTGGGACGGCAAGAGTAAACTGACTCACCAGCAACTGCATGAGGTGGAGATTGAGGATCTGCTGCCGAGGGAGAAGATTGAGGTGGATATGGAGGCTATCGGCCGTATGCTGACGGGTAAGCGTATCCTCATCACGGGTGCAGCGGGTAGCATTGGCTCGGAGATGGCAAGGCAGGTGGCGAAGTTCAACCCCTCGGAACTGATTCTACTGGATCAGGCGGAGACACCGATGCATGATGTGCGGCTCTACATGGCTCGCAACCATGGGGAGCTGAAGGTGTGGACCATCGTGGGCTCCATCACCAACAGGGAGCAGATGGAGCGTATCTTTGCGGAGCATCGGCCGGAGTATGTGTTCCATGCTGCGGCCTATAAGCATGTGCCGATGATGGAGGATAACCCGGCTATGGCGGTGCAGAACAATATCTATGGTACGCGGGTCATTGCTGATCTGGCGGTGAAGTATGGCACGAAGAAATTTGTGATGATCTCAACGGATAAGGCGGTGAACCCGACCAACGTAATGGGCTGCTCGAAGCGTATCTGTGAGATCTACTGCCAGTCGCTGAACAAGGCGATTGTGGAGGGGAAGGTGAAGGGGTGCACGCAGTTTGTCACCACTCGCTTCGGTAATGTGCTGGGTTCGAATGGCTCGGTGATTCCTATCTTCAAGGAGCAGATCAGGAAGGGTGGCCCCATCACGGTGACGCACCCGGAGATTATCCGCTACTTCATGCTGATACCGGAGGCTTGCCGCCTGGTATTGGAGGCGGGTACGATGGGTCATGGCGGAGAGATATTTGTCTTCGATATGGGCAAGCCGGTGAAGATTGTGGACCTGGCCAAGCGGATGATCAGCTTGAGTGGGGCGAAGCATATCGAGATTAAATTCTCGGGGTTGCGTGACGGGGAGAAGCTGTATGAGGAGTTGCTCTCCACGAAGGAGAACACCAAGCCTACAGTGCATCCGAAGATCATGGTGGCCCAGGTGAGGGAGTACGACTATGAGGTGGCTTGCCGGAATGAGGAGCGGCTGATGCAGGTCTCCTACAGTTTTGATGATATGGCTATCGTGAAGGTGATGAAGGAGATTGTGCCGGAGTATAAGTCGCAATGCTCAAAGTACGAAGCGTTGGATAAATAGAGGAATAGCGTATGAAAAAGAAAATCTGTTTTGTGGTGGCGGTGCCGGGTTCGGCCCATTCGTTCCTGAAGGACCACCTGAGGGAGTTGGTGAAGCGGTATGAGGTGCATCTGGCTGCCCACTTTCCCGATGAGGAGAGTAAAAGGGAGTTTCAGGAGATGGGCATCTGCTGCCATCTGGTGCCTATCGAGCGGCCTATCCGTCTGGGAAACGACCTGAAGGCGCTCTTTGCCTTGCGTGCTCTGTTCCGCAGGGAGCGGTTTGATGCGGTCCACTCGGTGACGCCCAAAGCTGGCCTGCTGACCTCACTGGCGGGGTGGTTGGCTGGCATCAAGGTTCGAATCCATATCTTTACGGGGCAGGTGTGGGCTACACGCAAGGGGGTGATGCGTTTTATCCTGAAGTCGATGGATCGGATGATTGCGCTCTTTGACACGCACATTCTGGTGGATGGGGCTTCGCAGCGCAGCTTCCTGATGGAGCAGGGGGTGCTGAAGGAGCGGAACAGCCGGGTGCTGGCGGATGGCTCTATTGCTGGGGTGAAGCTGGAGCGATTTGTCATCTCGAAGGAGGTGAGGGAGCGGGAACGCCATAGCTTGGGCATCCTCCCCGATGAGGTGGTCTTCATCTTTCTGGGTCGGCTCAATCACGACAAGGGTATCGGTGAGCTGTATGAGGCTTTCAGCCGATTGGTGAAGGAGTGTCCCAAGGCAAAACTGGTGCTTTACGGTTCGGATGAGGAGGGGTATGAGGCAAAGGCAGCGGACTATCCGCAGTTGGTGCGCAACCGCAACTTCTTCTACCCTGGTCTGACGCGGAAGCCTTTTGATGCGTTGCAGGGTGGGGATGTCTTTGTGTTGCCTACCTGGCGCGAAGGGTTCGGCTCTTCGGTCATCGAGGCTCAGGCCTTGGGATTGCCGGTGATTACGAGTGATGCCTATGGAGTGCGCGATGCTTCGGTGCCTGACGTTACGGGGCTCCGCTGTGGGGTGAATGATCCTGAGGGTCTCTACCGTTGCATGAAGGAGTACTATCTGCATCCGGAGTTGCGCTGTCAGCATGGTGCCGCTGGCCGCGACCGTGTCATCCGGTGTTTCGACTGCAATGTGGTCACTGCTGCTTGGCTGAAGTACTACCGGGAGGTAGTGGGGTAATTCTTCGGTTTGCACTATTTTTAGATAAAATAGGCTTCACCTCAACAATAAAAATAAACGAGTTTATTTTGTATTGTCTTCGGTTTGCACTATCTTTAGATAAGACAGGCTGCACCTCAACAATAAAAATAAACGGGTTTATTTTGTATTGTCTTCGGTTTGCACTATTTTTGCCCCAAAATGTGTTTGCCATGCAAGAAATAGAAGAGAGATATATTAGTCTGCTGACGGATTTCGGCTTTAAACGAATATTCGGTACGGCTCCCAACAAAGAGTTGTTGATAAACTTCCTCAATAGTCTTTTTGCTGGAAGGAAGGTGATTCGTGACCTGAAATATAGCAACTCGGAGCATGTAGGGGATGTGTATGCAGAGCGGAAAGCGATATTTGACGTGTATTGCGAAAGTGTGGATGGTGAGAAGTTTACTCCTTTGGAGTTGAAAGAGTATGAGGACAGCTTGAAAGTGTATCGTGACTTGAAGAACTCTCTTGACCATGCGGAGGAAAAAGGCTATGTGAAGGGACATGAAGAGGGCCGTGCGGAAGGTCGTGCGGAAGGTATTGTTATGACAGCTAAAAAGTTAAAGAGCATGGGCCTGGAAACGGTTGTCATCCAGCAGGCTACTGGCTTGACGGCAGGGGAAATAGAGGCATTGTAACTTTTCGGTGAACTTTGTTATTGTCGTGCAGAACAATGAATGTAAGCAGTCATTGGGGGCCGTATAGGAACGTTTGAATAAAAACCATAGTTTTGCTGCGATTAATTGAAATCGTAGCGAAGTATGAATAATAAGAACAAAGAAGGATGCTTTTACGCTTCGAAAGCCCCTCCCGCTTATAGGTGCTGGAGGGGCTGGAAGGGTGTCAGGCAGCTACTCTTTCTGAAGATCGCGGATCACCTGGTGGCGGTTCTTGCGCTTGTTGGCCCGGCAGGAGACGTGGAGCCAGTACTCGCCATGGGAGTGCTCGAGGATGAGCTGGTCGAAGTCGGTGTGGTGCTCCAGGAAGTCGAGCCAGCGGTGGGCAACGTCCATGTCGGTGTGCGCACGGTGGTCCTTCCAGTCGGTGTAGGGGGTCTTGGGCAGGCGGATGTCGGCCGCTTCTCCGAGGGTGTGCTGGGAGGCATAGACGCCTCCTACCTTGACGTTGAGCAGGTTGCATCTGTAACCGCTGGTGATAATGATCGGCTGCCCGGCAAAGGCTCTGAGGGGTTCGAGAATCTCTTTGCACAACTGCTGGAGGGCAGGGATGTACTGCGATGGAACGCGGTTGTCAATGCCAAGGGCTTGGGCGGTGGCACTCCTCTCAAACTCTGCGAGAGTGAAGTGCGCTGAAAGACGAAGTGAGGTCATGGGCATCAGGGATTAAGATAGGCGGTACGTACGCCAAGGTCCAGTGGAGTGGCATACCTTAGTGCTGAACCACTGTAAACTGTAAGAAGTGTAAGAGCGAGCAGCGCTAAGAGGCGCGGCTTGGGGAAGATGCTCAGGATGCCTCGCTTGAGGAGCCTAATGAGTAAGATGAGTAGAAGTTTCATGTGAGTTGAGATATTTTTTAACTCAATGTTCATCATAACTTTGGGATTAAAAAAACGTTCATAAAAATGTTCAACATAAGATGTTCATCATAAGATATTCATCATACGATGCTCATCGTAAGATATTCATCATAAAAAACAGTATCATAAAGATGTTTGTTAAAAATAATGTACAGTAGGGTTAGCTCACTACACGCTTGTGCTTGGCGAGATACTTCGGCGTCTTGATGTAGTCCATCGTGGCTTGGTCCTGCTCGATGTATCCGCGGTTGGTCCAGGTGTAGATGAGCTGCATGACGTTGCCGTCACGCCCTTGTGCACGGTGTATGGCCATGAGCTCCTGTTTGCCGAAGCGGTCGGGCAGCAACTCCAGCATGTTCTGCGGGCCGCACACTGAAGGGATCTGTTCGCGGAGGTTCTCTTCGCGCATCTGTTCGCCAAAGAAATGGAGCTTGCACCAGAGGTCGTACTGCTCGCTCCATTGGCAGAAGTCGGCAATCTCCTTGCTCCACTCATAGCCTTGGGCAATGAAGAGCAGCATGGCCTTGTCGTACGCGATGCGGTTGGCGCGGAAGGAGAGCGTTTCGAAGACATCATCGTCCGAGAGTTCGGCCAGGTCGGCATTCTCCTCCATGATGCGCTCAGCCATCTTCTCGGCCTGTCGGCATTCGATGAGTCCGGTGGCGGCATTGAGGTTGTTGATGAAGGGCTGCAGCTGTTGCCTGAACTGCTCGTCATAGTCGCCGAACCGGGGGATGCCCCGTCTGTGAAGGGGGCGTATGATGGTGGCGAAGGTGAGTCGCGACAAGGTGCCGTTGGTGAGCCCGTTGCGGAAGTAGGCCTGTCCGGAAGGGATGGTGGTAGAGGCATTGAAGTTGAACCGCAGGGGGGGCGTACCGGTGACTGACTCATGTCCTATACGCTCCTGCCCGTAAAGCGACTGCGTGAAGGCCAGGCGTATGATTTCGCTGGCAGTGGCCCCTCCGGTAGCCTTGATCTGGTCGAGCAGCTCAATCTCATCCAGTTTGACATAGATGAACTTGCCGCCTGCCGCCTGCACATCCAAGAGGCGCTGCACCATAGCGGCATTGGTCATGTTCGACATCAGGTATTGCACACACAGGCCTTCCGGTCGCGAGGGTTTCTTTTCGGTCGATTTGGCCTGCTTGCATTGCTCCTTCCATTGCCTCTCCAGATTACGCGAGTAGTCATCGCGCTGGCGGATATCCTCCATGATGAGCTCGATGGGCTTGTTGACCGAACCCTTGCCGATGCTCTGCTTGGCCATCAGGATGGACATGAAGCCCCCCAGGTCGTTGACGGAATTGTCGATGTAGCGGGTGATGACACCATGCAGATGTGCGCCCAAGGGTGGGAAGACGGCTTGCGCCACAGCCGGACGGTACATGGGATCGACCTTGCTGACCAAGAGCTGGATGAGGCGCGGAAGCTTCTTGGGCATCTCGGGAGGTGCGGGTGCCGCCAAGGGATTGGAAGTGCCGGAGGCGGCCGAGAGGTTCAGGAGGTTGAGCTGTTTGCGGGCTACACTGATGGCACGCAGCACCATGGAGGGCATGTTGCGGCTCTGTGCACGGTTGCAGGCCGACTGGATGGTGCGGTAGAGCCGCTTGGGGTCTTCGCCGTATGTGGGGAGCACCTGGCAGATCCAGAGAGGGTCGTCATTGCAGACGTAACGCAGATGGCAGGCCATGGAGAAGAGGAAGTTGTTGCGCGAGCCGTGGACGGGTACACCTCCTAACTGGTCGGCCAGACAATCCACCAGCAGGCTGTAGGGGATGCCGTCATAGTCCTGCGGGAAACTTTCGCTGGCTGCTGAGTCCGGAAGGGGCTGAGAAACTTGAGCTGTCTGCAAGGCGGGCTCAGAGGCTTGAGGTGCAAGAGAGCTTTGCGGAGCCTGACCGTCCGGAAGGGGCTGAGAGGCTTGAGCTGTCTGCAAGGCGGGCTCTGATGCTGCTTGAGCTGTCTGCAAGGTGGGTTCAGACGATGCCGGTGCGGCATACGCGGTGGTGTTGTCGAACAGCGCGGGCGAGACGAAGAACAGATCATCGGCAGAGGCGGTGCTGGAGAAGAAGACCCGGGTGTGGTCCTTGGCCCCCTCGTCAAACCGTACACCCAGCTGCTGGCTGGCCCAGCGGAGGTTCTCCTCCTGCGAGAGTTCGGGATGACGCTTGAAGGCGATGTGATAGCCCTTGGTGGCAGAACGCTCGAAGAGGAGCAGTCCGATGGCATCCCTCATGGCGAGGATGCGGTTGCGGACAGCGTGGGAGAGCTTTTCGTCCTGGTAGTCGGCTTCGTTGAAATCGATATCCATGCCTACCGAACCTGACAGACGGGTGCTCGACTTGAGGCTGCCGTCTTCGTTGGGCAGACAGGAGTAGTTGAACTGAAGGAGTCTGCGCTTGGCCTCGATATGGCCTTGGCGGGCCCGAGCCACCAGCGATTGCTGGCGCTCAGTGCCGCGAAGTTGGCGCAGTTCCTCCTCACTCTGTACGGGGCGCAGGTGTTTGGCTCCGTTTTGATAGAAGATGACGTGAACTGACATAATGCGTGGGTTTAATCGATGGAGTTAAGTGCTTCAGTGATCTCTTGATAGACCTTGAAGGCGAACGAGGCCTTGTCGGTGATTTCGTTAGGGTGGAATGCCTTCATGAAGGGGTAGTAGAGGCCATCCTTCCGGCGGACGATGTTGACCAGTTCTCCCTCATAGAGGCGGTTGTTGCGGATGTCGCGCCTGCGGGGCAGGGTCTCCTGAAAGAGGATACCGCCTTCGTTGCAGGGCGAGAGCATACCTGAAACCACTCTCCGGTTGGGGTTTGCCTGCTCCTCCCCATGGGCTGTCAGGGGGTTGGAATGGCTATTCTGAAAGAGACAGGTGAGATTGATTTTCTCCAAAACGATCTTGTTCATCATTGTAAAGATTGATGGGGATTAGACATGAAATTTCTTGAGGTTCTGGAAGAAGCTGTTGACAACCTGCGAGATGGGCAGGGGCTGCTTGGGGCGGCTGGCGGTGGTCAGCGGCTTGATGATGGCCGTGTTCCTATTCTGGCCAAGGCCCGCATGGGTCAGGTAGAGGTAGATGGCGGCCAGGGTGAGGTCGGCAGGCGGAGTGGCCTGGCCCTGCTCCATGTAGTCGAGGAGCGTGCAGCAGAGCTCTTCCTGGGCAGGTTTCTTCAGTACGCGCAAGAGGGGTTTGACGACCTCCTGCTGCTCAGGCTTCAGATAGTTGAACAGATCCGACTGGATGCTGGGGGGGAAGGATAATTTTTTAGTCATAGAATAAAAATTTTTTTTAGTTAAACATTGGGTTTGAACAGGGAAGCTCCGGAGTTACCGGTTTATTCCCGATTTCGACCACAAAGCAACAACCCCCATATCAATAGGTGCAAATCCATAAAAAAAACATTATGGCTAAATGCAACGATTTGATATACAATGAAATATAAATAGCCATAACACCGTGTGGTGCGGTATGGCGCAAATATGGTTTAGATTATGGCTTACGAAAGTTGGTCAGCAGAAGAAGATAAGAAGAAGTTTCGCGAGTTTATGAAGACACCGCTCTTCTGCAATGCTTCGCGAACCCTCACCAGGCTGGAAACAGACGCGGATGGCCTCACGCCTGCCGAAGTCTGGACCGAGGTGCAGGAACTCATTGGTGAACTTCGGACGCTGGATGCTGAATACCGTGACATCATGGTCAGCGAGTTCTACACCATCACCAGACGCAAGGTGCGCGAGATAGAGCGTGATGGTCGGAAGGTGTTCCGAAAGGATGAGGATGTGGAGCGAACGGTCACTTGCATATTCTACTGTCTGGCACTCTGCTTGGAGGCTACCACCAAAGACCAAGCGCACAATCCACACAACCATCTGCTGGACGCCTTGGTGGAGGAGATGATCCGGCTGGACCACCCCATCCTCGAACAGCTGCACAGGGGCATCAAGGAAGATGGAGACCGCTTGGAGTTGCGTGCCGGACGGGAATTGATTGAGGAGAAAGACCCACTGAAGGTGGAAGACGAGTGGACGCCCCAGTTGGCGCGTGTGTTCAAGCACTATGCCGACAGGATGTGGCCCGATGTGGAGAGCAGCCATCGTGATGCCTTCAACCGATTGTGGGAAACTCTGCTCACCGACCCAGCGGTCAGCCAAGTGATGAAGAAGCCAATCTCGGTAGCAGGTGACGAGCAAAAGGAGCTGGGCATCAGCTACAATGCCAAGGCGCTGTTCAACATCTATGGAATGCTCTACAGAAGAGGGTTCTTTGTGGCCGGCATCAGGGGCGAAACACCCTTGGCCGCTAAAGTGACCCAACATTACGATCGCGATACAAACAATCTAAAGGGAGCCAAATATGAATATTTCAAGTCTGAGATGAACGGCATCAAGGAGCAGTTCAGGGGGATGGATTCAGACACTGAGAGACACGTGATTGACTTAATTACAACCCTTACGAGAAAATGAAGAAATGGACTTGATTGCATATAGATTTGACTGTTGGCCCTTGACGGGCATCACGACTGGAGACCCGGAACTCGACAAAGAGTTGAAGGAGGAGACAGACCGCAATTTTAAAAATCGTCTGGATATTCTGGATGAACTTTTCAGCTCGCCAGAAGAGGTACACTATATGTTGGGCGACAGCACCCAACCTCCCTTCAAGGTGAAGAACGACCTGATATTGCGCACCTATAAGACGGCAAGAGTCAAGGTCGATGAGGCTGTCGAAGAGGAGTACGGGAAGCTGATGGCAGAGGGGAAACTCAGGGAAGCAGAGAAACTGAGGGAGGTGAAAGAACCGGGTGACTACACCAAGATTCCGAAGGCCGTATATGACGAGCACATACCTGCCCGTGTGATTTATGACTTTGACCATGCCTTTGTGCTGCGCATACAGAAGAAACGTCCGCTGGAGGGCGAAGACAAGAACTACAAAACGGTCATCTACAAGGAGAACTATGTGAGTTCGCTGGCCGTGCTGGTATTCAAGGAGGGCATGCAGTATATCCTCATTGAGGACACGCGCAAAACGTATGCACCTGCCACCATCGCACGCTTCTTTGAACACTCCTTCAACCGACTGCTGATGAGCAAGTACCACATGATGTGTACCGTGAATCCCATCCTGAGGCTCTCAGACTTCTGGAAACAGTTAGAGGGTTTCATCCAACTGGGGCATCGCATCAAGTCACACCTATTCATGTTCGACTCTCTCAACATGCTATGGCCGGACGATCTGCTGGGTGGCAGATTCAAACGGTTGGGCAAGAAACTGAACGCGGAGTCTGAGATGGTGTTCAGGGGCCAGCACGGACAGATGCTCGACATCCAGACCAAGGAGGAAGAGCGTGATCCGGACGTGAACAGCATGGCACGATACAGTTGCGACAAGGGCAACAAGGCGATTACCGAACTGGATGACAAGAGCGTGCATACCTTCGGCTACAAACAGGCAGGTACGGTGTCGGTATTCCTGCCGGATAAGATTGGTGAGGTGCAGGAGAACAAGAATCCGGAACTCTTTCCTGAAGACTATGGGCAGAAGGTGATGGAGGAGGCTCGTAAGCTCTCCATGCTCAACGGATAAGAGACGGAGCGTCCCTTTCTTGCAATTCTTACAGATGACAGAGCAGCGCACCCCCTATACTGGCATGGGAAATATAG
>CAMGIP010000083.1 GCA_946056155.1 uncultured Mediterranea sp. | reverse complement strand
TTGTGGTGATTCAAATATACAAAAAAGACGGCAGTTTTCTTCCTTTTTACAAGATCTCTGTTAATCTATCACTCGAAATGTCGGATGAGCCAAATTTTCATATCCTACTGCTCAAACGTGAATATATGTTAGTAACAAAGGAGATAAAAGCTAATAATTGTAAATTCATAACTAATATATAATAAATATACAAGAAAAATACATAAATGAATCACCGTGATAGCTTATGCCGTTCGTCCTCACACCAGATTTTTCTTTTTATGGTAATTATCCCTAAACTCCTTGGGGGAGCAGTTTTTCTTCCGCTTGAACAAACGATTGAAGTTAGAGAGGTTGTTGAAGCCGCAATCATAGCAGATTTCAGCAATGGTCTTGGAGGTATCCACAAGCATACGGGTGGCATAGCCAAGACGGATGTCGATGATGTATTCGGAAAGAGTCTTGCCCGTGCGCATACGGAAGAAACGACTGAAGGCCACGGGAGTCATCCCCACCAGGTCAGACAACTGACCGAGCCGTATCTCTTCTTGGAAGTGTGTACTGATGTAGCGTTGAACCCGCTGCACGCGACGCGACTCATTGACCGTCTCAATCTTGGCAAACGAGGAACTGGAGAGCTGTCGCGCATCAGAATAGAGGGAGAGGTCGTAAAGGATGCGCATAAACTCCATCACGGCCAGAAAGCCCTCCTTCTCAGACGCAAGATGGTCCAACCGATTGAAGACCTTGAGGATGGCCTCCATGGGGAAAGATAATCCACACTGGGCCCTCTCCAGCATGGTGCGTATGGAGGCAAACTGGTTCTTCTGAAGGAGATTGCCGAAGAAGAGGTCGGGAGAGAACTGGATAGTAATCTCGCGGATGCAGGAGGAGATACATTCGTGATGTTCCCATACATGCTCCAAATCCTTGCCGGTGATGAGCACTAGATCATATTCGCCGATGACCTCGGCCGAATCACCCACCACACGGCGAACACCAGGCGCATGGGCCACAAAGTTGAGTTCATACTCATGATGCCGGTGCATAGGATAGTTGAACTCGGTCTTGGTTCGGTCGGCTATGTAAAAACAGTCGCGCTCGGAAAGCGGCGTGATTTCATGCATGATATAGTTCTGGTTCTCCATGACGTATTGAAAATATGGTCGACTGCAAATATATGAAGAACTCACGAGAAAAAGGCAGGAAATTGGGAAATAATGCAATTCGTCGATAAATTAAGCCTCAATTTTCCAATCCTTTTAGCCCCACTTCTCTAACGATGAGAGGTGGGGCTTTTTGTTGGCTCACCAATAGCTTTGGTTCAACCACCATGCACCTGTGAACTGATGTAGTAACAACTGAACAACAATGTAAAGCGTCTTAGGAAGACATTGCAGAATATGTGAAGTAAAACAGTAAACTAACAAATAATCTGTGAAAGGAAAATCAGTCAAAGTCACCCCCTTTTCAGTGAAATAACCGCCATTCGACCACAGGGTGAGGTGGAAAAATAGCTCTCCTATTTGAGGGAAGTCAGAGAACAGAAATTCCCCAAAGCTGCCCCCAACTGAGGAGAGTCAGGGGACAGAAAGCAGAGGACATAATCAACCCAACGTAACGATGACCTCATGGGAACCTTCGCCGCAGAGGGGAACGAGATTGCCCTCCAACGGCTGGCCATCGAGTTCCAGAGAAGTAACACCGCGACATACCCCATTGGGATTCTTTACCACGATGCGGTACTCTGCACCGCGATAGATGCGATGGACGTTGTATTCCTTCCAATCCGAGGGGATGCAGGGATCCATCAGCAAACCATCATAGGCGGGCTTCACACCGAGGATAAACTGCGAGATGGTGTACCACATCCAAGCTGCGGTGCCGGTGAGCCAACTGTTCTTACCCTCACCGGGACGGGCAGCATCCTTACCGGCTACCATCTGGCAACAGACATAGGGCTCCACCTTGTGAAGGGCGCTGTGTTCTTCAGTATAGGAGGGGCATATCTTACGGTAGTGCTGCCAGGCATCGTCGCCACGTCCGGCCACCGTTTCACCGATAATCACCCAAGGGTTGTTGTGGCAGAAGATACCGGCATTCTCCTTGTATCCAGCAGGATAGGTGGAGATTTCGCCATACTCCATCACGTACTTGGTGAAGGGAGGATTGTTGAGCACTATGCCATGTTCGCAGTCGAGACGCTCCTTTACGGAATCGAGCGCACACTCCACCATTCCCTCTTCCAGACCGATACCTGCCATGGTGCACCAGCCCTGGCTCTCAATGAAAATCTGTCCCTCTTCATTCTCCTTCGAGCCCACCTTGCGGCCGTAGAAGTCGTAGGCACGGAGGTACCATTCGCCGTCCCAACCATGCTCCTTGACAGCCTTCACCATATCCTCTACACACGCCTCGGCACGGAGTGCCTCGGCCTCATGACCGATGCGGCGGCACAGTTCGGCATACTGACGTCCGCACACCACAAAGAGTCCGGCAATCATCAGCGACTCCGCCTTGGAGCCTTCGGTGTTGTTCTCCGTCGTCTGGAAAGACTCGTTAGGGTCGTTGGAGAAACAGTTAAGGTTGAGGCAGTCGTTCCAGTCGGCACGGCCGATAAGGGGCAGACGGTGAGGACCGAGGTTCTCCACCACATGGTTGAAGGAGACACGCAGATGCTCCATGAGCGAAACCTCTGAGCCGGGCTGGTTGTCAAAAGGTACCGGTTCGTCGAGAATGTCAAAGTCGCCCGTCTCCTTGATGTATGCCACTGTGCCGAAGATGAGCCACATGGGATCGTCATTGAATCCACCGCCAATGTCGTTGTTGCCCCGCTTGGTGAGCGGCTGATACTGGTGATAGCATCCACCATCGGGGAACTGGGTGGAGGCAATGTCGATGATGCGGGTGCGTGCCCGTTCGGGAATCTGATGCACGAAGCCCACGAGGTCCTGGTTACTGTCGCGGAATCCCATGCCGCGGCCGATGCCGCTCTCGAAGAAGGAGGCCGAACGACTCATGTTGAAGGTGACCATGCACTGGTACTGGTTCCAGATGTTGACCATGCGGTCGAGCTTCTCCTCGCTGGTGCAGACGTGGAAAACACCGAGCAAGCGGTCCCAATAGCTCTTCAGCTCTGCGAAGGCTGCATCCACCTTCTCCACGGTAGAGAAGGCCTCCAACGTAGCGTATGCCTTGCTCTTGTTGACTACGGGACAGGAGGGTGTGCTCTGAATCACAGTCCGAGAAGCAGCAAACTTCTCATGCTCATCATTCTCCTCATAGCCGAGGAGGAAGATGAAGTCGCGGCTCTCCCCGGGTGCCAGTTGCACGTCGATGCAGTGCGAGGCGATGGGGCTCCATCCGTGTGCCACGCTGTTGGCTGGCTTGCCCTCAAGCACCTGCTGGGGAGCCTCAAAGCCGTTGTAGAGGCCGATGAAGCTTTCGCGGTCGGTGTCAAATCCCTCGATGGGGACATTCACACCGTAGTAAGCATAATGGTTTCGGCGCTCCTTGTACTCGGTCTTGTGGTAGATGACCGAGCCCTCCACCTCCACCTCACCGGTAGAGAAGTTGCGCTGGAAGTTCTCCATATCGGTGGCCGCATTCCAGAGACACCACTCTATGAAAGAGAAGAGTTTAAGGCTGCGAGGGCGGTCACTGTGGTTGGTCAGTGTCACCTTCTGCACCTCCGCACGGGTATGGAGAGGTACAAAGAAGAGTACAGAAGCTTCAATGTCATCCTTGCGACCGGTGATGCGGGTATAGCTCATGCCGTGGCGGCATTCGTAGAAATCGAGCGGTGTCTTGCAGGGTTTCCAACCCGGACTCCAGAGCGTTTCCCCTTCACGGATATAGAAGTAGCGTCCCCCATTGTCCATGGGCACGCTGTTGTAGCGATAGCGGGTGATACGGCGGAATTTAGCATCCTTATAGAAAGAGTATCCACCGGCGGTATTGGAGATGAGAGAAAAGAAATCTTCGTTGCCGAGGTAGTTGATCCAAGGCCAAGGTGTCTGCGGCTGAGTGATGACATACTCGCGGCAGGCATCATCAAAATGTCCAAACTGTCTGTTTTGCATATGTATGTGTTTTAGTGTGATTGAAAAGTGGCTCAAAGGTAGCGCTTTTTCACTCTGCCACATCTTCTGCCTATGCAAAAGGTCCTCCTAATACCACGATTGGATAAAATAATACCATCGCAATTCTCATACCCCCTCTATTTACAGTTTTAGGTCAAGTTGAAGAGCCAAAGATTCCATCAACTCAATTATAAATTGAATAAAACAACCTCGTCAACCCAAGGGATAACCCGCCAGCTCAATTATTCATTATTTAATTATTAATTATTTATAGAGCAACGCCTGGATGCGCGTACGGATATTGAGGCGGAAGAGTTTGGGGTTCCACGCCTGCGGATAGGTACGGTTGCTCAGGAAGACGTAGATGAGCTGTCTGTCAGGATCCACCCAGGCACAGGTGCCAGTGAATCCGGTGTGGCCATAGACGCATCCGGGTACCTCCTCGGCACAGGGGGAGTTGTCAGGGTTGCGCGTATCAGGTTTGTCGAACCCCAATCCGCGACGGCTTATCTTGGAGGTGGCTGTGGTGAAGAGCCGACAGGTGCTCTCACCGAGGTATCGTCGTCCCTTCCACTCACCACCATTGAGCAACATCTGATAGACGATAGCCACCTCCTCTGCGGTAGAGAAGAGACCGGCATTGCCCGACACTCCTCCCTGGAAGGCGGCACTCTCGTCATGCACATAACCTTGGAGGGACTCCTTGCGTAGGAAGAGATCTTGATTGGAGGGTACCACCTCTCGCTTATCTACCTTACGCAAAGGGAGATAGGCAGTGCGCTGAAGTCCCATGGGGAGATAGAACTGCTCATCGAGGAAACGGTCGAGCGGCATTCCGGTGAGTTGTTCTACCACCTGTTGGAGCAGGATGAAGCCCACACAGCTGTAGCGGTAGGTGCGGCTGCGCAGAGGAGCCTCAGCAATGAGCCGATGATACTCCTCCTTGAAGGAGGCATCAATCCAGAGTTTCTCAGAAGCCTGCAGGGTATGGCTGGCGGTGCGCATGGGCGAAGTGAGCCCCTCCTTGAAGCGGAAATGGGTAGCACCCCAGGTACGGGAACCCATCTTTACTGTATGCCGACGGTCACGCCGGGAAGTGAAGAGGGGGGCAGGATAGCTCTCCTCATCAATAGCTTCCTGATAGAAGAGGATGGTGGGGGGCAGACCGCTCTCGTGGAAGAGCAGTTGCCGGATAGTAATCTCTTTTTTGTCAGTATCGGCTAACCAAGGGAGCAGGTCACCCAACCGATCGGTCAGACTGAGCCGTCCGCTGTCGTAGAGTTTCATCACGGCCAGCAGGGTACCGGTGGTCTTACTCAGCGAGGCAAGATCAAAAAGGTGATGCGTAGTGAGGGAATCACTTCCCTTCCCTGCTGTCGTTCCATAAGCGCGACTCAACAATAGCCGTCCCTGCTTCATCACCACGATCTGACAACCGGGATAGGCTCCTTGCTTGATGCCCTCCAGAGCAATCTCATCCATCTGCTCCACGGTATGGGAATCCAATTCAGGTACCACGGGGTACTGTTTTGAGCTCCCCACCGCAAAAGAGTCTGGCAAATGGGAAGAATCAAGCTCCTCACGCAAGCCATTGAGAGACTCACGTGAACTGTTGAAAGAGTCCTGCGTTCCGCCATGGGACTCCCGTGAACCATTGAGGTCTTCTCTCAGCCTGCCCAGCTGCTCTTGAGGAGTGCAGAGCATGCCTTGAGCGTTGTAGATAGCTCCCGAAGGGCGGTAGATGGCTCCTTCACCGGCTCGGTATAGCGAACCGATAGAGGCAGAGAGACAACCGTCAGCCATGGCTTTGCCATAGAGCAGCCGCCCTACCTGCTGCTGAACTGCCTCATCGGCCGTATGGGCCAAGAGAGTGGCACGTCCCTTGGCCATCGGCTGACAGAGCGGATGAAGATCGCGCCCCTGCACAAAAGCCAGCCAAAGGAGGGATGTAGAAGGATCAATCTGACGCGTCAACGCATTGAGCAGTACCTGATAACTGCCCAGATGCTGCTCGTTGAGGGCTATCCAGATGGAGGAGGCTCCTCGGAGGGAGGCAGCCAGTGTTTTGGCTGTAGCTGCCGTGCCCTGTTTGGGCAGTGACACCAGTTTGGGTTTCACCCCTTGCGGAAGGGCTTTCAGCAGCGGAGCATAACTCTCAGCCCTGCCAGTATAGAGCAAGACAGGAGCTGCGGTTGCTGCCGAATCCAAGGGCAGAGGAGCTACGGTATCCGACTTTCCCAAAGAGAGATGACTCCTATTATATAATAAAGTAATGGCGGCATTGCTCAAGCGGCGGATGAGCTGGCGCGTCTGCGGAGTCTCCACACGGGCCGAAAGTCCTGCTTCGTGCACCACAGGTCTCTGATGAAGCCCCAACGCATATTTGTAGGTGAGCACCTTACGGCACCGAGCGTCGATAGACTCACGCGAGAGCATCCCCCCCTCTATGGCCTTCATCACCGCATCCAGCTCCTCCTTGATGCGGCGCGGCACCAACAGCTGTTCATCACCGACCTGAAGGGCCTTTAGGCAGACCGACTGGCTATTCTGGGCACCGCCCATGGAGAGAGCATCGGTAAAGATAAGCCCTTGGAAATGCATCTCCTGCACCAGCAGGTCATTCACCACACTACGCGAAAGCGAAGAGGGTGTTCCCTTACGTTGCTCTACAGCGGGCACCTCTAAATGGCCCACCATCACTCCACCCATACCGGCCTCTATCGCCCGTCGGAAGGGATAAAGTTCTACGCTGTCGAGCCGCTCACGCGAGAAGGGTATCAACGGAAGCGACTTGTGTGAATCCACTTCGGTATCACCATGACCGGGGAAGTGCTTGCTCACGGAGAGCACCCCCATCTCCTCCAACCCTTGGGAGTAGGCCACCACCTTGCGGGCTACATTGTCGGGATTCTCACCGAAGGAGCGAACATTGATGACGGGATTCTTGGGGTTGACATTCACGTCAGCCACGGGTGCGAAATTGACCTGCACCCCCAACTCGCGACACTGACGGCCTACCTCACGGCCGTATGCCTGAATGAGAGAGTCGGCACGAATGCAGCCAAGCACCATATTTTTGGGAAAAGGGGTAAGTTCCTTGAGCCTCATGGCAAGTCCCCACTCCCCATCGAAGGTGATAAGCAGGGGCACCTGTGCCATCCGCTGTGCCTCGTTGATGAGTGTTGCCTGATGGGCCAGCTTACCACCGGAGAAGAGCAGACCACCCACGCGGTACTCCTCTACGACCTTCCGCAGCAGATTGCGGCTGGCCTGGTCGAGCTGCGGTGCAAGGGTGTAGATAAAGAGCTGCCCCACCCGCTCTTTGAGCGTGAGCCTCTCCATGACCGAATCTACCCAATGCCGACAGGCTGCATCCTCAAGATAGGGGGCCACCAATCGGGGCATGGCGACGGGCTTAGGTTCAGGCGGTGTAGTCATCGGGCGTTCATGCATCAACAGCGGTGCATGACCCATCCAGCATAGTATCAGTGTCAGAAACAAAGGTTTCATCATTATAATGAATAATTATTTAATGAATAATGAATAATGAATAATTATCTAAATGTCACAACTGTAATGCGGTAACGCTACTATCTTTCCCATTATTCCTTCCTCAAATTGACAACTCATCAACTGAAGATCAACCTGTCCGCTTGATTAGCGCGGTTCCAGCGTCACGGTGACCTTACCTACGGTGGTGCCTCGGCTTCCCGAGTGGAAGATGACGACCGGTTTGCCCGCCTTGTTGAGGTAGGTCTTGGGCTGCTCCATGTAGGTGTGCGAGTGTCCGCCAAGAATCAGGTCGATGCCTTCCGTTCCTGCCATCAGTTGCTCATCCTCCACTTCGCGCTGGTTGATGCCTAACAGGCCCAAATGAGAGAGGCAGACCACTACATCGCAATGCTCCTCGTTGCGGAGGGTGTCCGCCATCCGCTGGGCCACCTCAATGGGGTTGTGATAGACAATACCTTCGTACTTGTCCTCCTGCACCAACCCTTTTAGCGCGGGACTGAGGCCGAAGAGACCGATGCGTATTCCCTTGCGTTCCAGTACAATATAAGGTTTCACCACTTCCTCCAGCACCGTGCCCTCAAAGCTGTAGTTGGCACAAAGCACGGGGAACTGGGCCATGCGGAAGAGGCGGGCCATGTTCTCCTGACCGAAGTCAAACTCATGGTTGCCGATGACCATTGCATCATAGCCCATACGGTTCATCATCCGAATCTCCGCTTCGCCGCGGAACATATTATAATAAGGTGTACCCTGCGAGATGTCACCGCAATCCAACAGCAGCAGTTCATCATCCAATTGGCGGAGGGAATCCACCAAAGCCACCCTTCGCACCGTACCTCCAAGTCCGGCGCTGCGGTCGGCAGCCCATGGAGCAATGGGTTCCAGCCGACTGTGCGTATCACTCGTGTGGAGCATGGTCAGTTGCACCTGCTGCGGAGCCACACTCATCATGCCCATCTCCAGCACCTCCTCGGTGTTGACCACCCGTCCCTCTTTTCGGGCTTCAATCTTCTTTCCCTTTCGCGTCTGCTCCTCCACATAGGCCATGAAGAGGCTGCGAAGCATCTTTCCTTCGGGACAGATGCGGTCGGTATATTGCGCCAAAGAGGGCATACCGTCGTTGCCTTCAGCCAGGTAGTCCACGGTAGCCACGATGTAGTCAGCCTCGGGACGAATCGGTTCGCCCCCTACGGTGACCGACTGCAGGCTTCTGTTCTTGCCAATGGTCATCTTCACGCCACTCAGCCCCTCACCGTTGCGCAAAGCGATCTCGCGGAGTACCTGCTCCAGCACCTTACCCTTGAAGGTAAGCACGCAGAGCGAGTTCTCGAAGGGGAGTATCTCATAGATGTCACCCACGGTGATGGCTCCTTTGGAGAGCGATGAGCGTATGCCACCCAGATTGATGACCGCCACATCGGCTGGACGTCCGACAACCTCGCGGGCCGCCTCACGCAGCACATCGGCCACCAGATTCGAGAGCGGCATTTCAGGTCGTCCACGGTCCATATCCACAGCCGCTTCGCCCAGCTGTCGGTTCATCATGCTGTCCACCTTCTGTTTGAAGGGAGCCAGAATCTCCGACGCATTGCCCGAAGACATCCTGTCGTAGGTAGAATCCACAGGCAGGGGTTCACCCTCAATAGAGACGATAAGGTACTGCTGCTGACATGCGCTCAGCCCGCTCAAGGCCAACAGCAAAAAGAGGCTGAAAGAGAAAGATTTAGTGAGAGTCATATCTTCAATATATTGCTTATTGAGCCACAAATATAACCTATTTTTTAAAATGCACAAAATTGGAGGAGAAAAAGAGAGAAAGATTTGTGTAACTGACGAATAATTCGTTACTTTGCACCCGCTTTCGCGCAATCGCTGTCAGGACATGAAGAGAGAAGCCTGGTATGTTGCGTTGTAACGATAAACAATTTATAAATAAACACAATGGATTTAATTAAAATTGCAGAAGAAGCATTTGCTACCGGTAAGAAGCACCCCGATTTCAAGGCTGGTGACACTATCACGGTTGCATATCGTATCATCGAAGGTAACAAGGAACGCGTACAGCTGTATCGCGGTGTAGTTATCAAGATTTCGGGTCATGGTGAAAAGAAGCGTTTCACCGTACGCAAGATGTCAGGAACTGTAGGTGTAGAGCGTATCTTCCCCTTGGAGTCTCCGGCTATCGACTCGATCGAAGTGAACAAGGTAGGTAAGGTACGCCGCGCTAAGCTGTACTACCTGCGTGGTCTCACGGGCAAGAAAGCCAGAATCAAAGAGAAAAGAACCAACGGCTAATCGGCTGGATTTCTTTATTCCGATTCAAAATAAAAAGGAGCATGATTCGCGTCATGCTCCTTTTTATTTTTCAATCCGGTCAACCCGTTAGTTACTTACCAGTTTACGCGTTTCTCATTCAATCGGCTGTCTTTTTAGTGAACCTATTGATACTATTCAAAATTCTCATTGCTTAAATCTGCTCTCAGAGCACATGACCTATACGAGCCTCATGGAAGTGCTCCTCAAGGGCCCCAAAATTCTACTGTAGGGGTTGGACAAATTTTACCCCGGGGTATAATTCATTTTACTGTAGGGGTTCGTGAGATTTTACCCCGGGGTATAATTCATTCTACAGTAGGGGTTGGTGAAGTTGAAGTGTAGGGGTATAATAGAACCCCTACATAGGGGGAGCTGGTTTGTCTGCTCCGGCAGTCGATTTATTGCTGAACAGGCCTCTGAGGTCCGCAAGACTGCTGCCCCTGACGCTTACAGTTTTTAAAGTCGCACTGACGTCCTTTTCTGGCACGGACAAATTTATCAGCCTGCTTCTTTTCCAGGTCATAGACGCGTTCAATCTGTTTTTGGCTCAGGAACTTGCTATACTCCTTGTAGTACTTCTTGCGCAGGTCCAGCATCTTCTGGTTCATTTCGAAGCGTCCCTCCAGCATCTCTTTGGTTTCAGCTTCGGTACGTTCCTTCTTCTCCATGCGAGGTTTACGGGCTTCGGGTTTCTCTCCTTGTGCCTGCGGAGCAGCCTCGGCCTTGGGTTGTTTTTTGTCCTTACCTTTAAGAGCTATCAGCTCCTTGCGATAGTTGCAGAAGGTCTCCACGAAGCGGGTAGTTGTAGCATCGTCGAAAGCCAGTGTAGAGGCGATGGAGCGTGCTTGGCGCTCAGCGAACTGTTCGGGAGTGATGCGTTCCTTCTGTGCACCCGGTTTGCGTTCCAGATTTCGTTTATTCTTCTGCTCAGCGTTCTGTGCGAAAGTTACCATAGATACAGTGACCATCATCAGGGCCATCAACAGCAATTTAGACATTCTTTTCATACTTCTTGATTTTTAGTGGGTTCATTACTGTTATATTACTTGCAGCACAGCCCCACAACTTGAGCTCAGTAGCAGGGGGCCAGCTGTTAGTATGACCCCGACTCATAGCCAAAGTTAATGTGTTCCCCCTATTTTTTTATTTCTTTTGCATTTCCCTTGACTATTTACAATTTATAAGCCTGCATCCTTTGCCAATCTCTCATTTTTATCTACTTTTGCAAAAAGCAAAAGAGGAGCGATATGGAGACCAAGGAACTGAAAGGATTGCCAGTAGGCATTCAGACCTACAGCGAGATAGTAGATGGGAATTACCTGTATATAGATAAGACAGAATACATCTACAAGATGCTGAAACTCAGCAAATATATCTTCCTGAGCCGACCTCGCAGGTTCGGCAAGTCGCTGCTGGTCTCCACCCTCCAGGCCTATTTCGAAGGGAAGAAGGAACTTTTCAAGGGACGCTATATCGACAGCGTGGAGAAGGCGTGGATCTCTTATCCTGTGCTGCGGTTTGACATGAGCACCGCCAAACATGCCGGAGTGGAAGACTTGAAGATTGAGCTGTCGAGCAAACTTTCCAAATACGAACAGATATACGGCAAGGGATTGGCAGACGAGGTCAATCTCAACCAGCGTCTGCAGGGTCTGATTGAGCGTGCCCATGCGCAGACAGGGCAGAAGGTGGTGCTGCTCATTGATGAATATGACGCGCCGCTGTTGGATGTGTCCCATCGGAAGGAGCAGTTAGAGCAGCTGCGCCAGATTATGCGCAACTTCTATTCCCCCATCAAATACTGCGACCCCTATCTGAAGTTCGTCTTTATCACCGGCATCACCAAGTTCTCCCAGCTG
>CAMGIP010000082.1 GCA_946056155.1 uncultured Mediterranea sp. | reverse complement strand
TTTGAAGGCATACGATACAGCTTTGGCAGGCTTTCAAGAGTTGGGTAAGAAAAAGTTCCTCTCTCATTTACTTGATTTACTGCATATTGTTTGCAGATTTCGAGAATTTTTCGGAACTTTGTGACGAACCTGCTTCCCCTTATCTTACGTTTCTGTAAGGACGAAGCAAGGCAATGCCAAGACAGGATACACCTCATCAATCACCATCAGGAGAAGCTGGACGACTACCTTCAGAGATTCCCTCAAAGTGTTAAGAAAAATCGCATAGAAGTCAGTTGAGCGCGGACGAGGCAGTAGCATCGACAATATCCGTTCCCGCGTCAACGACGCCCTGGCCCAACGCCCCAAGAAGCATAAACTGCCGCCCAATAAGTATTCGTAATACGCTGATAATAAGCAATCTAATTAGTTGCACAAAGCAACTGATTAGATCAATTAATCTAATCCCTTCATTTCAGTTGACCTAATACCCCTTATTTCAGTTGATCTAATACCCCTCATTTCAGTACAAATGAAAACATCAAATCAGTTGCGACCGATACACCGGATCAGTTGCGATGAACAGACGCCCTCAGTTGGCCTGAAGAGATGCCCTAAACTGCGATGAAGATGTCAAGAAAGCAGACCTTATCATCCTTAATTTTTCGGTAAAAATTTACCGAAGTATTGAACTATTATAAAATTATTCATCCAACAGGTATAACACACTATTATACCAGCCAAAATGCCGCAACGCTCAGGCGCAAAAAAGAGTTCCTCCCCTTCAGCAGGGTGAAACCCATGCCGAAGGAGAGGAAAATCTATCGTTATGGCT
Organism: uncultured Mediterranea sp.; assembly: GCA_946056155.1. Lineage (GTDB taxonomy): Bacteria > Bacteroidota > Bacteroidia > Bacteroidales > Bacteroidaceae > Bacteroides. Next base: position 11,077 of record CAMGIP010000082.1, on the reverse strand, counting down.
CCCCGACAGACAAACAGCTGCGGGGATTAACTGGAGTTCGTCCAAATCCCGAGAAACATACCTGAACAGGAAAAGTGACGGGAAGGAGCTGCCGAAAGACAGCGGACCTTACTTCGTCTCCAGACTGAAGGAGTAAGGCATATCCTCGGGCTGCGTGCCACGCTGGGTATTGGGCTTGCTGTCCATATCGATGAACCAGCGGCCACCCTGAAGCAAGTCGGCATGACGGAGGTAGTTCTTGGTGAAGGGGGTACCGTTCCACTGCGCCGCACGGATGTAGCGGTTGGCATCACTGTTGGCCGGTGCATCAATCACCAGCTGCTTGCCGTTCTCGAAATGGAGCGTAGCTTTCTGAAAGAGGGGGGCACCCACTACATATTGGTCGGTACCGGGACATACGGGATAGAAACCGAGGGCAGAGAAGACATACCATGCCGAGGTCTGGCCGTTGTCCTCGTCACCGCAATAGCCGTCGGCCTGCGGCGTGTACATGCGGTTCATCGTCTCGCGCACCCAATGCTGCGCTTTCCAAGGCTCGCCACCATAATTATATAAGTAAATCATGTGCTGGATGGGTTGGTTGCCGTGAGCGTAGTTGCCCATGTTCATCACCGTCATCTCACGAATCTCGTGGATTACCTGTCCGTAGTAGCTCTCGTCATAGACAGGGGGTACGGTGAAGACGGAGTCGAGCATCTGCACAAAGGTCGCCTTACCACCCATCAGATCGATGAGTCCCTGCGGATCGTGGAAGACCGACCAGGTGTAGTGCCAGCTGTTGCCCTCGGTAAAGGCATCGCCCCACTTCAGCGGGGAGAAGGGTGACTGGAAGGAGCCGTCTTCGTTGCGTCCGCGCATGAGGTTATGCTCCTTGTCAAACACCTTTTGGTAGTTCATGGCACGGGCTGCCAGCTGCTTGATCTCCTTCTTCGGACGTTTCAACTCCTTGGCCATCTGCAGGATGCACCAGTCGTTGTAAGCATACTCCAAGGTGCGTGCTACACTCTCGTTGATCTTCACATCGTAGGGCACATAGCCCAAGCGGTTGTAGTATTCGTGGCCGAGGCGGCCGGTGGAAGAGACAGTGGGGTGCACCGCCTGTGTTCCGTGCATCAGTCCCTCGTAAAGGGTCTGTACATCCTCCACGCGGATACCCTTGAGGTAGGCATCGGTCAGAATAGAGGCAGAGTTGTTGCCCACCATACACCCGCGGTGACCGGGACTGGCCCATTCGGGGAAGAAGCCGCTCTCCTTGTAGGCATTGATAAGGCCCTCTTGCATCTTGAGGCTTTCCGAGGGGTACATCAGGTTGAGGAAGGGGAAGAGGCAGCGAAAGGTGTCCCAAAAGCCGGTATCGGTGTACATATAGCCGGGAAGCACCTCACCATTGTAGGGGCTGTAGTGCACCACCTTGCCCTCGGCATCCAGTTCGTAGAAGGCACGGGGGAAGAGGAGTGAACGGTAGAGGCAGGAGTAGAAGGTTCGAAGTTGGTCGGAGGAGCCTCCCTCCACATCGATACGTCCCAACACCTTGTTCCAGGCCTCCTGGCCTTGTGCCACAAGGGCATCGAAGGAGTGGTTGCCCAGCTCCTTGAGGTTGCGGTCGGCCTGTTCAAGGCTGATGAACGAGGAGGCCACACGGGCATGAATCACCTCTCCTTTACGAGTCTTGAAACCCACCACGGCGAGGGCATGACCGGCAGTCTGCTCCATAGCCTGCTGCGTGAGGGTGCCGTCGGCCACAGTAGCGCGGTAGGTGAAGGGGCGGTCAAACTCGATGACAAACCAGTTCTTGAAGTTGTCGGGCACACCGCCGCTGTTGCGGGTAGTATAGCCCTCCACGCGCCCCTTCTCGGGCAGGATACGGATATGCGACCCCTTGTCGAAGGCATCGACCACCACGTAGGAGCCTTCGCTTTCGGGAAAGGTGAAGCGGAACATGGCGGCACGGTCGGTCGGTGTCATCTCCGTCACCACATCATGTTCGGCCAGATAGACCTTGTAGTAGTGGGGCAGTGCCACCTCCCCTTTATGGCTGAACCAACTGGCCCTTTTCTCTTCGTCAAACTCCGGCTTTCCGGTCACGGGCATGAGCGAGAACTGTCCGTAGTCGTTGATCCAGGGACTAGGTTGGTGTGTCTGCTTGAATCCCCGAATCTTGTTGGCCGTATAGACATACTGCCACCCGTCACCCATCTTTCCCGTCTGCGGGGTCCAGAAATTCATGCCCCATGGACGGGCAATGGCGGGATAGGTGTTTCCCGTAGAGAGCTCAAAGGAGGAGAGCGTACCTACAAGCGGGTTGACGTAGCCGGTGTAATCGGTGGCGTTGAGGCCAACCCATGCGCAGAGCGCCAATGCAAAAGCTAGTAATCTGTTCTTCATGTCAGCGGTTGAATAAAAGGTTATTATGTTGAATATCTTGACTTTGCTAAGTGGATGACTGCTCGGTCTGATGAATGCCTACCGAGAGGGGTTTTCATGCTTAGGCCTTGTTCTGTTGAAGTCGATGAAAACATTGCTGCCCACAATCTTGTAGTGGATAGGCATGGCATTCTGCAACAGATCGAGCACCTCCGACACCTGATCCTTACGTGGCACGATACCGGTGTAGGTCTTCTGCTGGTCGATGTTGGGCGAGAGTATGACCTTCACCCCATAGACCCGCTCCAGGGTGGCGGCAATGGCATTGAGGTTGGCCTTCTCGAACTTGAGCGTCCGGCTATACCACTGCTCCATGGCGGCATCAGCCTGTTTCACGGTGAGTCTCCGACTCTGGGCATCCAATTCGGCCATCTGACCGGGTGAGAGGCAGATGTGACCTTCTCCTCGGTTTCCCTTTACCTCCACCATGCCCTGCAACAGTGTGGTGGTGGCCTTGCGGCTGCCGGATTGGCTCTTGAAGTTGAAAACGGTACCGAGCACCTTGACCTGCATCACTTCACTCTGTACCACAAAGGGGTGTTCTTCATCCTTTGTCACCTCAAAATATCCCTCTCCCTCTATCATTACCTTGCGCTGGCTGGCAAAGGAGTAGCCGTCGTAGCGGAGGGTGGTGAAGCGGTTGAGGCGCACCTTGGTGCCGTCGGGAAGCTTCAGTTCCTTCTCCTCGTCCTGCGTGGTCACCGCCAGCAGCTGTGCGGTCTCCTGTGTGGAGGCATACCAGCGGAAGCCGATGAGGGCGAAGAGAGAGAGGCCTGCCAGCAGGGCAATCAGCCGTACCAGCCTGAGCTTTTCAAACGAAGGCCAGAGCCTGAAACGGCGCACCATGGACTTCTCCCTGTCATCCAGGGAAGTCTGATTTAACTGTGGCTTGCGTTGCAACCGTCGCTCCAGTTCCCTCTCTCCCCGCTGCATCTGTATCCGTTCCTTCCCACTGTCCCTTTTTCCTTCGGCGAAGATGAGTTCCGCGTGGAAAAGCTGTCGGGCAAAAGCCTCATCCTCCTCTATGCGACGCTTGACTTCGCGCAGCTGATGCTCATCACACTCTCCCAAGAGATACTTAGCGATGAGCCATCCATCCTCCTTATATTCCTTTTCATTTGTCATAACCATAAAACAATCTGCTTGAAAAAAACACTTACCTTACCAATAAAAAAGAGCACGGACAGCAGTTTGAACCAGCCTAAGCGGTCGCGTAACAGCCTCAGTGCCTTGTATATGTGAGCCTCCACCGTACGCTGCGAGATGTTCATCACCTCGGAAATCTCCCGATTCTTCATCTGATGGAGATAGCTCAATTTGAAGACCACCTTGCACTTCTCGGGAAGTTCGTCGATGGCTTCTACTAATACCTTGCGCAGCTCTTCGTTCTCGATGCGCTTTATCACCTCATTCTCCTCACGGAGATAGAAAGCAGCTCTAAGCAGGCCAATCTCATGCATGGTGCGGGCATAGGCATCGGTTACTTCGCGATGCTTGAGCACATTGATGGCCCTTGTATAGACCGCCTTGTAAAGAAAGGCTTGTATGCCTTCCCCCATCTCTACCTCACGGCGGCGATGCCAGAGCTCCACAAAGACCTCTTGCACCACATCTTCTGCCTCTATCTCCCCCACAAGACGAGTGGCATAGAAGAGCAGATGGGTGTAATAGCGGCTGAATAGTGCCTTGTATCGCTGTTCAATCTCTGTCTCCGTCATTACTTTTCCTTTTCGTTTTTACCTTTTGTTTGCATTACTCAGATTCCCTCCTTGATAGTCGTCTTCTTCATTTTCACTGCATCAGAACTGTCTCCTGTGCTCAAGTTGTTTTTCTGCAACTTCCCGACCTTCTGCATCAGGGTTCTCTTCTGCATCATGACCATCTTTTCACGTTCTTACGATTTGTTCTTGCTCAGTTGCCGCTGTTACCGGCAGACTGGTTATCCATCTCAAACAGCAGTACTCCACCCTCCATCAACTCCTGGTGGCTAATACTGAGGTCCTCCAAAGGACGTCCGTTCCAGCTGACCTGCTTCACACGGGATCCTGCACTCTTCACACCGGGAGCCTTCACTATGAACTGGCGTCCGTTGGGCAATGCCACGGTGGCCTCCTCGTGGAGCGGGCATCCGAGGTCATACGTCAGTGTCACGGGATCAACAGGATAGAGTCCGAGGGCACTCCATACATACCATGCCGAGGTCTGGCCGCAATCCTCATTGCCGCAGAGTCCGTCGGGACGATTGGTGTAGAGCTCCTGCATGATGCGGCGCACATAGTGGGTAGTGCGTTCAGGCTTTCCTACATAATTATATAGGTAGGCCACGTGGTGACAGGGCTCGTTGCCATGCACATACTGTCCAATCATGCCGGTGCTGAAGATGGGCAGCTCCTCCCCTTCGCGCGGCTGATAAGTGAAGAGGCTGTCGAGCATCCGCTCCATGCGGGGCTTGCCTCCCATCAGCTCGACCAATCCCTCCACATTGTGTTGTACCGACCAGAGGTAGTGCCAGGCGTTGCTCTCGCAGATGTAGGGGGTATATTCCTCGGGAGCAAAAGGAGCGACAAAGTCACCGTTGCCCTTGCGCGGCTGCATGAATCCGCTCTGCGGGTTATAGACGTTACGGTAGTTGGCGGCACGCTTGCGGAAGATCTCTGCCGTAGCCTCATCTCCCAGATGCGCTGCCAAACGGGCAATGCAGCCGTCGTCGTAGGCATACTCCAGGGTCTTGCTCAAGTTCCAGTTTTCTCCATCGCCCTTGAGGTCAGCCGGTACGTAGCCTAACCGCTTGTAGGCACCTATGCCGCGATAATCGTCGAGATTAGCCGTAGTCACGCAGAGCTTGAGTGATCGCTGCTGCTCCTCAGGAGTGAGGAGTCCTTTGAGCGAAGCCTCCGCCAGTACAGCAGCAGCGTGGTAGCCAATCATCATGTCTGTCTCACTGGCCTGCATGTTCCATACAGGAAGTCGCCCCAACTGTTCGCCAAAGGCGAGGATGCTACGGGCCATGTCGGCGGCACAGTCGGGCTCCAAAAGACAGTAGAGCGGATGGGCGGCACGGTAGGTGTCCCAAAGGGAGAAGGTGCTGTAGTTGGCCCACCCTTGAGTGCGATGGATGGCTCCATCAGGACCGCGGTAGGAACCATCGGCATCATCGTAGCGAGTAGGAGCCAGCAGGGCATGGTAGAGGGCGGTATAGAAGGTGGTGCGGCGGTCGGTATCCTCCTCCTTGAGCTGTACCTTGCCGAGCGCCTCGTTCCAAGAAGCCTCCGTGGCACAAAGGGCATCGTCGAAGAGGTCGGCAGAAGCACCTTCTGCAGCGGTGAGATCGGCTTGAAGATTGCTGGCAGCAGCCTCCATGCTCACAGCAGAAAGTGCAGTGGCTACAGTGAGCACGCCACTTGAAGCAGTAAGGTCAAAACGAATGAAGGCCACAGAATCAGTAGGCAGCTGCTCGGGTACACACTCCAAACGCCAAGCGGCAGGAGAGGCAGCTTCATAGCGCTGAGCTACCGAAGTAAGCTGCAGGTCGCGAATCGGCTGCGAGAAACGGCTGCAGAAGAAGAGCTTCTGGTTGCGTGCCCACCCGTCGCTGAAGCGGTAACCGGTTATGGTGAACGAATCGGTCTGCTCAATATGCCAGCCAGTGGTACGGTCCCAGTTCATCGCCTTGGTGAGGTTGAGCACCACAAAGGCCGATTCGGGCGTGCGTGCAAAGCTGTAGCGCTGCACACCGCAACGGGTGGTGGCTGTCAGTTCCACGTCAATGTCATAGTCGGTCAGCATCACCCGGTAGTAGCCAGCGTGTGCCTCCTCGTTGTCGTGAGAGAACATTGAGTGGAGTCCCAAAGGTTGTTCTGCCACATGGAGCGGCTCCACCACGGGGAGGAAGGAGATGTCGTAGAGGTCACCAGCCCCCGTACCGCTAAGATGGGTATGCGAGAATCCGGCGATAGTGCTGTCAGGATAGAAGTAGCCGGCAATGCGGTCCCATCCCGGCAATCCGTTGTCGGGGCTCATCTGCACCATGCCGTGCGGAGCCTGTGCTCCCGGATAGGTGTTTCCAGTAAAGTCGGTGCCGATAAAGGGGTTCACTTCTTGGCAGAGTTGGGGAGTCTCCGTTGTAGCAGAGGGATTGACACACGCTGCACACCACGATGCAAGCACTATTCCGATGATGTTTCTTATTCTGTTCATACCATTCTAACTTTCAAATGATAAACGTTGTAGTTTTCCGACGGCAACTTTGCTGGCCGGCTGTTAAATCCAATAACAACTAAAGGGCCGAAAACACTTACTCCTTCTGTTCATTTTTTATTTCCGTTAGCAAGTCTTCTTTTTCAGCGCCAGAGCAACCCTACCCCTTTCATCCGTCCCAGTCCTCAGAGGATGCGGCAAATATAGCGATTCCGCCCGAGATTTACAAGCCCGGCACTGCATCCGTCATAATGCTCCACCCACACGAGAGAGAGCAGCAGAATGCACACAGAGCCACTAAGCAATCTCTACGCGAACGTTATGCACCGCCGCACCACCATTCCTTTTCACCTTCTCAACGATAGAAACCGACAATTCAACAGCTCCTTTAATCATAGGATGATAAGATTCAGAAACAGCGATACTTGAGTTATTAACCGACGGTTGAAAACTTTGCGAAAGTTTTTGGAGAAAAAGTTGTGTGGGATTGTGCAGAAATGCGTAATTTTACCGCTGATTTTCATCTATTATCTGGAAAGTGTATAAACAACTCTATGGAGAAGGATAGTGCAACATACGATTACCATGTGCCTGTGATGCTGAACCAGTGCATCGGGGCACTGAATATCAACCCCAAAGGAACCTATGTGGATGTGACCTTCGGCGGTGGAGGACACTCACGCGGCATCCTCGCGCATTTAGACAAAGAGGGACATCTCTACGGCTTCGACCAGGACCTGGATGCGCTGTCAGGGGTGCCCAACGATGATCGGTTCACCTTCGTGAGGAGTAACTTCCGCTACCTGCGGAATTTCCTTCGCTACCACGACGCATTGCCGGTGGACGGTATTCTGGCAGACCTGGGGGTTTCGAGCCACCACCTGGACGATGCCTCGCGCGGATTCTCTTTTAGGTTTGATGCTCCCTTGGATATGCGGATGAACCAGCGGGCTACGCTCACAGCTGCTGATGTGGTCAACGGCTATGCGGAAGAGAAACTGCGCTCCATCTTCTCGCTCTACGGCGAACTGAATCAAAGCGGACGGCTGGCACAAGCCATCGCCAAGGCACGCAGCCAACAGCCGATAGAGACGATGAACCAGCTCCTTGAGGTGGTGACCCCACTCATGCCACGAGCACGCGAGAAGAAGGAACTGGCCAAGGTAATGCAGGCACTACGCATGGAGGTGAACCACGAAACGGAAGCGCTGCAGGAGATGCTGACGGCGGCCGTACGTTGCCTCAAACCGGGAGGACGGTTGGTGGTGATGACATACCACTCCATCGAGGACCGCATAGTGAAGAACCTCATGAAGACGGGCAACGTGGAGGGTACCATCGAAAAGGATTTCTACGGAAGAGTCCAGACCCCACTGCGCATGACACCCACCAAACCGATTGTGCCGGATGAGGAGGAAATCAACGCCAACCCCAGAGCACGAAGTGCCAAACTCAGAATTGCTGAGAAACTGGAGACGGAAGAGAAGAATTAAAGAAAAACCTACTAAGGTCCCAAAGGAAAAGGGAGACGAGGATAAGAATTTAAAAAAAGGATAATAAAAAGAAGCTGCAAACAAAATAGTAAGGAGGAACGGTAAATGGCGAATGAACAACAAAATCAGGCCACGAGAAAGAAGGGGAAAAAGCATTTCCTGAGCCACTGGAAAAGCATCGTGGGAGGTGATATCCTCGCCACAGACTTTTTCCGCAGACAAACGAAGTTGTTGGTGCTAATTGTCGTATTGACCATTGTGTACATACACAACAGGTTTGCCTGTCAGCAACAGCTCATCGAAATTGACCGATTGAAAAAAGAGTTAATAGATACAAAGTATGATGCACTGATGAGGAGCTCGGAACTGATGGAGAAAAGCAGACAAAGCAACATCGAACACTACATTAACGCCAAGGGAAGCTCACTGCAGACAGCTACCCATCCGCCTTACCTCATCAAGTAATTTACAATATATAATCAGGAGAGAACAACTTGGCAAGATATACAAGGGTGAATAAAGAGACAAGAAGGAGGTGAAATATAATGAGCGTAAATAAGAAAGATATCATGCAACGCTATATGATGGTCATGCTACTGATGGCACTCGTGGGTATTGCCATAGTGGTAAAGACGGCCATTATCATGTTCAAGGAGAGAAGCTACTGGACAATCGTAGCCGAACGCTTTGTCAAGGAGAACGTAATCGTGAAACCGGCACGGGGCAATATTCTGAGTACAGACGGTAAACTGATGGCGGGCTCACTGCCGGAATACAAAATCTATATGGACTTCATCGTGACGGATAGAAACGAGAAAATCAGGGAGAAGGGGCAGCATATACGCGACTCGATATTCAACACCAACCTCGACTCCATCTGCCGGGGACTGCATCGCATCTTCCCTGAATATAGCGTCCAAACCTTCAAGACGCATCTGCTGAAGGGACGCAAAATCAAAAGCCGAAACTACAATATCCTACCCGACCGCTACCGCCGCATATCCCATCAACAGTTTAAGGATGCACGAAGCCTGCCACTATTCAACATGAAGCGAAACAAGGGAGGATTTCACGAACTCTCGTTCAACCAGCGCAAACGCCCCTTCGGCACACTGGCTGAACAGACCTTGGGGCGCCTCTACGCCGATACGGCCAAAGGGGCACGCAACGGCATCGAACTAGCCTTTGACTCGCTGCTCAAGGGACAGGTGGGCATCACCCACAGGCAGAGAGTGAGAAACCAATACCTGAACATCACCGACCGAGCACCCGTGGATGGATGCGACATCGTCACCACCATAGACGTGGGCATGCAGGACATCTGCGAGAAGGCGCTCCGCGACAAACTCCACGAAATCAATGCCTACAGCGGCGTAGTGGTACTCATGGAGGTGAAGACGGGAGAGGTAAAGGCGATGGTCAACCTGACCATAGGATCGGACGGCAACTACTACGAAAGGTTCAGTCACGCCATCAGCGACATGCTGGAACCGGGCTCTACCTTCAAGACAGCCAGCATCATGGTAGCCTTAGAGGACGGATTCATCGACCCGCATACCGTAGTGGACACCAAAAACGGGGTGATGAATATGTACGGCAGCAAGATGAAGGACCACAACTGGCACCGAGGAGGATACGGCGAGATTGACGTGACGCGCATCCTGGAGGTGTCGAGCAACGTGGGGGTATCCTACCTCATCGACAAATACTATCGCAACGACCCGCAACGATTCGTGGATGGACTCAAGCGGATGAGTATAGACCAGCCGCTACATCTGCAGATAAAGGGAGAGGGCAAACCCAATATCAAGGGACCTAAGGAGAAATACTTTGCCAAAACCACACTGCCGTGGATGAGCATAGGCTACGAAACGCAGGTGCCGCCAATGAATATCCTTAACTTCTACAACGCCATTGCCAACAACGGGGTGATGGTACGGCCCAAACTGGTAAAGGCGGCCGTGAAGGACGGACAGGTGGTGAAGGAGTATCCTACGGAAATCATCAACCCCAAGATATGCAGTGACCGCACCCTATCGCAGATTCAGGAAATCTTGGAGAAGGTGGTGAGCCAGGGACTAGCCAAACCGGCAGGAAGCAAGCAGTTCAAGGTATCGGGAAAGACGGGTACCGCTCAGGTCTCACAGGGATCCGCGGGCTACAAGTCGGGCACGACCAACTACCTCGTCAGCTTCTGCGGCTACTTCCCAAGCGAGGCTCCCAGATACAGCATGATTGTCTCCATCCGCAAATCGGGACTCCCCGCTTCGGGAGGTCTGATGGCGGGAAGCGTATTCGGCAAGATAGCGGAGAGGGTATATGCCAACAACCTGAGATTGAGGATTGAGGATGCCATAGACAGCACCTCACAAGTAATCCCAGAGGTGAAACCGGGTCTGATGCGCGACACACGGGAAGTACTCTCGGAACTCCGCATTCCTAACCAGGTGGAGAAGGGAAAGGGGGAAGGAGAGACCTGGAGCCGCACACAGAGCGGTAACGAAACGGCATGGATTATCCCCTCAGAGGACCCGAAACCTTCGGTGGTACCCAGCGTAATGGGCATGGGAGCACGCGACGCCGTCTTCCTCTTGGAATCGGCCGGCATGAAGGTGCAACTGACAGGTGTAGGACGGGTCAAACGGCAGTCCATACCGCCAGGAAATAGTGCTGCAAAAGGCAGAACCATCCTACTGACCTTGGAACAATAAAATCGGTCCGTCAGGTGGAGGAAGTTTTCCTTTTACCAAGTAGCCCTCACACCAGCGGTAGGTTTTCCTCACCTCGATAGGAAAATTGCTCCGCCAACCGAAAGTATTCCTCCGACCGAGTGAACATAAACAAAAAGCTGTACCTTATTAGTAATAGGAAGAGGGAGAAGATAAGGGAGAGCAAAAGGAAATAAGGAGAAAGAGGAGGTTTTTAAAAGAGGAGGAGAGGAAAGGAAACAGAAGGGAGATTAT
>CAMGIP010000081.1 GCA_946056155.1 uncultured Mediterranea sp. | reverse complement strand
AAAATCCTAAGTACATTCTACGATATGAATATCATCAGGCCTGAAATATGCGAACTGCAACGCCTCGTAGAGGAGAGGTACGGTAAACCACTACGCACTACTACCGACTTCGATGAGGTCTCCTACTTTATCCACAGAGTGGGAGGAGTGGAGGTGTCGGCCTCTACGCTGAAACGCTTGTGGGGCTATGTGGGTGACTCACACTCACCGCGCAGGCAGACTTTGGACGCACTGGCACGCTATCTCGGTTATGAGCATTTCGATGCTTTCTGCGCCTGGCTGAAGACCACATCGGCCTACAGTTCGTCTTTCTTTTCCACAAAACAACTGATGACCAAGGATCTGCAGGAAGGCCAACGGGTGGAAATCGGATGGGCACCTAACCGCTACCTGTTGCTGGTTTACCGAGGCAAAGGCCTCTTTGAGGTGATGGAATCGAAGGCCTCAAAACTGCGGCAGGGCGACCGCTTCGAGGCACAATGTTTCATGGAGAGATACCCGCTCTATCTCTCATATGTACTTAGAAATCAAACCAGAACATCTCCATTCATCGCTGGACGCAACGGAGGACTCACGCTCATCAATCCGCTGAAATGAATTCCTCAGACCGACAGCACTACACCCAGCATAACGGGAAATCACCCAGAAGCAACATGGAAGGTAAAAATAGTCCCATCGGAGGCGGCATGAAGGAAGAAAAAAACTCCCTGCACAGCGGAGTGAAGGAAGAGAATAATTCCCTATACGACAGGACTGAGAGTGAGAAAAACTCCCCCATGAAGAGACCTGAAGGAGAGCAGGTTCTGAGGGAACAGCCTTCTCCCGAGAACGATACAGATGAAGATTGGAGCTCAGGCTTTGTCACCGGAGAAGGAGCAAGCGGTGGCGAACCCTTCCGCCATATCGAGGAGATTTTCGTCTCCAAGTCGGGCTTCAACCGCCTCTTCAAGGCCGAACGTTACGGACGGTTTCACGTGCTCAAGGCGCTGAAGGAGGAGTTCATGCACCAGCCTTTTGCCGAACAGATGCTACACAAGGAGTTTGTCATCAGCTACCCGCTCGACCATCCCAATATCTGCCGCACCTTGGCTGAGGAGATGGTGCCTAAGCTGGGTCATGTGCTGGTTCAGGAGTATGTGGATGGGATGAACCTGCGCCAGTGGATTGACCAGAGTGAACCCACCCCGGAGCAGGCCCGTTCTCTGCTGTTGGAGATCTGCAGCGCTGTGAGCTATCTGCACAACAGGCAAATCATTCACCGCGACATCAAGCCGGAGAACGTCATGGTGACGCGCAACGGACAGCATGCCAAACTGATTGATTTCAATCTCTCCGACGGGGACTCGTTCAGCCAACTGAAAGAGTCGGCTGGCACCCGTATCTATATGGCTCCCGAGGTTATCGAGGGAGAGTCGCTACCCGACCAGCGGGCAGACATCTACTCACTTGGCATCCTCATCGGACAGATGGCCCAACGTATTCATGACAAAGAGCTAGCCTCACTCTCGCGTAGCTGCACCAAACGTCGACGTGAGGAGCGACTGCCGTCGGCCGAAGCGGTGATGCAGCGGCTGACGCAGAGACCGCGGAAGGATTGGAAGATTGGTGCTATTCTGATCGGCATCGCCCTGCTGATCGGTGCTTCGCTCTTCATCTTCCGGCAGTCGGGAGCTCCCCATAAACCGGCCAATCTCTATCCCACCTACGGCAACTTCTGCCTCAGCACCTCTTCGATCCGACTCATCGAGGAGCAAAAGAGAATATGGCAGATGAAGGAGCAGCTCACTCCCATTGAGATGACACAGGATAGCCTACAACTCATCCACCGACTGCATCAAACTTTGCAAGAGGAGTTTCCCCTGCCCGTACAACGCCAAAGCAAAGCCTACATCCAACAGTGGAACGCAATGGTACAGGAGGTGAATCGCATCTGCCAGAGTGCTATCCGCTCAAAGCAACCCCGATAGAAGATCCGCGAGGAGAGTCACAACGGAACCCCCTTGCGTCCTCAAAACAAAAAAACATCTGCTCTTCTTACACATCATTCATCGAACTCGCGTTAGCTATCATCATAACGCTAATGACCAATCTAAGATTACCATCCTACGATATGCTCAAAGCGGCCCCAGTAGGTGGAGTTGCGATAAATGGTGAGGAGCGAGGCGGGAACGTGTAGGGTGCAGCTCTTATAGTGTTCCTCGGTGAAGCTATGTTCGTAGCAGACCGGGGGAAAGTCATTGGAGCGGATGTAGAGGTCACAGAGCGGTGTTCCATCGAAACTGTAGTTCTCCACCAAGGCAACTCCTTGACCTAAGGTGACACTGCTCAGTTGACTGCACGACTGACAGAGGGAGACGGGAACTGTCGTCACCTTGTCAGGTATCACCAACTCCTTGAGCGACGAATGGTAGAAGGCTCCCTCTTCAAGCTTAGTCAGCGTGGCAGGCAGACTGATACGCTCCATGCGGCTGTTTTGGAAGGCATACATCGCCACTGTTTCCAGAGTGGGAGACAGCTCGACCTCCCCACTCTTTCCTTCGGGATACCAGTAGAGCACCCGTTGCCCGCTGTCGTAGAGAGCATCGCCGTAACTGCTGAACATGCGGTTGCCTCCCTTGACCGTAAGACGGCGAAGATTGGGACAATCCACCGATGGGGCAATGCGCTCCACCCCGACGGGCACCTCAAGGGATGTAAGCAGGGTAGCCCCGATAAAGGCATTGCGCTGAATCTCCACCACGCTGTCAGGCAGACGAAGGGTAAGTAGATAAGGCACATTGGCAAAAAGACCAGTGCCAATGATGTTGTCATCGGTGAAGTGCTGCCCATCATAGTGAGTACCTCCGCTGCATATAGTAACCTCCGTCATATCCAACTCCTGAAGCCTTCCCTCTGTAGCTTCACCGTAGGGAGCCACACCCATTATCTTCCGAAGCAGCTGCATATCTGTGCCATTGACCGGACCAGCCAGTGTCAAGGTGGTGAAATAGGAGATTTCCGTCTCCCCCACAACCTCCGGCAGTGTGCCCGCCTCGGTAAGTCGTACTACATCATCGGTGATGAAAGGATATCGCTCGCCCCGTGTCTCCCCCACCTCATTGGCCGCGAAGGGTTGCAACGTATAGCTGATTCTCGCCTGCAGACCGCTGATGCGTCGGCTGAAGGTGGTACCCAAAGCAGGCGTTATGGGGATGCAGAGTTCCTCATTATCGAAAGTATGGGCAGCCGAAGAGCCTTCCTCTCCATCTGTACGTTGCAGGTAAAAGCCCACTGCAGTGAGGGGTAACCCGCCATCATCGCTCACCTCAAACTGCATGGTGATGCTGAGCGGTCCTTGGCTGAGCATCTTCAATCCCGTAATGGTAGGTTGCACATTGGACTCGGTGGTAAACTGTTTCGGACTACTCTCCACGCTGCTGGTACCATTGCCGGCCGTCAATGTATAATAATAGGTGGTAGCTGCCTGCAAATTGACGAGGGAAACGGTAGGTTGCAAGCCTCCGGCGGGGTTCACCTCCATTCGTCCTTCCAACGTCTGAAGTGATGTGCCGTAACGGAAAATGAGTTCCGTCACCTCGCTGCCGTTCGAATTGACCCGCCCTTGCAACGTAGCGGAATTGCGCGTCACGGCTGTAGCCTCCTCCACCATTACCTCCGGCATCAGATTCACCGGAACCTGCTGTTCGCTGCAGCTGCCCATCCCTATCAGGAGGAGGATGACCGCCACAACCCTTACGACTGCTGAGAGTCTATCAGAGGGTGCAGCAGTATGTATAACCGCTGATGTAGATGCAGCCACCACCGCCATTGACGTAACAGTAGCGGGAATGGTGAGGATATTTATCGTTTTTCTTGTAGTCATTGTCTTTCTCCTTGTTGCTGCTTTGTCCAAAAGGGATTCAGATTGAGAAGCCTTCCTGAGGCGATTCTTAATCAATTCAAAAACTATTCTAATGAGATTCAGAAGCGAATGCCTACCCCGAGGGTGGCCTCCCACCTCTTCATCGCAATGGTGTTGGTGCCAGCCGAGAAAACCCACCGCCTGCCTCGGTAGAGCAGACCCAGTTCGGCTGCCACTCCCTCCGCGGAATAAGCTTCGTTCTTGACCATCTCCCCCTCTGCCCGTTGCCAAGCTATCAGGTAACTGCCGTAACCCGCACCGCCGTAAAGGCACCATCGATCAACCATCCGTCTGATCCCTCCGACCGTGGCCATCCAGCGACGCGACTCCACCTCTCCCGTGTAGTATGGGGTGGTGCCAGATCCTATCAGCACTCCCTGCTTATCGCACGATTGGGAGGTGGAAGTTACGCTGTGAAAATCACTTTGCGCCATGAGGTAACCGCCCCATCGCCGCATAACAACCGCCCGAATACCCACGGTAGGATAGTCGCCACCCATCCCCAATTGGGCCACCAGCAACGTGGTGAGCGGTTCGGAGTAGCGATGTCCCCTCATCGGCTTTCCCTCAGGCAACTGACAGGGGAAGGTGGAGGGGCGATAGAAAGGTGGCAGCTTGGTACTCAGCCAAGGTATGACCATCTTAGATGGCTCGGTAGGAAGGTTGAGAGTCAGTTCATAGGTCATACGCGACTCCAAGCGCAAAGGCAAACGGTAGTCACGCACCACACCCCAACGGGGATGCTTCAGCGTCAAGAGCCGAGTGGCACGGGGCACGTAAATCCATACCTCGCCCACCTCGTTGCGCCGTTGTACGATGCCTAAAGGAGTGGAGAAGGCAAAGCTGATATCACCCACCACCTTGATGAGTGCACAGGCCTCCTCATTAAGGTCCTTCACCGGATCAATATAGGCAGAGATGTCGTTGGGTAGCATACGGAATCCCCGCACGCTGAACTGCTGTGCCGCTACCGTCAGCGTGAGGCAGAGCAACATCATCCCTGCCCCTGCCCGCATCAGCTGCTGTCGCCACGACTGCCATCTTTTCCTTTTCTTTATCATCATGTTCAATTCATAGTTTTCTCGTATCATTCTCCCTCTTGTCGTATCAAGTAACTGCATACTTCATACCTCCTCAAGTTCTTTTCGTGTCATCGTTTCTATTCAAAATATGTTGAACAGCTTTCTCATACCATTAAGATAGCATTAGGCTACCGAAGGTTAAAGTCACCCAGTCCCAGAGGTTCCACTGGGGTGGACAGGCTGTCGGGTACTGCCGGTGCCGGTTGCCAGGTTCGCACATGAATCTGCGGCATGGCCTCGTTGCGGAAATCCCAAAGCAGGAAGAGGTAGCCGTCATCGGCATAGTGGTCGGAGCGATAGCCCTGACGGAGGCTCACCCCATAGATGCCCGGCTGGGTGGGGTGGCGCAGGATGCGGAAGTTGCGAAACTGGACCGATATCTGGCGGTTGGACTTGAAGACCTGACGCAAACGGGAGAGGTACTGGTTCTTACTCTTCACGTTGTAGATGACTTGCGCAGGCGAGAGGTAATTGCGAACCATCTCTCCCGAACGCACCACGGTGCCGACAATGATGAGAGCCTGCTCACTGTAGAGCTGCTCCAGGAAGTCAATGTCCTTGGTGGTATAGGCGGTGCGCAGATGCTCCACGTAGTTGAGAATCATCTGCCGATTGGAGGCATCCTGCTCTTCGAGTTTGCCCGAAGCCACACGGCGTGCCTCCTCAAAGAAGGGACTCTGCTGGCCTATCCGTTTCCATTCGTCCCTGCTGATCGAAGTATGCAGCTGCAATTGCCCAACCTCCTGCTGACGCTTCTGCGGGTCAAAAGAACCTGTTGCACCTCCCTCATCCTGCTGACTATTCTGCTGAATCGCAGAAAGAGTTTCGTCATCCTTTGCCTGCTCCGAACCCCTGCTGTTGGAATTTTGCACGCCAGAGTCGCCTCCTTCGGGAAGCCTGCAGAAGATTTGCGGAAGTGTACCATTGGCCTCGGGATCTTCCACAATCTGATGCATCCAGACAAGCTGCGTGGTATCACCGGAGAGGGGAATACAAGCCGAACGGCCCTGATGACGAACTACCGCTCTACCCGAGGAATAGAAATGACCGATGGTGTCGAAAGTGAGTTCAGAGAGCGGATGGCCCTGAAGGTCATGAAGCCTCCAACCCTGTCGCGAACGGATGGCCACGCGCTCTCCACATAACCATTGCAGGTCCGCGTGCAGGGGCGGGATGAGCCACTCGCCACTGCTCTTGATGATTCCTTTGCCCTCTGCAGTGGCTGCCACAGCCAAGTCTCCATAAAGGGGAGATACAGAGGTGACTTCCACCGGTAGGGAGCGTTGCGGAAGACCTGTACGGTCGATATAGCCACACTGCCCATTGCCCAGGCTGCGATAGGCGAGCCAGCCGTTGTAATAGGTCGAGGCGAGCATACAATGAGAAGTCATCACCGCACAGACGGTATTGCCGTGCGAATCGATGCAGCGGTAGGCCATCTCCCCCTCGCCGTTAGCTTGCCCTACGAGTGCCACCCCGTCGGCAAAGTCAAAGGCACGGTCGTAGAGAGGCTGTACAGCCCAATCGCCCCGGGTGTTGATATAGCCGAACTTCCCTTGTGAAGTGGCCACCAGTGCCCTCCCCTCGCGGAAGTTGTGAGCATAGAGCAGTTCATAAGTGCCCAACTGGTGAAGCAACTTCACCGTCCGCCCATCGCGGTCAATCAGCATCAGTGGACCATTGGGCTGCTCCTGAGCCAGGGTAACCTCCTCAAAGAAATAACCCACCCTGGCAAACCATCTGTGTAGCAGCGGTTTGTCAGGATGAGCTACATCAAAGAGTTGCTGATAGCCTGTGGAATCTGTTAGCGTAAAACGACCGTTGACTACAGCCGAAGGGATGGAGCGAAAGGTTTGAGACCGATTCGCATGCCCGGCAGCATCACCCTGCAGAGATTCACAAACGGTACTCCCGCTGCTGTCAGAAGAAGCATTGCTCAGGCATCGGACAGACGCAGGGTCAAGCATCTCTGCTGAGTCAAAACGGTTGAAAGTACCGACTGGAATCAGGATGGTGCCATCGGGAGCTACAATCCCCCACCCTCCGTCAGCTTCGTGGCGGAAGGGGAACCCCTCAACGGCATCACCTACGTGGCGGCAAGCGGTGAACAGGAGGAGCACCAGCAGGAGTATGGTACATTTTTTCATCCGTTTTTCAGTTGTGCAAATATACAACCTTTCGTTGAAACGGCCATGCTTCCAACCAAAATCTATCCGCACGCCCTGCCATTATCCCCTGCTTCAAGCTCCGGACAAGCGCATCTTTACTGCTCATCATGCCGAAATCCTCTGCGTGCGCTATTAGTCCCAATTCTCTATTTCGCCACCGATTTCAATCTTCAGCTGGTCGGGGTTCTTTGAAATGACCAACTGCACCATGTGCTGCACACCGGGCTTGAAGAGGAACTTCGACTCGTAAAGGTAAGAGACTCCCTTCATAATGACCTCTACCAGCGGCATGCGGTTTTCAATGCGCTGAGGCACCACAATGGCGGTATATTTGTGGCTGCCCAGGCTTCTGCACTGGATGCTCTGGCGGCTGCCATGCACATCGCGGGTTACCACACCGGCGCTGAGGTCGATGGTGGCTGTGGGCACGGTGTTGTGCAGTATGACCTCCGCCTCGTCGGGCAGGTCGCCCTCATAATCCTCACTCTTCACCAGCTTGATGAGCAGCCGGCTCATGCGGTGAGCAAACTGCAGGGAGACGGGCGAGTCAGAGGCGGTAAGGTTCTTCTTGCTGGCAAACAGGAAGTCGCTGGCGCCATACCCCTCTTGGCGCTGGTCGGTAGCTACGCTGAAGGGGAAATCGTCCACCGAACTGACTTCACCCTGATAGGGGTAATAGGCGTAAGCGTCGTAGGTGCCGTTGTTCCAATAGATGGGGTGTACGGTGGTCCACTGCGAGCCGTCGCAGGTCAGTTTGAAATTATTGACGCAATTGCCCGACGGTTCGAGGATGGCGCCAGCCTCTGTGAGGAAGAGGCCTACCCGGTCGCCATTTTCAAAGGCCGTGTCCGTCACGCGGGTGGTAGCGGCTGCCAGCTGCCCCGGATAGTATAGCTCAAAGTGCATCACAGCCTGATCCAGCGCCTCGTCCGTTTCAGACGAGCTACAGGCCGTGAAGGCGGCGAGGGCCATGGTTAGCAGCCCAGCGCCTATCAGTTGGAATCTGTGTATCATAAGGATAGAATCTTTAGTGTTCAAAAACAATAGGTTATCTCTTCAGCGGTGAGTCCTTGTGTAGCACAGGCGGATGCTGGAAGCTGTGAACCTGGCGGCCAGAAACCTGCACATCGAGCGTACGGGTGGTGGCACCCGCTTCGCGCTTGTCGTTGGCCACGAACTCCTCGTAGCTATAGACCTCGCCGGCATAGCGCTTGATGCGCTTCACAATACTCTCGCGGCTGATGGTGCTGTAGTAAGGAATATCGTTGTTCATACAGCTGTTCTGCTCTGAGCGGAACACGCCGCGGGTGTGCATATAGCCCCCTTCAAAGATATCCACGATGTCGCTGTAACGGCTGTCGAAGATAAGGTGGCTCCAGGGCACCTCGTGCATCTTGCCGGTGAGCGAGAGGTTCTCAAACCAGCCTAAGGAGAAGCAGTTCTCCAGTTCCATGACGTGTCCGCAGCATGTGCAGCTGCAGAAGTCGATAAAGGCGTTGTGGTAGATGTACTCATCGCCTAACTTACCAAAGCCGTGGCCACCAGCCTCGTGCTGAATCACGCCGCGCGTATCGAGCGGATAGCCGTAGGTGCTCATGGGGCAGAAGGCAATGGCGCTGCCATCAGGCCACATCTGGGTGATGCCGCCGTAGTCGGTGCTGTTAGGCACGATGATAATCAGCGTCTCCTTCAGGTTCTCCTCCGTCACTTGGGGTATGCGTAGGGCGTAGTCAAAGACCGCATCGTAGTCGCACTTCAGGCCGACGCCACCGGTAAAGGTGGTGCCAAAGCGGCTGTAGCGGATGGCGTTGACGGTGCCGATGCCGGTCTCGGGTGCCAGCGCAATGGCGGTGTGAACGTTGAAGTAGTTGCGGTAGCTCTTATAGGGTTCGATGCCAAAGAAGTTCTCTATCTGCATCTCCATGGCCTCCATGTACTTGCCCTCGCTGATGTCCTTAGCATCGAATCCATCGCCTAAGAAGACGAGGTTGATACCGCCCCGGTTACCCTTGGTAGCCGTCTGCTTGGTGATGATTTCGTCTTCACCGTAGGTATAGTCGTACTGCGTCACGGTGCACTTGTGGCGGTAATCCTTGTCTTTGAGCTTGAAGATAATCTCGCCTTGACGCTGAGGCGCCCCCTTGGCCATGGCGTGGATGGTGAGGGTGAGCTCCGTCTTCTGGCTGCCGTTAGTCTGCGACAAGGTGCACCAGTCGGGCTGGCTCTCTACCTCCCAATCGCCCTCGGCGTTGAGCACTAACGTCTGCTTATGTTCGGTATTGATGGCATTGGCCGTAGCGGGGCGGCAAACCAATTCATGATGAGCCGCAATACGCTTGAAGTCCATCCAGCCGGTAGCTGTCTGATAGTGCACGATAGACGACTCCGGAACCTCCAGGGTGAAGTTATCCTTGGGTACACCGTCGAACGCATTACCCAGGATGACAGGTGGAATAGCACTCTTGGATACAATCTTGCCTAAGCCATAGCATTGGAAGAACGCTTCGTTTCGGATATTCTCCAGCCCTTCAGGGAAGATGACACCTTCCAATCCCCTGCAATTATAAAAGGCCCCTTCGCCAATGCTCGTCACACCTTCGGGAATCTCCAATACACCCATCAGGCGCCAATTGCTGCCTTCAAAATAACCGCCAAACGCATTGGCGCCAATGGCTGTCAGTCCGGCAGGGAGCTTCAACTCACCCGAAAAGTCACATCCGGCGAACACCCTCTCTGCTATCACAGCCAGATTTTTCGGCAGTTTCAGTTCTCCCTTAAAATGACATCCACAAAAGGCATCGTTCGCAATGGTTGTAATGCCATCATGCATCTGCAAGTTGCCGTTAAAGCCGCAGTCGTGAAACGCTTCAGAAGGAATATTTGTAATTTGTTGCGGAATAGTCAAAGAGCCAGTCAGATTTATGCAGCGATTGAATGCCAATGGGCCTAATCTTCTAAGCTTTTCAGGTAACCTCAGTTCTCCATAGAGTCCTGTACATCCGTCAAAGCAATAGCCGCGAATTAACTCCAAACCATTAGGCAATTGAAGTTCGCAGACGAATCCGCAGCTTGCAAAGACTCCACCGTAATAGTCTATACTCTCGTCTTTGAATTCCGTATCCTCTCCATTGCCAGCATTTCCTAAATATTTTAATGTAGAAGGCAACGAAAGCGTACCAGTCAATGACGTACAATATGCAAATGCGGATTGCTGTATATCTACAACTCCTTCAGGGATGACGAGCGACCCCGACAGATTCTTGCAACCGAAAAAAGCACGGGCACCGATGGATTTCAGAACGTCAGGTAACACAAGTCGGGTCAGTGATGCCTTGCCAATGAGATTACTGTTACTAAATGCGGAATTCGGAATCTGGTCATCTTTGTTATCAAGAGATTCCGGATCAGTCGCTTTGATTCTGACCTCCTTCAGGTTCAATGCCTGCAAAACATCCATTTCATCGCGCATGAAGTAGAAGTCGTTAGCATTAATCTCGCCGGTAATCTTCAGATTCATCAACTTCTTGTAATCCTTTCCAGCCTCGAGGATGGCCTCCTTCAGTTGGCCGGCTTTGGAGTGAATCACCACATACTCCTTCATGGTGGCGTCGTGGCTGACGTCGTCGTTCTCCCAGGCGGTGATGCTCTCTCCCTGGAGCGTAAAGGTATAGTCACCCGTCTCCTCCTTGCGATCCACTCGGATGGTGAAGGTGTGCATCTTACCTGCCGTATAGCTAAAATTCTTCTCCTTCTTGAAGCTGTAGGACGTGCCATCCACCGTGATGCTGAAGAGAGGAGTACCTGCTGCCACCTCCTGAGGCACCACAATGGCACGAAACTCCTCTCCCTTGCAGTAAGGAATGGTGCTTCCGATAGAGACCTCGCCAGTAGCGGTCACCACCCCATCAGAGAGGTTGATGAGTGCACTACGCTTCACGTTCTTTACCAAGACCTGCTTGGGAAGTGCGGACCAGCTACCTTCGGCAAAACCGCTTCCCTCGGCCAGCACCACCTTGGAGCTGCTCATGCGGTGACGCATCGGCAGACGGATGACCGACTTGGTAGGGGCCACATCGGCCGACTTGCCCCAGAGGAAGTCGCTGGCCTCATAGCCGCCCAGCTCGCCATCGGCCGCCTCGCTGCTTTGGTCCTTCTGCACCTCAAATTCATAGGCCGTCACCTCCGTAGGCTCTCCCCAAGGATAATAGCCATAGACATCGATATGGGTGGTCTTGTCTTTCCAGAAAAGGTCGTAGGCCGAACTCCAGCGGAAGTTGGCCTCGTCAAAAGTATGACGTACATTATCACCTCGGTTGCCGCTGTTCTTCAACGTTCCAGGATTATTTCCGTCATAATCCACGATATAGACGCCCATGACGTCGCCATCGGCAAATCCGTTATCGTTGACACGCGTCACAGCCACCTGTACAATTTCTCCCGAGAGGGAGATGAGCTGACGCACATCGTTGGACGCATCGCCCGACTGGGAGGCATACTCGTCGCTGCACCCGGTATGAAGCAGGAGCGGAAGCGCAGCCAAAGCCATGCAGTCTGCCAGGGTTTTCACCATAGATCTCATACGATGTTTCATGCTGTTTATCTTTTTGGGTTTCATGATATAAATCTTTGCATTACGGGTTGTTAGGAGAGATTCTGTACCGTGAGGGAGGGATATGTACTATGAGGGAGGGATATGTACTGTGAGGGAGGGATATGTATTATGAGGGAGGGATATGTACCGTGAGGGAGGGATATGTACTGTGAGGGAGAATTCAACTCGTTATTTTTGAGCAAGT
>CAMGIP010000080.1 GCA_946056155.1 uncultured Mediterranea sp. | reverse complement strand
CCGGTCGTTGACCACATAAATGCCTTCAATCACTTCTTCTATGGCTCCATAACTCTTCAGTTTCTGAAAGTCTCGATCATGGATATTCACGCCGAATTGCGACAATTGTTTCATCAGCGCATAGGTAATACCATCGGACTTCAGACGTTCAACCAATTCAAGGCTGTCGTCCATATTGACATAAACAGTTTTTCCGATTTCTTCTATAAGTCTGAACTCCTTGGATGCCTCTTCAAAGCACATTGCTGTAGGTTTATACAATAACGTCTTGATCTCTTTTTGTCGAATGTTTCTTTTCTGCAATATAGTTGCCTAAAATAGGCAGTCATCGTCTCAGGCGCAAACCAATCCTTGACGTTTACCATATTGAGTCTTGCATTGTTGGCATCTATGATGCTTCCAAAGAGACGATGTTCCTTGGATAGGCTGAACACGTATGTCGTAGCCATATCCAACTTGCCCTCACGATTGCATCTTCCTGCCGCTTGCAGGATGGAGTCAAGTCCTGCCTCTTGTCTATAAACAACAGGAAAATCAATATCCACTCCTGCTTCTATCAGTTGGGTTGCCACAACTCTAATCACAGTTTCTGAATTATCTGACAGTGCTTGCTTAATCTCTTGAATGGCTTTTGAAACATGTCGAGGACACATCATTCTGGACAAGTGAATGGTCAACCCCTCCTTGGGAAGACGCTCGAATATTTCCCTTGCATCATTACGGGTATTCACGATGCACAACACTTTATCATGCCGTGACAGTCGCTCGGCTATTTCATCATATGTACTTCCAGTGTTGTCTATCTCCAAGCACACCCTTCGCAATTTATCGTGTAGAGCATATCCCGTGGGTATTATTTCCGTTATATGATCTATACCTTGAAATGCAGCACGGGGATTGCATCCCTCAATCAATCCACTGAGCACGGGCTGACTCGCTGTAGTAAATATCACCGATATGCCGAACATCTTTTGATAAGACTTCAGGGCATCTACAATCGGTTGGAGAAAATCGGTTGGCAACATCTGAGCCTCGTCAAGTATGATGACACTGTTGGCCACATTATGGAGCTTGCGGCAGTCGGACGGTCGGTGGCTGAACATCGACTCGAACAGCTGTACGTTGGTAGTGACGATGATGGGATAATCCCAATTCTCTGTAGCGAGTTTTGCTCTATGTCTATTGGCATCATCTCTTGCAGAATCAGGATTAAAGGCGCTATGATGCTCTAGAATCGCCTCCTCACCGAATATCTGCTTGAGTATGGAGGCTGTCTGTGCAATGATGCTGGTATAAGGAATGGCTATCACTATCCGACTCATGCCGTGATGTATGGCGTGACGCATGGCCCAAAGCAGGGAGGAGAGTGTCTTTCCACCTCCCGTGGGGACAGTAAGGCTGTAGAAACCTTTGGGGAGATCCGACTTCTTCCTGCAGCACGATTGCACCTCTCTGCGTATGGGGTTGACATCGGAGAGGGGAGAAAGATGATTCAACAGATCGAGATGTTGTTCCAGCAACGGCAACAATGAGTGCAACGACGTGTGACAACCTCGTGCCTTGGACGTATGCTCATCCATGAAGGCCTCCGTATCCAGAAAGTCTGCATCTACAAGACAGGAGAACATCATGCGGGCAAGGTGGTGGAAATCCTTGCCCTCCATCTTGAAAGGCGGGGTGCTGAGTGATGCCTTATCCGTCACACCAGTTACCTCCTCAGGGAGAGATTGCTTGAGTATGTCTTCCAGTTCACAATAATCATAGAGTCCGCGATGGTGGGAGGCTATTGGGTTGCAGAAAAGGGGTATGGCCTGCTTGCCGTATATACGACGAGCCTCAAGGGCTCCTACGTATGCATGCGTTTTTCCTTCGCGTGTATAATGCGAGTGTCCGGGTATGCCATTCGCGTCACGGATATACTCTTGAAACTGATGTTTCTCCTTGCCCTTGTCGTGCAGCTGCCCCAATACATAGCCCCATTCACCCATGCCAAACGATGCAGCGAATTTGTTTGCCAATTCCGCTACATTGCGGCAATGTTCATCATTGCTTTGACAGACATACTCCCCCTTGCCATCCTGTCTGAGACGGGAAACAATAACCGAAGATTCCACTGGTGTTCTCATGGCTAAAACAGCTAATTGCTATGGGTAATGAGGCAAAATTAACATAAAAAGCAATACATCAATTACATTTGCAAAAGATTAACATGCAGGATGTTCATAGAAGAGGAAAAGTGTGTCATCGCACAGGGAAATTTTGCCGCAGGGGAGGGAGGGCCTGCTTCACCACCTACCGATTGATCGCGGAAGACGCCGAGGTGGTCATGGTGAGTGTAACGCCCTGACGACCAACCGTCAGCTCCACTTCGCCCCCGAGAATCAGCGGCATATTCTCCTTGACATGGCCCATTGGGAAATTGAAGCAGACGGGATAGTCATACTCCTTGACCAGGTCGGCTATGGCACCGTAGAGCTCCTTGCCCAACTGTTTGCGCTCCTCATACTCGGTAAACTGCCCGACAATCAAACCGGAAAGCCTCTCCAATACTCCTCCCAGCTTGAGGTTGTAGAGCATACGCTCTATGGCGTGGGGACGCTCACCCACATCCTCGATGCAGAGGATGGTACCCTCGGCAGGGAAGTCCCAAGGAGTACCGCGCAAGCCGTAGGAGACGGCCAAGTTGCCGCCTCGCAAGGTACCTCCGGCTGAACCTTTGCGGTTGAGCTTGTGTGGAGCTACCCTATAGGGAGAGACCGACTCACCGAAGAGCAGCTTACGGAGTGTCTCGGTAGCCACATCATCCTCCGGCTCCACCGTCAGATGGCGGGCCATAGGGGCATGAAGCGAGGCAAAGCCTTCACGCTGCATCACCTGGTGCAGGGCGGTGATGTCGCTGAAACCGATGAGCCACTTGGGATGCTGGCGGAAGCGGGTGAAGTCGAGCTTACCCACAAGATGCACCGCACCGTACCCCCCTCGGCTGCAAAAGATGACCTTCGCCTTGTCGTCGTCCAACGCCCGTTGCAAATCACCCAACCGCTGGGCAATGCCTCCGGCATAGGTACCGCTGGCACTCAGCACATGAGGAGCCTTGCACACATTCAGTCCCCAGGATTGAAGCCGTTTTTTGGCACCGTCCACAAACGACTTGTCGATTTTGCTCGACGGAGAGAGGATAATCACCTGGTCGCCCCGCTCCACGAAAGGAGGATATATCAGTTGTTCGCTGTTCATATTGGCCTGAAATTTTCGGCAAAAATAAGCATTTCATCAGATACTTTCCCCCTGTTTTTAATTTAATTCACCTCACTTTTCTCCCTTGGAATCGGGCCTCAACACAAAAAAACGACAAAATGACATTTATTTATGGAAAATATAATAGAATCCATGCTTGATTATCCGACAAAATTCCCGATATTTGCTAAAAATCTATCGCTATGGAACCTATTAGGAACTTTGAACAATTGACATCGCACCTCAAAAGCTTGGAGTGCCGCAGACGCATTGCCGTGGTGTGTGGTGACGATGAACATACGGAATATGCTGTGGCCCGCGCCTTGGAGGAGGGCATAGCAGACTTTGTGATGGTGGGCAACTCCCACCGTCTGGCTCCATATACCGCTCTGCAGCGCCATGCTGAACATGTGGAGACGGTACATGTGGAGGATCCTGACGAGGCAGCCCGTACCGCCGTGCGCATGATCAGGGAGGGAAAGGCGGATATTCTAATGAAGGGTATCATCAATACCGACAACCTGCTGCGAGTGATTCTTAACAAGGAGGAGGGACTTCTGCCCCAAGGGCAGGTGATGACCCATCTGGCGGTGATGCAGATACCCACCTACCACAAGCTACTCTTCTTCTCCGATGCAGCGGTCATCCCCTACCCCACGCTCCAGCAACGCATCGAGATGATCTGGTATGCCATCCGCACCTGCCGCAGCTTCGGCATAGCCCAGCCACGCATATCGCTTATCCATTGCTCGGAAAAGGTGAGTCCTAAGTTTCCCCACTCGGTGGACTATGTACACATCGTGGAGCTGGCCGAAGCAGGCGAGTTTGGCGATGTCATCATCGACGGGCCGTTGGACGTAAAGACCTCCTGCGAGAAGAGCAGCAGCGATATCAAAGGCATCGTGTCGCCCATCAACGGAGAGGCTGATGTGCTCATCTTCCCCAACATTGAGTCGGGCAACGCCTTCTACAAGGCGGTCTCCCTCTTCTCCCATGCCGACATGGCCGGACTGCTTCAGGGCACCATCTGTCCGGTAGTGCTCCCCTCGCGCAGCGACTCCGGATTGTCGAAATACTACAGCATAGCCATGGCCTGTCTCACGGCCGGCCACCGTTCCAACCTTTGATTCCTCTCTTTGTCCCATGGATATTCTTGCTATCAACCCCGGATCCACCTCAACCAAGATTGCGGTTTATAAAGATGAATGCCCGCTGTTGGTGACCACTCTTCGCCATTCGGTGAAAGAGCTGTCGCTCTATCCGCGCGTCATTGACCAGTTTGAGTTCCGCAAGGAGTTGGTACTGCGCTCGCTCAGCGAGCACCACATTCCCTTCCGTTTTGATGCCATCATTGGGCGTGGTGGGCTCCTGAAGCCTATTCCCGGTGGGGTGTATGAGGTGAACGATGCCATGCTCAACGACATCACCCATGCCCTGCGCAGCCATGCCTGCAACTTGGGTTGCCTCATCGCCTCTGAGCTGGCGGCCATGCTGCCCTCCTGCCGTGCCTTCATCGCCGACCCGGGCGTGGTGGATGAACTGGAGGAGGTGGCACGCATCACGGGCTCTCCGCAGATGCCGGTGACGGTCATCTGGCATGCCCTCAACCAGAGAGCCATCGGACGCCGCTATGCCGCCGACTACTCCCGTCAGCACCCTGACCATCCGGTGAAGTATGAGGACCTGAACCTGGTCATCTGCCATTTGGGAGGGGGTGTATCGGTGGGTACTCACCGGAAAGGCAGAGCCATTGATGTACCCAATGCCTTGGACGGCTCGGGCCCCTTCTCACCCGAAAGGGCAGGCACCCTGCCGGCCGGACAGCTGATAGACCTCTGCTGCTCGGGGCGCTATACGCGGGAGCAACTGAAGAAACGCATTCAGGGCCATGCGGGTCTGGCTGCTCACCTCGGCACAACGGATGTACAGGAGGTGGAGCGACGTATTGCCCAGGGCGATGAACATGCCCGACTTATCCTTGATGCCATGATCTACCAGATAGCCAAGACCATCGGTGGAGCGGCCGTGGTGCTCTACGGCAAGGTGGATGCCATCTTGCTGACCGGAGGTATGGCCCACTCGGAGTACATCACTTCCCGTCTGCGCGAGCGTATCGACTTCTTGGCTCCCGTCTTCATCTATCCCGGAGAGGATGAACTGGAGGCATTGGCCATGAATGCGCTCGGGGCACTCCGCGGCGAACTGCCCACCAAGGAATATCAATAAGGACAGCCTACTCTCTTCATCACCTTCTTCCCAAAGCGTCATGGGAGCATATCCCGCCTCATAGAAATCTCGAAGAGAAACAGAGGGAAAACAAAGGAGAAGCTGAAGGAAAACAGAGAAATCCCGAAGGAAACTACACTATACGATTGAAAAAAGGCCCCGCCAACCATTGGGTTGCGGGGCCTTTCTGCGCTTATACCTTTTATATATATACCTTATAGTATATCTTAGCGTTTGTCGCCACGATCGCGACGCTCACGGCGTTCGCCCTTTTCGCGACGCTCGCCTCTCTCGGGACGCTCCTGATAGCCCTCGGGCTTCGGAACCAGCACCTTGTGAGAGAGCTTGAACTTACCAGTCTTGGGATCGATTTCCAGCAGTTTCACCTGGATTTCATCACCCTCTTTCAGACCAGCCTCTTCCACGGTCTCCAGTCTCTTCCAGTCAATCTCAGAGATGTGAAGCAGACCGTCACGACCGGGGAGGAACTCTACGAATGCGCCGTAAGGCATGATGCTACGGATCTTGCCGGTGTAGGTCTCACCCACCTCAGGCACAGCCACGATAGCCTTGATCATGCGGATAGCATCATCGATGCTCTGCTTGCAAGTACCCGCAATCTCAATCTTGCCCACGTTGTCCTCCTCTTCGATGGTGATGGTAGCACCCGTCTCCTCCTGCATACCCTGGATAATCTTTCCACCCGGGCCAATCACAGCGCCGATGAACTCCTTAGGAATCGTCATCGTCTCGATGCGCGGAGCGTGCGGCTTGAGGTCTTCGCGAGGTTCAGCAATGCACTCAGTCAGTTTGCCGAGGATATATTCACGACCGGCCTTAGCCTGCAGCAGCGCCTTCTCCAGGATGTCGTAAGTCAGACCGTCGCACTTGATATCCATCTGGGTAGCCGTGATACCATCCTTGGTACCCGTCACCTTGAAGTCCATATCACCGAGGTGGTCCTCATCACCGAGGATGTCGCTCAATACGGCATATTTCTCTTCACCGGGGTTCTTGATCAGACCCATGGCGATACCCGAAACCGGCTTCTTGATCTTCACACCGGCATCCATCAGCGCCAGCGTACCGGCACAAACTGTAGCCATAGAAGATGAGCCGTTTGACTCCAGGATATCAGATACTACGCGGATTACGTAGGGATAGTCAGCAGGAATCTGACCCTTGAGGGCACGCCAAGCCAGGTGTCCGTGACCGATTTCACGACGGCCTACACCACGCTGAGCCTTAGCCTCACCCGTAGAGAAGGGCGGGAAGTTATAATGAAGCAGGAAACGCTCCTTGCCGTGAACCAGCACGTCATCTACAATCTTCTCGTCGAGCTTTGTACCCAACGTCACGGTAGAGAGCGACTGGGTCTCACCGCGGGTGAAGATAGATGATCCGTGAGGACCGGGCAGCGGGCTTACCTCGCACCAGATGGGACGGATATCGGTGGTCTTACGGCCATCCAGACGCTTGCCCTCATCCAGGATGCAACGGCGCATAGCCTCCTTCTCCACATCGTGGTAGTAGCGGTCAATCAGGGGAGCCTTCTCTTCGAGCTCCTCTTCGGTGAACTGAGCCTTGAACTCATCGCAGATGGCGGTGAAGGCATCTTCGCGGGCATGCTTGTCGCGGTTGCCCTCGCTGGCAATGGCATAAGCCTTGGCATAGCAAGCCTCATGTACGGCCTTGCGCAACTCCTCGTCGTTCACCTCATGGTCGTAGGTACGCTTCACGGTAGAGCCTACCTCCTCGGCCAGTTCCTTCTGTGCCACACACATGGGCTTGATGGCCTCGTGAGCAGCCTTGAGGGCAGCGAGCAGATCCTGCTCAGACACCTCGCTCATCTCGCCTTCTACCATCATGATGTTCTCATAGGTAGCACCTACCATCAGGTCCATGTCGGCCTTCTCCAACTGTTCAAAGGTGGGATTGATAACGAACTGACCATCGATGCGAGCCACTCGCACCTCAGAAATCGGGCCATTGAAAGGAATATCCGATACGGCCAAAGCAGCGGAAGCAGCCAGACCAGCCAACGCATCAGGCATATCCACACCGTCAGCAGAGAAGAGAATGATGTTCACATATACCTCTGCGTGGAAATTGTCGGGGAAGAGGGGGCGGAGAGCACGGTCCACCAAACGGCAAGTAAGGATTTCGTAGTCAGAAGCACGTCCTTCACGTTTGGTAAAACCTCCGGGGAAACGTCCGAAAGCGGAGAATTTTTCTTTGTACTCAACCTGAAGCGGCATAAAATCTGTTCCGGGAACTGCGTCCTTGGCGGCACAAACAGTAGCCAACAGCATGGTGTTGCCCATGCGCAGCATCACAGAACCGTCTGCCTGTTTTGCCAGCTTTCCCGTTTCGAGCGTGATGGTTCTTCCATCAGGCAACTCGATCGTCTTAACAATGGGGTTAATCATAAAATAATTTTGTTTTCTGTATATTCTTCCAAAAATCGCGCAAAGGTACACAATCTTTTTGGCTTTACTGCGATTTTCACGAACAAAATCTTCAAAAACAGCTATTTTTACCTATTTATATTACCAAAATGTCGAATGGAGTGGTACTTTCCTGCCGTGAGGTACGTCTGAGAGGGGGAAGAAAAAAATTTCTTGATAGCGCCGCTGTGTAATTTCGCGGATTATATCTATATTTGCAAGCTGAAATGGAAGCATACAGGTTTTGCAAGCCTTTGATCTGCCGGTAGGGTATATGATAAGCCACTTGTAAGACTGGAGTGAAAAAACTATAAGGAAAACAGATACATCATGATGAAAAAAGTATTCTGCGTGGCCATGGCCGCGCTGGCTTTGAGTGCATGCGACACCACGCCCAAATTTCGTGTGGAGGGTGAAGTGACCGGTGCAGAGGGTAAAATGCTCTACTTCGAGGCTTCGGCACTCGAAGGTATTGTGGCGCTCGACTCGGTGAAGTTGGGCGGCAGCGGTTCGTTTGCCTTCAAGCTGCCACAGCCGGAATCTCCCGAGTTCTACCGCCTGCGGGTGGAGGACAAGGTAATCAACCTCTCTATCGACTCTACGGAGAGCGTGCACGTCACGGCTCCCTACAGCGGCTTTGCCACCAACTACATCGTGGAGGGTTCGACCAACTGTCAGAAAATCAAGGAGCTCTCGCTCAAACAGGCCACCCTACAGGCCAGGGTCAATGCGTTGGCAGCCGACATGAGGGCCAACAAGATTACTCCGTCGGTCTTCGAAGAGAGCCTTACAGAAGTGGTGAAGAACTACAAGGACGAGGTGAAGACCAACTACATCTTCGCCGCTCCCAATGCCGCCTACTCCTACTTTGCCCTCTTCCAGCGGCTCAACGACTACCTCATCTTCGACCCGCTCAACAGCAAGGATGACGTGAAGTGCTTTGCTGCCGTGGCTACCAGCATCAACAACAGCTATCCCCACGCCGACCGCTCCAAGCACCTCTACAATCTGGTGATAAAAGGAATGAAGAACACGCGCCCGCGTAAGGAGCAGACCGTGGAGTTCCCCGCCGAGAAGGTGCAGGAGGCAGGAGTCATCGACATCCAGTTGCGCGACATGAAGGGCAACCTCCAGAAGCTCACCGCACAGAAGGGCAAAGTGGTCATCCTCGACTTCACCATCTACCAGAGCGCCGTATCGGCCACGCACAACTATCTCCTGCGCGACCTCTACGACAAGTATGCCGGTCAGGGACTGGAAATCTTCCAGGTGTCGCTCGATGCCGATGAGCACTTCTGGAAGACCACGGCCGACAATCTGCCCTGGATCTGCGT
The DNA here is from genome assembly GCA_946056155.1 of uncultured Mediterranea sp. Taxonomy (GTDB): domain Bacteria; phylum Bacteroidota; class Bacteroidia; order Bacteroidales; family Bacteroidaceae; genus Bacteroides. The sequence continues at coordinate 2,758 of CAMGIP010000080.1, read as the reverse complement.
ACGCGACCCGCAAGGCATCTATTCATCGCTCACCGCTGCCTACAACATCCAGGCAGTGCCCACCCTCTTCCTCATCTCAAGGAAGAACGAACTCAATGCCCGCGGCGAAAACATCAAAGATCTGGAAGCAGCCATTAAAGCTCTGTTATAAAGTCAGTTAGAGGATTATCACCCTCAGACAGACTTGTGAAACTAATGTAAAATATGTTGTAAAGCAGGCCCCAACGTTTGATTCCTACGGATTAAAGGGCTATCTTTGCAGGCGAAATCATAAAGGAGGGTTCCAACATGCCAACCATGTTGGAATTCTTTTTTGTTTTATCTGTACCCCGGGTAAGACAAGACAACAGCAATCAAATTATTACTAACGAATAGATTATTAGGAGGAAAAAAGTATGGCTTACATGTCAGAAGAGGGCTACAACAAGCTGGTAGCCGAATTGAGACAATTAGAGGCGGTAGAACGCCCCAAGATTGTGGCAGCGATTGCCGAGGCTCGCGACAAGGGCGACCTGTCGGAGAATGCCGAGTATGATGCCGCCAAAGAGGCACAGGGTCTGCTTGAAATGAAGATCAACAAGCTGAAGGCTGTCATTGCCGATGCTAAGATTATAGATGAGTCCAAGCTGAAGACCGACTCGGTACAGATCCTGAACAAGGTGGAGCTGAAAAACGTGAAGAACGGCATGAAGATGACCTACACCATCGTATCAGAGAGCGAAGCCAACCTCAAGGAGGGTAAAATCTCTGTGAATACCCCCATTGCACAGGGTCTGCTGGGCAAGAAGGTGGGTGATGTGGCTGAAATCAAGGTGCCCCAGGGCATGATTCAGCTCGAGGTATTGAACATCTCATTCTAATGTATAGGCAAGTCTGCACGCGCGGATTTGCCTTTTTTTATCCAACCTATAAAAGTGCAACACTATGGCAACTATTTTCAGCAGAATCGTAGCAGGTGAGATTCCCTGCTACAAAGTGGCCGAGAACGACAAGTTCTTCGCCTTCCTCGATATCAACCCCTTAGTGAAAGGTCATACGCTGGTCATCCCCAAGCAAGAGGTGGACTACATCTTTGACCTGAGCGATGATGATTTGGCGGCCATGCAGCTCTTTGCCAAGCAGGTGGCCATTGCCATCAAGAAGGCATTCCCCTGCATCAAGGTGGGACAGGCTGTGCTTGGCCTGGAAGTGCCCCACGCTCACATCCATCTGATTCCGATGCAGAGCGAGAAGGACATGCTCTTCTCCAACCCCAAGCTGAAGCTCAGCGATGAGGAGTTCCGCTCCATCGCCGAGGCCATCCAGGCTACCCTCTAAGCAGATTCTCCCTTTCCTCCACTTGCATACGCAAAAAACTCTCCAATCCCGGACATCTGTTGTCCATGGATTGGAGAGTTTTCAGTTGAAGGGATGCTTCCGTCTTATCATCGAGCCGGCAAGGCCGGGAGGAAGTCAGACAAAGTCGTCGCCAAGCTTCATCTGCACATCGTTCACATATTTGCGTACCGACTGTTCATCATCCTTGCGGCAGATGAGCAACACATTCTCCGACTCTGCCACGAGGCAGTTGTCCAGTCCCTCAATCACCACCAGCTTATCTTTCGGCATCACCACAATGTTGTCGTGACAGTCATAGAGCATAGAGCGGCACTTCAGCACCACATTGCCCTCCCTGTCCTTGGGCGAGAGGTCGTAGAGCGAACTCCAGGTACCCAGGTCGCTCCATCCGAAGTCCCCCAAGGAGACATAGACATTGTCAGCCTTCTCCATCACACCATAGTCGATAGATACGTTGGGACAAGCAGGGAAATACTCCTTGATGAAGGCCTGCTCCTGCTCCGTACCATACACCTCTTTCTTGACAGAGAGTTTGGCAGCCAGTTCGGGCAGCAGCCGCTCACCAGCCTTGATGATGCTCTGCACGTTCCACATAAAGAGTCCCGAGTTCCAGTAGAACTCACCGCTCTCCACGAAGACCTTGGCCAGTTCCAGTTCCGGTTTCTCCGTAAAAGTCTTTACCTTGTAGAAATTCTCCCCCGCCTGTTCAGCTATCTGTATGTAGCCGTATCCCGTCTCCGGTCGGTTGGGTTTGATGCCGAGCGTCAGTAGCTTCTCCGACTCGGAGACAAACTTCAGTCCCCTGCGAATGGCTTCGAGAAACTCCTCCTCTTTGAGTATCAGATGATCCGATGGAGCCACCACCACGTTAGCATCAGGACATAGAGCCTGTATATGATAGGAAGCCCATGCGATGCAAGGCGCAGTATTTCTCCGGCAAGGCTCCAAGAGAATCTGGCTGTCCGCCAGTTCGGGCAGTTGCTCCTTCACCAGGTCCGCATACATAGCATTGGTCACCACCAGGATATGTTCCGCAGGCACCACCTTCTTAAAACGATCGAAGGTCTGCTGCAGCAGTGAGCGTCCGGTGCCTAAGAAGTCGAGAAACTGCTTAGGCAGGTTTTTACGGCTGAAAGGCCAGAAGCGGCTACCGATACCCCCACCCATGATGACGCAATAATTATGATTGATATCGTTCATAAGTCATTGTATTTAGTAAATAGTAGAGTTTGCAGGGGCTAATATAGCCATATAATTTCAATTAGCGGCAATAAAAGAGGTTATTTCTTGCTTTCGTGCAATTTTTTCCACCTTTTTTTTGTCTTTCTCAAAAATAGTTGTACCTTTGCAGCGCATTTCTAAGGAAAATGCCCAGATGGCGGAATCGGTAGACGCGCTGGTCTCAAACACCAGTGGATTC
>CAMGIP010000079.1 GCA_946056155.1 uncultured Mediterranea sp. | reverse complement strand
GTGAAGTCTGCTGCTTCCCCGTGAAGTGATGTCTGATGATTTTTGGAGATACAACCTTACTATTCCAAAAAAACTTTATACCTTTGCGAGCATTTTGGCCGTAACCCCTTTCCCGCGGTTGGACACGGGGGAGGAGGGGAGCGGAACAAGGGGCTTGCTTTGAAGAATAACTAAATAAACATACAAACATACATCGATATGAATATCTCGTATAATTGGCTGAAAGAGTATGTGGATTTTCAGCTGACGCCCGACGAAGTGGCGGCTGCGCTCACCTCCATCGGTCTGGAGACCGGAGGCGTGGAGGAGGTGCAATCCATCAAGGGGGGATTGGAAGGACTGGTCATCGGTGAGGTACTCACCTGTGAACCCCATCCCAATTCCGATCACATGCATGTGACTACGGTCAATCTGGGACAGGGTGACCCTGTGCAGATCGTGTGTGGTGCCCCCAACGTGGCTGCCGGACAGAAGGTAGTGGTGGCTACACTCGGTACCAAACTTTATAGCGGTGAGGAGTGCTTCACCATCAAGAAATCAAAACTCAGAGGCGTGGAGTCCAACGGCATGATCTGTGCCGAGGATGAGATCGGTCTGGGTACTGACCATGCAGGCATCATTGTGCTGCCGCAGGAGGCTGTACCCGGTACACTGGCCAAGGATTACTACCAGATCAAGAGCGACTACGTGCTGGAGGTGGATATCACTCCCAACCGTGCCGATGCCTGCTCACACTATGGTGTGGCCCGTGACCTCTATGCCTATCTCGTGCAGCAGGGGGTGGAAGCTACCTTGAAGCGCCCCTCAGTGGAGGCCTTTGCCGTGGAGAACCACGAACTCGACATTGAGGTGAAGGTGGAGAACAGCGAGGCTTGTCCCCACTATGCCGGAGTGACGGTGAAGGGTGTGACGGTGAAGGAGAGCCCCGAATGGCTGCAGAACAAGCTGCGCCTGATCGGACTGCGCCCCATCAACAATGTGGTGGATATCACCAACTATATCGTTCATGCCTTCGGACAGCCGCTCCACTGCTTTGATGCAGACCAGATTACGGGGCGGCAGGTGGTGGTAAAGACCATGCCGCAGGGCACACCCTTCGTGACCTTGGACGGTGTGGAGCACAAGCTGGATGAGCGTGACCTGATGATCTGCAATGCCGAGGAGCCGATGTGTATCGCCGGTGTGTTCGGCGGACTGAAGTCCGGCTCTACGGAAGAGACGAAGGATGTCTTCATCGAGAGCGCCTATTTCCATCCCACGTGGGTACGCAAGACGGCCCGTCGCCACGGTCTGAATACGGATGCCTCTTTCCGCTTTGAGCGCGGAGTGGATCCCAACAATCTGATCTACTGCCTGAAGCTGGCGGCCCTCATGGTCAAGGAGCTGGCCGGTGGTACCATCTCTTCTGAGATTAAGGATGTATGTGCTGCCGTGGCTGAACCCTTCCGCGTGGTGTTGCCCTTTGAGAAGGTCAATGCCCTGATCGGTAAGGAGATTGGTCATGACACCATCAAACGCATCGTCAAGAGCTTGGAGATGGAGATTGTGGAGGAGAGTGCCGAAGGAGTGACGCTCGATGTGCCTCCCTACCGGGTGGATGTGCAGCGCGACTGTGACGTCATCGAGGACATCCTGCGTATCTATGGATACAACAATGTGGAGATTCCCTCCACCCTCAAGTCGAGCCTCACGACCAAGGGCGAGTACGACCGCTCCAACAAGCTGCAGAACCTGGTGGCCGAACAGCTGGTGGGTTGCGGCTTCCATGAGATCCTGAACAACTCGCTCACCCGTGCCGCCTATTATGAGGGGCTGCAGAGTTATCCGGCTGAACGTCTGGTCATGCTGATGAATCCGCTGAGTGCCGATCTCAACGCCATGCGCCAGAGCCTCCTCTTCGGCGGTCTGGAGAGCATTGCCCATAACGCCAACCGCAAGAATGGTGACCTCAAGTTCTTCGAGTATGGCAACTGCTCCTACTACAAGGCCGACCGCAAGGATGCCGAACACCCCATCGCTGCCTATAGCGAAGATTACCACCTCGCCCTCTGGGTGACCGGTAAGCGGGTGCAGAACTCTTGGGCTCATGCCGATGAGCAGAGCACCGTATATGAACTGAAGGCCTACGTGGAGAATATCCTCCGCCGCCTCGGCCTGCCGATGGGCTCTTTGGTACTGGAGCATGCCGATGATGACCTCTTCAGCTCGGCTCTGGCCATCAACACCCGCGGAGGCAAGCGTCTCGCCGTATGGGGCATCGTCAAGAAGAGACTCCTGAAGGCGTTCGACATCGATCAGGAGGTCTATTATGCCGACCTCAACTGGAAGGAGCTGATGAAGGCCATCAAGAATGTGAAGGTCAGCTACAAGGAACTCTCCAAGTTCCCCGCTGTGAAGCGTGACCTCGCTCTGCTGGTCGATAAGAGGGTGGAATTTGCCGAGATTGAGCGCATCGCCTACGAAACGGAGAAGAAACTGCTCAAGGAGGTGGCGCTCTTCGATGTTTATGAAGGCAAGAACCTGGAGGCCGGAAAGAAGAGCTACGCTGTCAGCTTCCTGCTCCAGGATGAGAATGCTACTCTCAACGAGAAGCAGATTGAGAAGATTATGCAGAAACTGGTGAACAACCTCCAGATCAAGTTGGACGCCAAACTGAGATAAACGAAGAAAGAACATTAACCAATAAAAACATTATTTCCAATGGGAAGAGCGTTTGAATATAGAAAAGCTACTAAGCTGAAGAGATGGGGACACATGGCCAAGACCTTCACCCGTCTGGGCAAGCAGATTGCCATTGCCGTAAAAGCCGGAGGACCGGAACCTGAGAACAATCCTACGCTGCGTTCAGTCATCGCTACCTGTAAGCGTGAGAACATGCCGAAGGATAACATCGAGCGTGCCATCAAGAACGCAATGGGTAAGGACCAGAGCGACTACAAGGGCATGACCTACGAGGGATATGGACCTCACGGCATTGCTGTCTTCGTAGATACACTGACCGACAACCCCACCCGTACGGTGGCCGATGTGCGCAGCGTCTTCAACAAGTTCGGCGGTAACCTCGGTACCATGGGCTCTTTGGCCTTCCTCTTTGACCACAAGTGTGTCTTCACCTTCAAGAAGAAGGAGGGCATGGATATGGAAGAGTTCATTCTCGACATGATCGATTTCGATATCGATGAGGACTATGAGGAGGATGAAGAAGAGGGCACCATCACTATCTACGGTGACCCCAAGAGCTACTCGGCCATCCAGAAGCATCTGGAGGAACAGGGCTTTGAAGATGTCGGTGGTGACTTTACCTACATCCCCAACGACCTGAAAGAGGTGGCTCCGGAGCATCGTGAAACGCTGAACAAGATGGTAGAACGTCTGGAGGAGTTTGACGACGTGCAGACGGTATATACCAACATGAAGCCTGAGGAGAGCGACGAAGAGTAATGTACTACCTTTATAAAACCCAAGGAACCTGCAGCTCGCACATCGAACTGCAGGTGGCTGAGGGGATTGTCAGAGAGGTGCACTTCTGGGGAGGCTGCAATGGCAATCTGCAGGGACTCTCCCGCTTGGTGGAGAATATGCCGGTAGAGGAGGTCATACGCAGGTTGGAGGGCATCCGCTGTGGCGGACGTCCCACCTCGTGTCCCGACCAGCTCTGTTGTGCGCTTAAAGAGATTAAGGCGCACACTTGAGCCTTGCTCCAGACCATATGGACCTATGGGTATAACCTAACACACACATTCATTATGACTTCTCGTGTAGAAAAAGCAAGGGAACTGTTCAAACAGGGGTTCAACTGCTCCCAGTCGGTAGTGGCTGCCTTTGCGGATAAGTATGGGTACACGCCTGAGCAGGCGTTGCGTATGTCGGCCGCTTTTGGCGGTGGCATCGGACGTATGCGGATGACCTGTGGCGCTGCCTGTGGACTCTTTATGCTGGCCGGACTGGAAAAGGGGGCTGTGGAGGGTGCTGACAGTCAGAGCAAGGCCGATACCTATGCCCTCGTGCAGGAGCTGGCTGCTGAGTTCAAGCAACGCAACGGATCGCTCATCTGTGCCGAGCTGCTTGGATTGAGCAAACCCGAAGGGTCGCCGGTGCCCGAAAAGCGCACGCCGGCTTACTATGCCAAGCGTCCCTGTATCGATATGGTGGCAGAGGCTGTCACTATCTGGGAAGCCTATTTGGAAAGAAAAGCAAAGGGGGAGTTGTAACTCACTCCACCTTTTGGAACCATAGATTAAGGGCGTTGACAAGTCTGAAAAATGGCTTGTCAACGCTTTTTTTTTCTTAAATCTTAACGGAATGGAAACAAAAGTTGGTTCCTATGAAAAAATGTTCACAACATACTTGCATAATATGGTCAAATCCCCTATTTTTGTACAACTTTTGAAGAAACATAATTCCTATATGAAGAGAATATTGGTCAGCGGAGGAGCTGGATTTATTGGCTCCCACCTTTGTAAGCGCCTTTTGGAAGAGGGAAATCATGTGATTTGCCTCGATAACCTGTTTACTGGGTCTATGCGTAATATCCAGTCTTTGGTTGACAATCCCCAGTTTGAGTTTGTCAATCATGATGTCACCCTGCCCTATGAGACGGAGGTGGACGAGATTTATAATCTGGCTTGTCCGGCCTCTCCCATTCACTATCAGTACGACCCGATCAAGACCATCAAGACCTCCTTCCTGGGTGCCCTTCACATGCTGGGCTTGGCCAAGAAGAACAATGCAAAGATATTGCAGGCTTCGACCAGTGAGGTGTATGGCGACCCGGAGATTCATCCGCAGATCGAGACCTATTGGGGCAATGTCAATCCCATCGGTTTCCGCTCTTGCTACGATGAGGGCAAGCGTTGCGCCGAGACGCTCTTTATGGATTACCATCGACAGCATGGATTGCGCATCAAGATTGTACGTATCTTCAATACCTACGGTCCCAATATGCTGCCCAACGACGGACGGGTCATCTCCAACTTTGTGCTGCAGGCCCTGCGCAATGAGGACATTACCATCTACGGCACCGGAGAGCAGACCCGCAGTTTCCAATATATCGACGACTTGATTGAGGGCATGGTGAAGATGATGGCTACGGAGGATGATTTCATCGGCCCGGTCAACCTGGGCAATCCGCGGGAGTTCACCATCGGCCAGCTGGCTGCGCAGGTCATCAAGCAGACCCACTCCCAGTCGAAGCTTATCTATAGGCCGCTGCCTCATGATGACCCCCAACAGCGCCGTCCGAACATCGCGCTGGCCCAGGAGAAACTCAACTGGCAGCCGCTTGTCCCCCTGGAAATCGGACTGGAACGAATCATCGAGTACTTCAAACGGACCGAGATAGACAAGGATGAGTGAAACTTAAAACAGCTTAACCCTATACACATCATCAATTCTTAGACTTTCGAATCATTATGAATATGGATATCAACCCCTCAGAATATAAAATCCTCATTGTGGATGACGTCATGTCCAATGTCTTGCTGCTCAAGGTGCTTCTCAACAACGAGAAGTTTGCGATTGCCACCGCCAGCAACGGACGTCAGGCCTTGGCGCAGGTGGAGAAAGAGAATCCCGACCTGCTGCTGCTGGACGTCATGATGCCCGACATGAGCGGCTTTGAGGTTGCTCAGCATCTGAAGGCTGACCCGAAGACCAAAAACATCCCCATCATCTTCCTTACGGCCTTGAACAGTACGGCCGATATCGTGAAGGGATTCCAGGTGGGAGCCAACGATTTCATATCCAAACCCTTCAACAAGGAGGAACTTATCACCCGTGTCTATCACCAGATTTCACTGGTGGCTGCCATGCGTGTCATTGACCAGAAGACGCGGGAACTGGAGCATACCATCGAGGGACGCGACAAACTCTATTCGGTCATCGCTCATGACCTGAGGTCACCCATCGGTTCCATCAAGATGGTGCTCAATATGCTGTTGCTCAACCTTCCCGCTGAGAAGATTGGCCCGGAGATGTTTGAGCTGCTGACTACGGCCAACCAGACCACAGAGGATGTGTTTGCCCTGTTGGACAACCTGTTGAAGTGGACCAAGAGTCAGATTGGCCGCATGAACGTGGTGGTGCAGGACTTTGATGCCGTGGAGATGTTGCGCGGCATTATAGATGTCTTCAACACCGTAGCCGCCGTCAAGGGCATAGTCTTGCGCTACGAGGGACTGGATCGTCTGCTTGTCACCGGAGATATGGATATGTTCAAGACCGTGGTACGTAACTTGCTGAGCAACGCCATCAAGTTCAGTAACGAAGGTACCGAGGTGGTGATACGTCTTGCCGATAAAGGCAGTGAGTGTGAGGTCAGCGTGCAGGACCACGGCTGTGGCATCAGTGAGGTGGGTCAGAAGAAACTGCTCCATACCGACACCCATTTCAGCACCTTTGGCACCAAGAACGAGGAAGGCTCGGGATTGGGTCTGCTCCTCTGCTCTGATTTCGTGCAGAAGAATCACGGCCGCCTCTGGTTTGTCTCTAAGGAGGGAGAGGGCTCTACTTTCTTCTTCACCTTGCCAACCAAAAAGTAATACCCTACCTCCACGCCTATTCACCATTATATAAAGGTATAGCCCTATATATAAGGTATAACCCCACGCTAAGGTGCTTGATTTTCGCACATCAGCGACATACGGTCAGTTCAATTATAAATTATAAATTATAAATTGAAGAACGTAAATTATAAATTGTAAATTGAAAAAAGTAAATTATAAATTTAAAAAAGTAAATTAAAATAATAATTAGGAACAAAGGAAAAACTTATCATGATGAATCTTAAACGAATCCTCCTGACATCCTGTGCAGCACTATTGGCCGCATGGGATGTTTTTGCATGTACCAACCTGATTGTCGGCAAGAATGCCTCGGTGGATGGATCCACCATCGTCTCCTATTCGGCCGATTCGTATGGCCTCTTTGGTGAACTCTATCACTATCCCGCCGGAGTGCACAAGAAGGGAACACTCATCGACATCCACGAGTGGGACACCGGCAAGTACCTCGGAAAGATAGAGCAGGCCCGCCAGACCTATAACGTCATCGGCAATATGAATGAGTTCCAGCTCACCATTGGGGAGACCACCTTTGGCGGACGCCCCGAACTGGTCGATACCCTCGGTCTGATCGACTACGGCAGTCTCATCTACCTGGCTCTCCAGCGCTCGCGCAATGCCCGCGAAGCCATCAAGGTTATGACCAGTCTCGTGCAGGAGTATGGCTACTACAGCAGCGGAGAGTCCTTCACCATTGCTGACCCCAATGAAATCTGGATTATGGAGATGATCGGCAAAGGCTCCGGTGTGAGAGGTGCCGTTTGGGTAGCTGTCCGCATTCCTGATGATTGCATCTCTGCCCACGCCAACCAGAGCCGTATCCATCAGTTCAATATGAACGACAAGGAGAACTGCCTCTACTCGGGAGATGTCATCTCCTTTGCCCGCGAGAAGGGCTATTTCAATGGCGTGAACAAGGATTTCAGTTTTGCCGAGGCCTATTCACCCCTGGACTTCGGTGCCCGTCGCTTCTGCGAGGCCCGCGTCTGGAGCTACTTCAACATGTTCACCGACCGCGGTGAGGAGTTCCTCCCCTACATCAAGGGGGAGACAGACAAGCCCATGCCCCTCTATCTCAAGCCCAACCGCAAGCTCTCTGTGCAAGATGTTCAGCGGGCCATGCGCGACCATTACGAAGGTACTCCGCTCGACATCTCCAAGGATTTCGGTGCCGGTCCTTACCACACCCCATACCGTCTCACGCCCCTCTCCTTCAAGGTGGATGGCGTGGAATACTTCAACGAACGCCCCATCTCCACCCAGCAGAGTGCGTTTGTCTTCGTGGCTCAGATGCGTGCCCAGTTGCCCGACCCTGTAGGTGGCGTGCTCTGGTTCGGAACCGATGATGCCAACATGACCGTCTTTGTTCCCATCTATTGCTGCACCGACCGCATCCCCGAATGCTACTCCCGCGTGGATGGCGCCGACTATGCCACCTTCTCCTGGAAGTCATCCTTCTGGATCCACAACTGGGTGGCCAATATGGTCTATCCCCGTTACGACCTCATGATTGACGATGTGCGCAGCGAGCAGCAGGCACTGGAAGGCAGTTTCCAGCAGGCCCAGCCCGGTATCGAGCAGGTGGCCGCCGAACTCTACAAGAGCAAACCCGAGGAAGCTCGCCGTTTCCTTACCGACTATACCCTCCACATGGCAGAGAGCGCCTTTGCACGCTGGAAGAAGCTGGGCGAATTTCTTGTGGTGAAGTACAACGACGGCGTGGTGAGACGCGTCAAGGATGGCCGCTTTGAGCGCAACTCCATCGGTCAACCCGCCACTCCAGTGAGGGTAGGTTACCCCGAAGAGTTCCTTCGTGAGTATGTGAAACAAACGGGAGAGCGATATAAAAAGTAAAATATAGGCCTTGAATTACATTTTTTGGGAGGAAAAAGTTGTACGTGATGAAAAAAAGAGTAACTTTGCCTCACGTTAGTTTTGTTATAAACCCAAAGATCAGTACACATAAAAACTCTACTCCTATGGACAATCAAGAATTAATCAAGCAAGTAACTGCCAAGGCAGAACAGTGGCTCACTCCCGCATACGATGCGGAAACTCAGGCTGAAGTAAAACGCATGTTGGAAAACCCCGATAAGACTGAACTCATCGAGTGCTTCTATAAAGACCTGGAATTTGGTACGGGTGGTCTGCGCGGTATCATGGGCTCAGGTAGCAACCGCATGAACATCTACACCGTAGGTGCTGCTACCCAAGGTATGGCCAACTACCTCAACCGCAACTTCGCCGGTATGGAGCAGATTTCAGTGGTTGTAGGTCACGACTGCCGCAACAACAGCCGCCTGTTCGCTGAAATTTCAGCTGACATCTTCTCAGCCAATGGCATCAAGGTTTACCTCTTCGACGATCTTCGTCCCACTCCCGAGGTTTCGTTCGCTATCCGCGAACTGGGCTGCCAGGCCGGTGTGAACATCACAGCCAGCCACAACCCCCGCGAATACAACGGCTACAAGGCTTACTGGGACGACGGTGCACAGGTATTGGCTCCGCACGATACGGGCATCATCGACGAAGTAAACAAGGTAACGGTCAATGACATCAAGTTCGAAGGACGCAAGGAACTCATCCAGATTATCGGTGAAGATGTGGATAAGGTATATCTCGAAAAGGTACACGGTATCTCCATCGACCCCGAAGTCATCAAGCGTCAGAAGGACCTGAGCATCGTCTATACTCCGCTGCATGGTGCAGGACGCACCCTCATCCCCCGTTCACTCAAGGAGTGGGGCTTTGAGAATGTCAACACTGTGCCCGAGCAGATGGTGAAGGATGGTAACTTCCCCACCGTGGTTTCTCCCAACCCCGAAAATGCGGAAGCACTGACGCTGGCTATCAAACTAGCGAAGGAAATCAACGCCGACATCGTTATGGCCAGTGACCCCGATGCTGACCGCGTAGGTATGGCCTGCAAGGACGACAAGGGCGAATGGGTACTCATCAACGGTAACCAGACAGCACTGATCTTCCTCTACTATATCATCAAGAACCGCATTGCCACAGGCAAGATGAAGCCCAACGATTTCGTAGTGAAGACTATCGTGACTACCGAAATGATCAAGGCTATCGCCGACAAGAACAAGGTAGAGATGCGCGACTGCTACACCGGCTTCAAGTGGATTGCTCGTGAGATCCGTCTGAGCGAAGGCAAGCAGCAGTACATCGGTGGTGGTGAAGAGAGCTATGGCTTCCTGGCTGAAGACTTCGTACGCGACAAGGACGCTGTTTCTGCTTGCTCACTGCTGGCTGAAATCTGCGCTTGGGCCAAGGACCAGGGCAAGACGCTGTATGACGTGCTGATGGAAATCTACGTGGAATATGGCTTCTCTAAGGAGACTACCGTAAACGTAGTGAAGCCCGGTAAGAGCGGTGCTGATGAAATCAAGGCGATGATGGAGAACTTCCGTGCCAACAGCCCGAAGGAAATCGGTGGCTCTAAGGTGGTTCTCGTTAAGGACTACAAGACGCTGAAGGCTACGGATGGTGAAGGCAACGTATCTGATATCGATATGCCTGAAACCTCTAATGTGCTCCAGTTCTTCACGGAAGACGGTACGAAGATTTCGGTTCGTCCTTCCGGTACAGAGCCCAAGATCAAGTTCTATGTTGAAGTGAAGGGTGAGATGGGTTGCGCTAAGTGCTACGCATCTGCCAACGCTGAAGCTGAAAAGAAGATTGAGGCTGTGCGCAAGTCACTCAACATCTGATAGCATATTCTGAACTTTGACTATCACATCTTATAGGCCCCGGGTCTGCTCCCCAGCAGTACCTGGGGCTTTTTTCTGCGAAGCCCCTGACATCCCTTAGCGGCAAGTCCGTTTTTTTTTCTGCGAGGCCTCTGTCATCCCTTAGCGGCAATCCGTTTTTTTTCTGCGAGGCCTCTGTTATCCCTTAGCGGCAAGTCCGGGGCATAAGCAAACTGACCGGGCCGGCAACTGCCGGTCCGGTCAGTAAAGAATATGGAATAGTGCTGTGTTATTTGTTTATGCCTCTGCCCAAGGAGTATAAGGAAGACCGAAGACATCAGCCACGGCCTTGAAGGTAACTTTACCATTTACCATGTTCACACCCTTAGCCAGTGCCGCATCATCCTCACACGCCTTGCGCCATCCCTTCTGAGCCAAAGCTATGGTGTAGGGGAGGGTAGCGTTGGTCAGAGCCAGAGTAGAGGTGAAGGGTACGGCACCTGGTATATTGGCCACCGCATAGTGTACGATACCATCTACGGTATAGACAGGATCGCTGTGCGTAGTGGGGTGAGAGGTCTCGAAGCAACCGCCCTGGTCGATGGCTACATCCACCAGCACAGTGCCCGGCTTCATCAGTTTCAGCATATCGCGTGTAATCAGATGTGGCGTCTTATCGCCGGGAATCAGTACAGAACCGATGACCAAATCAATGGTCGGCAACTCAGCCTTAATGTTGTGTGCAGAAGAGAAGAGCGTACGTACGTTCTTGGGAAGAACCTCGCTCAGGTGGCGCAGACGCGGCAGATTGATGTCAGCAATCAGTACGTCAGCTCCCATACCGGCAGCAATGATAGCCGCATTTGTTCCTACGATACCGCCTCCGAGAATCAGTACACGGGCAGGCAGAACACCCGGTACACCGCCCATCAGCTTACCTTTGCCCCCCTGTGGTTTCTCCAAGAAGCGTGCACCCTCCTGGATAGACATACGTCCGGCCACTTCGCTCATCGGGACGAGCAGCGGCAACGTGCGGTCAGCTTTCTCCACCGTTTCGTACGCTATGCAGACCGCCTGCTGCTCCATCATAGCCTCCGTCAGTTCCTTGTCAGCAGCAAAGTGGAAATAAGTGAACAAAACTTGTCCTTTGCGGATCAGCTTGTACTCCGGTTGGATAGGCTCCTTCACTTTGACAATCATCTCAGCGATGGCATACGTCTCTTCGATGGTGGGCAAGATACGGGCACCTACTGCGACGTAATCTTCGTCGCTGAAACCGCTATTGATACCGGCTGTGGCCTGTACATACACTGTATGACCTCTCTTCACCAATTCGGCTACTCCGGCAGGGGTCATTCCTACGCGGTTTTCATTGTTCTTAATTTCTTTAGGTACTCCAATAATCATAGGATGATTGATTTAAATGGTTTAACGGATGCGAATTTAGAAAAAAGTCGCATACGTTGTTACTGAAAAATAGATGTTTAAGAGCATTAATATGTATTTTTATTCATCCAATATTCGTGACTCCATCATCCAGTCCATGATAAACAAAACTCCCCGGAAACTGAGGTCGCTTCCGGGGAGCCAAGTGAGGTGATTAGGTCACTCCACTGTGATTATTTTAGCTGAGATTCTTCACGGTGTCATCCGCGCTTGAGTCATCAATAGCCGGGATTCTGCTGCTCTCTCAAGGCAGGGTTGGCATTGATTTCATCCTGCGAGATGGGGAGCACAATCTTGTAGAAGGTGCGGTCAATCACCTTCTCGCGCTGGCTGATGGGCACATCCTGGAAGTC
>CAMGIP010000078.1 GCA_946056155.1 uncultured Mediterranea sp. | reverse complement strand
TTATTATGAAGTATAAATTGTAAATTATAAATTGAATAATGTTACTGAGCGAACTGATTAAAGTGGTCAAGACAGAGGAAGTCATCGGCCAGCAAGACATAGAGATTACCGATATAGAGATTGACTCCAGGGCCATCCGCCAGGGCGCCCTCTTTATAGCCATGCGCGGCACACAAGCTGACGGACATACCTACATCCCGCAGGCCATCAAACAAGGTGCAGTGGCTGTAGTGTGTGAAGAGATTCCGCAAGAGGTAATCCATGCGGAAGGGATTACCTTCGTGCGCGTAGCCGACAGCGAAGGGGCAGCCGGCACATTAGCTACCACCTTCTACGGAGATCCCACACGGAGAATAAAGCTGGTGGGCGTGACGGGTACCAATGGCAAGACCACCATCGCTACCCTCCTCTACCACATGTTCAGGAAGTTCGGACACAAGACGGGACTCATCTCTACCGTATGTAACTACATTGACGACACCCCTGTGCCGACTGAACATACCACTCCCGACCCCATCACGCTCAACCGCCTGCTCGGTCAGATGGCTGATAAGGGCTGCGAGTATGCCTTCATGGAGGTCAGCTCACACAGTGTGGCACAGAGACGCATCAGCGGTCTCCGCTTTGCCGGTGGCATCTTCACCAACCTCACACGCGACCATCTCGACTACCACAAGACCTTCGACAACTACCTCAAGGCCAAAAAGAAGTTCTTCGACGATATGCCGGCAGAGGCTTTCAGCCTCACCAACCTCGACGACCGCAACGGACTGGTAATGATTCAGAACACCCGTAGCAAGCAGTACACCTACTCACTGCGCACAGCGGCCGACTTCAAGGGCAAAATCATCGAAAGCCACTTTGAAGGGATGATTCTGGAGATGAACGGCCGCGAGGTAGCTACACACTTTATCGGCAAGTTCAATGCAAGCAACCTGCTGGCAGTGCTGGGAGCTACCGTACTGCTGGGCAAACCCATGGAGGATGCGCTCATCATCCTCAGCACACTGTACCCAGTATCTGGACGCTTCGAAACTGTGCGCTCACCGAAGGGCTATACGGCCATCGTCGATTATGCCCACACACCGGATGCTCTGGTCAATGTACTTACCGCCATCCACGGCGTACTCGAAGGCAAGGGAGAGGTAATCACCGTGGCCGGTGCAGGTGGCAACCGCGACAAAGGCAAACGGCCGCTCATGGCTAAGGAAGCTGCCCGACTGAGCGACCGCGTCATCCTCACCAGCGATAATCCCCGTTTTGAGGAACCGAAGGAAATCATCAAGGATATGGTGGCGGGACTCAATGCCGAGGATATGAAGAAGACCCTCTGCATAACCGACAGAAAGGAGGCCATACGCACGGCTTGCATGATGGCACAACCGGGAGATGTGGTGCTTGTGGCTGGCAAGGGACATGAGAACTACCAGGACGTCAAAGGGGTGAAACACCACTTCGACGACAAAGAGGTGCTACAGGAAATTATGATAGGGGAAAAACAGTAATACGAAATACATATATATAATAGGAATATAAGGAATACCTTAGGAGACGATATGCTATATTATCTTTTCAAATGGCTGGATACCATGTTCGACATCCCCGGAGCGGGTATGTTCGGATACATCTCATTCCGGGCACTGATGGCAGTGCTCATCGCACTGATTATCTCCACCGTGTGGGGGGGACACTTCATCCAGATGCTCAAGAGGAGACAGCTGACGGAAACACAACGCGATGCCCGCATCGATCCCTTTGGAGTCAACAAGGTGGGGGTACCTACCATGGGAGGTGTCATCATCATCTTTGCCATTCTCATCCCCTGCCTCCTGGTGGGCAAACTGGAGAATGTATATATGCAGCTGATGCTCATCACCACGATATGGCTCGGTTCATTAGGCTTTGCCGACGACTATATCAAGACCTTTCGCCACGATAAAGAGGGACTGCATGGCAAGTTCAAGGTGATAGGACAGGTGGGACTCGGACTCATTGTAGGACTGACCCTCTTCCTGAGCCCACAGGTGGTCATCCGGGAGAATATAGAGGTGAAGGAGCCCGACGGCAAGGTTACCGTAGTACATGCGGCTAAGGAGATTAAGGCCACGCAGACCACGATCCCCTTCATGAAGAGCAACAACCTCGACTATGCCGACCTCACAGCCTTCATGGGCAAACATGCCCGAGTGGCAGGATGGATACTCTTTGTGCTGGTCACTATCTTCGTGGTCACGGCCGTGAGCAACGGTGCCAACCTCAACGACGGCATGGACGGCATGTGCGCGGGCAACTCGGCCATTATAGGCGCCACACTCGGCATACTGGCCTACGTATCGAGCCATATAGAGTATGCAGGATACCTGAACATCATGTATATCCCCGGCAGTGAGGAACTGGTTATCTTCATCTGCGCCTTCATCGGATCGCTCATCGGTTTCCTATGGTACAACGCCTATCCCGCCCAGGTCTTCATGGGCGACACTGGAAGTCTCACCATCGGAGGTATTATTGCCGTCACAGCCATCATCATACACAAGGAACTGCTCATTCCCATCCTCTGCGGCATCTTCCTGGTGGAGAACCTCTCCGTCATCCTCCAACGCTTCTACTACAAGGCGGGCAAACGGAAAGGGGTGAAACAGCGGCTCTTCAAACGGACACCCATACACGACCACTTCCGCACCTCACCGAGCATCATCGAAGAGGGATGCAGCGTGGTCTTCACCAAACCGGAACAGCTGTTCCACGAATCAAAGATTACTGTCCGCTTCTGGATCATCACCATCATTTTGGCGGCCATCACCATCATCACGCTAAAGATACGATAGGAAATGAGGAGCCAAAACTGGATGTGGCAACGGACAGGAGTGACAGCAGATAGGGATTAGAGAGATAAATAGAAACAGACGATAGATAGATAGACAGCAACAGATAAAATGAAAAAGAGAATCGTAATATTAGGTGCAGGAGAAAGTGGCGCAGGAGCTGCCGTACTTGCACAGGTTAAGGGATGCGAGACCTTTGTCTCGGACACATCGGTCATCAAGGAGAAATATAAGACTCTGCTCAACCAATACCAGATTGAGTGGGAGGAGGGTGCGCATACGGAGGAGAAGATACTCAACGCAGATGAGGTCATCAAAAGCCCCGGCATCCCGTGCGACGCACCGCTGATCCTCAAACTGAAGGAAAAGGGCATACCCGTCATCTCGGAGATCGAGTTTGCCGGACGATATACCAACGCCCGCATGGTCTGCATCACGGGATCCAACGGCAAGACAACCACCACTTCACTCATCTACCACATCTTCAAGAGTGCAGGACTCAACGTGGGGCTGGCCGGCAACATCGGACGGAGCTTAGCACTGCAGGTGGCTACCGAACAGCACGACTACTACGTCATAGAGCTCAGTTCCTTCCAGCTGGACAACATGTATGACTTCAGAGCCAATATCGCGGTGCTGATGAACATCACACCCGACCACCTGGACCGCTACGACCACTGCATGCAGAACTATGTAGATGCCAAATTCCGCATCACACAGAACCAGACGGAGGAAGACGCCTTCGTCTATTGGAACGATGACCCCATCATACGCCGCGAACTGCAAAAACATGGACTCAAGGCACAGCTCTACCCCTTCTCGGCCGTCAAGGAGGAGGGATCCATCGCCTATGTAGAGGATGGAGAGATAGAGATACAGAAACCCATCGCCTTCAATATGGAACAGGAGGAACTGGCACTGCGAGGCACTCACAACCTCTACAACTCATTGGCTGCCGGCATATCAGCCAACCTCACGGGAGTGAAGAAGGAATGCATCCGTCAGGCTTTGAGCGACTTTAAGGGGGTAGAACACCGGTTGGAGAAGGTGTGTGACGTAGGTGGCGTGCACTTCATCAACGACTCCAAAGCTACCAACGTCAACTCCTGCTGGTACGCACTACAGAGCATGACCACCCCTACCGTGCTCATCCTCGGAGGTAAAGACAAGGGCAATGACTATACCGAAATTGAGGAACTGGTGAAGGAGAAGTGCTGCGCACTAGTCTATTTGGGACTGCACAACGAGAAACTGCATGACTTCTTCGACCGCATGGGACTGCCCGTAGCCGACGTACATACCGGCATGAAGGATGCCGTAGAGGCTGCCTACCGCCTTGCCAAGAAGGGCGACACCGTGCTGCTGAGCCCCTGCTGTGCCTCCTTTGACCTTTTCAAGAGCTACGAGGACCGCGGCGACCAGTTCAAGAAGTATGTAAGGGAGCTCTGAACAGAGCCCCTCAACTTATCAACTCACCAACTAAAGTAACAACTCATGGATCTGCTAAAAAAGATATTCAAGGGTGACAAGGTCATCTGGATTATCTTCCTGATGCTCTGCCTTATCTCCATCGTGGAGGTATTCAGCGCCTCCAGCACGCTGACCTTCAACAAGACGGACCATTGGGGTCCCATCACACAACACAGCTTCTTCCTTATGGCGGGAGCTCTGATTGTGGTGCTGTTTCACAACATCCCCTACCGCTGGTTCCAGATATTTCCGCCCATCCTGCTGGCAGTATCCTTCGTCTTCCTTCTGTTGCTACTGGTGGTGAGGGACCTCAATATCGGAGGCCTCATCGTCATTGAACGGACCAATGAAGCAGGACGCTGGATCAAGATTATGGGCATAACTTTCCAACCCTCGGAGCTGGCCAAGATGGGTGTGGTGTTGGGCACGGCATACATCCTCTCCAAAGAGCAAGGGGAGGATGAGGCTGGACCTAAGGCGTTCAAACACATCATGGTACTGGCCGCCATCTTCTGCGGACTCATCTTTCCAGAAAACTTCTCCACCTCCGTGCTGCTCTTCGGCGTGGTCTTCCTGATGATGTTCATCGGACGCATCAACTACCGCAAGCTGCTCACGCTGATGGGGTCATTGGCAGGCCTTGCCGTAGCCGGTATCATCTTCCTGCAGGTGACCAAGGATGTGGATATAGCCGTTCTTCACCGCTTCGATACCTGGCGCGGACGCATCGAGAAGTTCATGGACAATACAGAAATTCCACCCGAGAAGTTCGATACCAACAAAGACGGACAGATAGGTCATGCTCACATCGCCATTGCCACCAGCAATGTGCTGGGCAAGGGACCGGGCAACTCCGTAGAACGCGACTTCCTCAGTCAGGCCTATTCAGACTTCATTTTTGCTATAATTATTGAAGAATTAGGACTTGTAGGCGGAGCTATTGTGGTTTTTTTGTATATTTGCCTTCTGATACGAGCAGGGCGCATCGCCTCGAAATGCAACCGTACCTTCCCGGCCTTCCTGGCTATAGGCATCGGACTCATCCTTGTAGTGCAGGCGCTCTTCAATATGATGGTGGCCGTGGAACTGGCACCCGTAACGGGGCAACCATTACCGCTCATCAGCCGTGGAGGTACCTCTACCCTCATCAACTGCATGTACATTGGTATGCTACTGAGCATCAGCAGATATACGGCTGCGTTGGAGGAAGAGGAACGAAAAAACAGGGAACAGGCACTCCACGATGCTCAGATTCCGATGCTCGTGGAGGCGGGACAGACTGATTTGAACAATGCCATCGTTGCACCCTCCGACTCGGAAGCGCAAACAGCCGAAGGCCCGACCTCAGCCGCACTGAACAACGACAATGAATTCGATTGACAGCAAAGGCCGGCAAACGAATGTAGAATGAAGGGGACACCAGCTCGGAAGAGCTTATATGTAGAATGGACAAATAGGATTTGGAAATGAGCAACAATGAGATGATAAAACAGAATAGACGGATCATCGTGAGCGGAGGAGGCACCGGAGGACACATCTTTCCGGCAGTCTCCATTGCCAACGCCATCAAGGCACTGCAACCTGATGCGGACATCCTCTTTGTGGGAGCCGAGGGACGCATGGAAATGCAGCGAGTGCCCGACGCTGGATACCGCATCATCGGACTGCCCGTGGCAGGATTTGACCGCACACACCTCTGGAAAAATGTAGCTGTGCTGTGGAAACTGCTCAAAAGCCAGTGGAAAGCACGACGCATCATCCTCGACTTCAAACCGCAAGTGGCCGTGGGAGTTGGCGGATATGCCAGCGGACCACTCCTGAAAATGGCGGGCATGATGGGCATACCAACCCTGATTCAGGAACAGAACTCCTACGCAGGAGTGACCAACAAGCTGCTGGCCAAAAAAGCCAAGGCCATCTGCGTGGCCTACGAGGGTATGGAACGGTTCTTCCCAAAAGAGAAAATCGTGATGACGGGCAATCCGGTAAGGCAGAATCTTTTGGACAACCGTTGCACATGGCAGGAAGCCGTAAATACCTTCCACCTGCAACCGGGCAGGAAAACCATCCTCGTTCTGGGAGGAAGCCTCGGAGCACGCACCATCAACCGGACGCTCATACAGGCTCTGGAACGCATAAAACAGGAGAGCAACGTGCAATGGATTTGGCAGACGGGCAAAATCTATATCGATGAGGTGAAGGAGGCCATCACCGCAGCTACCGGACAACCGGTGAAGGAGAACTGGGTAGAAGCGATACCCAACCTGTACGTCACCGACTTCATCAAGGATATGAACCGAGCCTACGCTGCCGCAGACCTGGTCATCTCCAGAGCAGGCGCCGGATCCATCTCGGAGTTCTGCCTCTTAGGCAAACCAGTGATACTGGTTCCCTCACCCAATGTGGCGGAAGATCATCAGACCCAAAACGCACTGGCTCTGGTACGCAAAGGGGCGGCTATCCTCGTCAAGGATGCAGAAGCAGAGCAGATGCTGGTACCACAGGCCCTGGAACTGGTGGCCGACGGCAACAAACTGGAACTGCTGCATAGTGAAATCAGCAAACTGGCTCTCCCGCACTCGGCCGAGATTATCGCCCGCAAAGTGCTGGAACTGATAGATAACAAAGGATAAAACGCTCTTTCAGAAGGGGAAACTCCCTCAAGGAACCGAATGAAGATAATCCCAAGGGGAACCACTCCCGTAAAGAGCTGAACAAGGAAGAAGAACGTAAAATGAAACTGAACGATATTACATCCGTATATTTCGTAGGCGCCGGAGGTATAGGCATGAGTGCCCTGGTGCGATACTTCATGGCCAAAGGCAAACAGGTGGCCGGCTATGACCGTACTGCCACCGAACTGACCCACGCACTGGAAAGTGAGGGGGCCTTACTGCACTACACCGAAGATGTGTCACTCATCCCTGAATGGTGTAGGGATGCCGAACATACCCTGGTCATCTATACCCCTGCCATCCCGGCCTCCCATGCCGAACTCTGCTATTTCCAGAACCACGGCTTCGAGATACAGAAACGGGCACAGGTACTGGGACTCATCACCCGCAGCAGCAAGGGACTCTGTGTGGCTGGTACGCATGGCAAGACCACCACGAGCACCATGGCGGCACATCTGCTGCACCAGTCGCACGTGGAGTGCAACGCCTTCCTCGGAGGGGTATCCAACAACTACAAAACCAACCTGCTCCTCTCGGAGCATAGCCCCTATACGGTCATTGAGGCCGATGAGTTTGACCGCTCTTTCCACTGGCTTTCTCCTTGGATGAGTGTCATCACGGCTACCGATGCCGACCACCTCGACATCTACGGAACTGAAGAGGCATACCTGGAGAGCTTCAACCACTACTCCTCGCTCATTCAACCAGGAGGAGCTCTCATCCTCCACGAGGGGCTGGCCATGACGCCGAGGGTGCAACCGGGTGTACGTGTGTACAGCTATGCTCGCACTTCAGGCGACTTCCACGCGGAGAATATCCGTATCGGCGGCGGGGAAATACGATTTGATTTCGTGGCTCCCGATACCCGCATCTGCGACATCCAACTCGGAGTACCTCTAAGCGTGAACATTGAGAATGGTGTGGCAGCCATGGCTTTGGCTCACCTGAGCGGAGCTACTGATGAGGAGATCAAGGCGGCTATGGCCTCCTTCCAAGGGGTGGTAAGACGGTTTGACTTCAAGCTGAAGAGCCCCCGTTGTGTCCTCCTAAGCGACTATGCGCACCATCCCGCAGAGATTGCCCAAAGCATTAAGTCACTGCGCGAGCTCTACGAGGGACGCAAGATTACGGTCATCTTCCAGCCGCACCTCTACACCCGCACTCGCGACTTCTACCCTGAATTCGCCGAGAGCCTCTCACTGGCGGATGAGGTAATCCTAACGGAAATTTATCCTGCCCGCGAACTGCCCATCGAAGGGGTGAGCAGCAACCTCATCTATGACCAACTGAAACCGGGTGTGAAACGCACACTCACGACCAAAGCGGAGGTGCCAAACCTTATCCGGAAAAGGGAGGACCTCGACATCGTTGTGATACTGGGGGCTGGTGACCTCGACAACGATGTGCCACAAATCACCGAAATACTCCGCCAACGATGCTGACCGCACATGGAATCCCTACCGTCGGACAACAACAGATAGGCTGAGACCCGAAACAACAGATAGATAGAAAACAAAAAGAGAAGGTTTTAAATAACAGACAAACATGGTAAAACGGATATTCCTCTCACTGCTTCTGCTGGTCATTGTCACTTACCTGGCGCTGGCTATGAGCCTCTTCAACCGCGAACCCCACGCACGGGTGTGCCAAGGTATAAAGCTCGACATACAGGACTCCGTCTATGCCGGATTCATCAACCGACAGGAGGTGATGCTTCAGCTCAAAAAAAGGGGCATAGAACCTGTAGGCAGACCCATCAATGGGTTACGCACCGACGAGATGGAGGAGGTACTATCCTCTAACCCACTCATCGACCATGTAGAGTGTTTCACCACTCCCAGCGGATGGCTGCGAGTGAAGGTATGGCAACGCATCCCCCTCTACCGCGTAATGGACGTGCAGGGCAAGAGTTATTTTGTCGATACCAAAGGAGAGGCCATGTCCTTCCAGGCTCGATGCGTGGCACGATTGCCTATCGTCACCGGGCACGTCAGCGCGAAGATGACCTCCGGCGAACTCTACCACTTCGTGAGCTACCTCAACGAGGATGAGTTCTGGAACGCCCAAATAGAACAAATCCATGTTCTCAAGGATGGCAGTGTGGAGCTGGTGCCCCGCGTGGGCAACCACATCATCTCCCTCGGCAAGTTGACCCAATACGAAAGGAAACTGCTGCGAATGAAGGAATTCTACCGGAAAGGACTTAACAAAGTGGGATGGAACAAGTACTCACGCATCAGCGTTGAATACAGCAACCAGATTGTCTGCACCAAAAGGGAGGAGAAAGGAAAATAATAACGGATAAGAAAAAACATAGAAGAAGATACACTATGGCAACAACAGATTTCATAGCTGCCATTGAACTGGGATCCTCCAAAATCTCAGGAATGGCCGGAAGAAAAAACAGCGACGGGAGCATACAGGTCCTGGCATACGCACGCAAGGAGGCCACAACCTTTATGCACAAAGGTGTAATCTATAACATAGATAAGGCAGCGGCAGCCTTCAAGGCAGTCGTAGCTGAGTTGGAACAGCAGCTGGATGCCAAAGTGGGACAGCTGTATGTGGGGATCGGAGGACAGTCGCTCCACTCAATAAAGAGCACCGTGAGTCGTACGGTAGCAGAAGAGGAGAATACGGTGAGCCAGGCACTGGTAGATGAACTCTATCAGGAAAACCGAGAAACACCGCTGGCGGATCTCTGCATACTGGATGTGGTGCCGCAAGAGTACAAGGTGGATCACACTTTGCAAATAGACCCGGTGGGAGCTACAGGACGACATGTCACCGGACAGTACCTCAACCTTGTAGCACGCAACTCGGTACGTAAGAATGTGGAAATGGCCTTTGAACAGGCTCAAATTCAGATAGCGGATGACCTCATCGTCTCCGCACTCACTACGGCACGCGCACTCCTCTCACAAACGGAGATGAGACAGGGATGCGCATGGGTGGACCTCGGAGCAGAAACGACCACCGTTGCCATCTTCAAGAACAACCTACTGCGTTACCTCTGCGTCATTCCAATGGGAGGCAACAACATCACGCGCGATCTCACAACCCTCAAGATTGAAGAGGAGGAGGCTGAACAGTTGAAAAAACAGCACGGCAACGCATGCTACGAGGAAGACGAGAAGAACGAGAAAAAGGAGTCCATCACTACGGGAGCCGGAGAGGTACAACTGCTGGAGTTCAACGAGATTGTGGGAGCCAGAATGGAGGAAATCCTGGCCAACGTATGGAACCAAATCCGATACTCGGGCTATGAGAACCAGCTCTTTGCCGGTACATTCTTCAGCGGCGGAGGAGCTATGCTGAAGAATATCGAAGAGAGCTTCCGCAAGGTCAGCGGCACGGAGCGCATCAAGACCATCCCTTGGACCAAGGTGAACGTTCAGGGCATGGGCAACCAGAATACGGCCGACGGCACCTGGTGCGGCATCATCGGACTCCTCATGGCGGGACACGAGAACTGCTGCCTGCAATCGGATATGCAGAAGAAGGAGGAGGAGAGCAACGACTGCACACCGGAGACAGCCTCACACGACTTAGCAGCGGACAACGACACTCCGAACTCAGACAGAAACTCTTCGCAGACTTCAACCAAGGGAAACAGAAGAGAGAACAGACCTATTATCCCGGACCTCTTCCAGGACGATGAGGAACTGAAAAAACAGGAAGAGATGGCCAAACAGCAACGCGAAGCTGAGAGAATAAGGAAAGCGGAAGAGGAGAAAATAGCCAAGGAGAAAGAGAGAGAAAAAAAGAAGAAAAAGGAGAAGGACAACCCGCTGAAGAAATTCTTCCAGGAGATGAGTGAAAACTTCTGGAAGGAAAATGACTCCTTGGAATGAGAACAATCCTAATTGCTGACCCACAAAAATTCTATTCATTATGAACGATAATATTGTACCCTTTGATTTGCCTACTGATTCTCCCAAGATTATCAAGGTAATAGGCGTAGGTGGCGGTGGAGGCAATGCCGTCAACCACATGTACAATGAGGGCATACACGACGTGGCATTCGTCGTATGCAATACCGACCGCAAGGCACTGGAGCAGTCGCCCGTGCCGGTCAAACTACAGCTCGGGCACGAAGGGCTGGGAGCAGGTAACGAACCCCAAAAGGCCAAGGAGGCCACTGAGGAGAGCCTGACGGAAATACAGCAGATGCTCAACGACGGCACCAAAATGGTCTTCATCACTGCCGGCATGGGAGGAGGTACCGGCACAGGTGCCGCTCCTACCATTGCACGCATAGCCAAGGAGATGGACATCCTTACCATAGGCATAGTCACTATCCCCTTCCGCTGGGAGGGTGACCGGAAGATTGACCAGGCACTCGACGGCGTGGAGGCCATCAGCGAACATGTGGATGCACTACTGGTCATCTGCAACGAAAAACTGAGTGAAGTATATCCCGACATCAGCGTCAAGGATGCCTTTGCACGGGCCAACGATACCCTCCTGGTGGCCGCCAAGAGCATCAGCGAAATCATCACCATGAGAGGCATCGTGAACCTCGACTTCAACGATGTGAAGACGGTGATGAAAAACGGTGGTGTGGCCATCATGAGTACTGGCTATGGCGATGGAGAGAACCGCGTGAGCGAGGCTATCAAGGCGGCTCAATACTCTCCGCTGCTCAACAGCAACGACATCTTTAACTCCAAGAAGGTGCTCTTCTACATCGCCTACAGCCCCGAATATGAGCTGATGATGAACGAGATGGACGAAGTGAAGGACTTCATGAATCGCTTCAATCGCGACTTCGAGACCAAATTTGGCATGTCAGAGGATCCAACCCTTGGCTCGCAGGTTAAGGTGACTCTACTCGCTACCGGATTCGGCATGAAGGACCTCCATTTGAAAGAGATGGACCAGAGACTGGCCAACCAGAGCGCGGAAGAACAGCGACGCAAGGCTGAAAAAGAGGACGAAGAAGAGCAAAAGAGAAACCGGAGAGACCGCTACTACGGTAGCAACAACCCCGAAAGCCGACGTTCATTCCACAGACGCCACATCTTCATCTACCGACCGGAGGACCTTGACAACGCGGACCTCATCACGCTTGTGGATTCGCTTCCTACCTACCAGCG
>CAMGIP010000077.1 GCA_946056155.1 uncultured Mediterranea sp. | reverse complement strand
GCAACGGCAAGACTCGATACAGGGGCTTGCTGAAGCACCGTATGCAGGCATACGCCAGATGCGCATGGATGAACTTCCGAAGGGTGGTAATATTCCAGTCAGCAGCATTTCAAAGAACGACATTTACCTTTTCTGGCCTCTCAGAGGAGCGTTGGGCTGCATGATGCTGATTTTTTCGAATCAGCTTCAAGTGAGACCCTTTTGCCGTGAATCACCTAGAATAGCCATATAGGTCAGACTGAATTTCAAATATGCCACTTTTTAAAGTGGACTCAATTATTATTCATAGCTTTGAACATTTGATTGACAGAAATTGTTGATATACATATTCAAACTTAAATTGTGAATACTATGCGGATTAGTTTTTTAGAGATTAGTGTATCCAGCACAATCAGCCGATTGTTTTGGATAGGGTTGCTTTGCAGCATGATTTCGGGACTCTTCGTCAGTTGCTCCTCATCAGACGACGAGGATGACAAGCGGAAAGAGGATGAAAAAGAGACCGAAGCGAACTACGACATCAGTTTTCCACAGACAGGTACTCCTGCCCCTGTATTTTCTACTCAAGGCGGCACAGACAAGGTGACCTTTACAGCCACCGCAGATTGGAAAGTGTCGGTCACGGAGACCCGTTCGAGCTCCTGGTGCTCCGTAGAGCCACTCTCGGGCAAGGCTGGTACCGTGACCTTGAATGTCACTACGCAACCCAACGATACCCCGGATGACAGGGAGGCGGTGATTGCCCTGCTCTGCGGTACCAAGAGGGTGGAGTTCAAGGTGACACAGAAGCAACAGGATGCGCTGACCACCACCACATCGACATTCGAAGTGGGAGAGAATGGCGGCGACATCGAAATCGTCATCAAGGCTAATATCACCTTTGAGTGCACCGTGGATGAGGCAGCTACCTCATGGATTACCCCGGTAGAACCCAAGGTGGCCACCCGCGGCTTGGTAGAGACCAAGAAGCAGTTTGCCGTGGCACAGAATATGGAGATGACCCCCCGTGTAGGCAAGATTATCGTCAAGAGCGGAGAACTCAAGGAGGAAATTACCGTTACACAGGCAGCTGCGAAACCGGTGGAACTCAGCAACAATCAGGAGGTAGATCTGGGACTTAGCGTGGTTTGGGCCTCGTGGAATATCGGTGCCTCCAAACCCGAAGAGGTAGGTAACTTCTACGCCTGGGGCGAAACATCCACTAAGAATGCATATTACATCAACTCCTACACCCGGGGCAACGACTATACCGGTGGCAAAGAGATTCATCTGGATGCCACGCACGATGCAGCTACGGCCAACTGGGGCAACAAATGGCGTATGCCTACCGAAGAGGAGATTATGGAGCTGAAGCGTAGCGAAAAACTGCAACTGAGAAAATATACCCACAACGGAGTGGAAGGACTGCTCTACGTCTCCACCAATGGCAAATCGATCTTCTTCCCCTACACAGGCTGGCGCGACTACAGCTCGACAGTGCAGAACAAGGACCACATGGGATTCTGGTCCAACGAAGTCGATGTTGACAACACCGAAAAGGCATACAGCTACTACTCAGACCCGTCAAACACCATCTTTGACGGTATCGGTACGATATTGGCCACCACATCGCTGCGCTGCAATGGGCTCACGGTGCGTGCGGTGCGCCGGCCCGATGTGCAGTTCACAGACTTCAAGGCCGAGAACCTCACGGAAACCTCGGTGGACGTGTCGTATGCAGTTTCACTCGACGGCACCCCCAGTGAAAACATCACCGAAATAGGCTTCCAGCTCTCTACCTTGTCCGATATCACCTATCACAGCCAGAAGGAGGTAATTACCGTAACCATACAGGACGGCAAAATCAGCACCAAGTTGCAGAATCTGGTCTCCGCGACCACCTACTTCCTCCGTCCATTTATGAAGAGCAAGAAGGATGGCACCTACTATGGCGCAGTGCAGCAGATTACCACGGAGGGCTCGCTCCCTACCGAGCAATGGGTAGATCTGGGATTGAGTGTAAAATGGGCTTCCTATAACCTGGGTGCCACAGCCCCCACGACAAAGGGCGATTTGTTTGGCTGGGCAGAGACTGTACCGAGAGTCAATGACAACTTCCTCGATATTACACAGGCCAGATACTACTCGCACAAAGAGAAGATCCACATCATCCACAGCCCCAACAGCAGCTTGTCGCAAGAGGATGTCATTATCCACTTCTCCAAATATGGTGAAGACGGGAAGTACACCCTTGAAGCAGAAGACGATGCCGCCTCTGTCATTTGGGGCGACGGTGCACGTATTCCGACCAAGAAAGAGTGGCAAGAGCTGATGGACAACACCACCTGGCAGCAGGCGGTCATCTCAGGTGTAAAGGGATGGCGCTTCAATAGCAAGAAGAACAAGAATGCCATATTCCTACCCGCCGTGGACTACTGGACAGCAACGGTAGAGGAGGAAACGACAACAAGTTACAAGCAGAACAGCGAGGAGATTATCAAAATCTACTACCACTACGCAGATGCCTATTACTGGGATGATACGGAAGGGAAATTCTATGGGGGTGGAAGAAACTATCAAAACTACATCCGTCCTGTGAAAAAGTGAAGTTTATATTACGTGAGTTTGAGGGAATCTTCTGCACTTCACAGGAAGAACTCCCTTCGAATACATTATTCATCGAACTCTCGTGAAATACAAGAAGTGGACTCTTCATTCAAATTTCTCAAGTCAAAAAGATGCAAAACTTGGATGAAGAATCCACTTAAAAAATGAAATCTCAAGAGTCCTGACCTACACAAAGTTCAATTCTCATGTCGTTCAATAGCAAGACACAAGTGCTTTTGAAATCGGCCTCGTAAAACAGAACCCACCCAGGTGGACTCAATGAATAATCAATCCGCTTAGCGGATAGCCTCCACCTCCTCAGGAGTCAGCGGAATTTTCTTACCCAAACGGCGTGCACCGTCAGCTGTAACCAGATAATCTTCCTCATTGCGGATGCCACCAAAGTAACGGTACTCCTCTACCTTGTCGTAGTTGATGAAGTCAGCAAACTTCTTCTCACTCTTCCACAGGTCAATCAATTCAGGAATGAAATAGACTCCCGGTTCCACAGTGAAGACAAATCCCGGCTGCAGAGGAATAGCCAGACGCTGGCTCTTGCGGCCAAACTGAGTGCTCTTGGGCTGACCGTCGTAGCCTACCCACATCTCACCGAGATTCTCCATATCGTGCACATCCAGTCCCATCATATGGCCTAGACCGTGGGGATAGAAGAGCGCATGAGCTCCTTCACGAACCGCATCCTCCGCATTACCCTTCATCAGTCCCAACGCTTTCATACCCTCCACGCAGACACGGGCAGAGAGCTCGTACACCTCCATGTAAGGAATGCCAGGGCGGAGCGCCTTCACACTCTCTATGTGCATCGCATTCTGAATTTCATAGACTTCACGCTGACGAGTAGTGAAGCATTTGTCGGCAGGTGTGGTACTGGACATGTCGCCGCAATAGCCAGAGGGCAACTCAGCACCTGCATCAATCAGGAAAAGGTCACCGGACTTGATGAGATTGCCATGGTAGTGGTTGTGAAGCGTCTGTCCGTTGATGGTAGCAATGGTGGGGAAAGAGAGCTGGCAACCGTTCATTTGAGCCACACGCTCAATTTCTGCAGCTACCTCATACTCATACTTGCCTGCACGGACAGCCTTGATAGCAGCGATGTGCATGTCGGCCGTAACGTTGCAAGCACGCTCTATCTCAGCAATCTCCTCCTCTGTCTTGAAATTTCGCTGAGCCACAACACCGCGGATGAAGGGTACACTACCCTCCTGACGGGATGCCGGCAGACCGAGCCATTCAGTCAGCTTCAGCTTATGCTCAGCTCGATAGGGAGGCAGGTAGTGGATGGTCTGTCCGCTCTTGACGGCATTGCCTAGGTAGTCGGCCAACTGTGCCGAAGGACGAACATCGCTGATGCCAACCTGGGCACTCTTGTCGCGTAAGGTGGGCTGCACACCCATCCAAACGACGTAATCGATGGAAAGTTCATCCCCGAAAATCACTTCACAGTCGTTATCAATATCAATCACTGCAGCCAGACTCGGGGCTGAAATGCCGAAATAGTAGAGGAAGGTGGAGTCCTGGCGAAAACGGAAGGCATTGTCCTCATAGTTTAAACCCTGCTCCTCGTTGCCCAAAAAAAGCAAGAGACCGGAGCCTACATTCTTCTTTAATTGCGCTCTGCGCTGCACATACGTTTCTTTAGCAAACATAACACAAGTGTTTTTTGGTTTTTAATGCTTTGCCGCAAAATTACGAAAAATATTTGCTCCTTATACATAAATCTGCTATTTTTGCGCTGTAATTAACCCCAAAGTGCAAGTATAAATCATGAACCAATCCTCAAAACTGGTACAGACGCAGGCGCAGCAACAGATACAGACTTTGTCGCCGCAACAGATTCTGGCAGTGAAACTGCTGGAATTGCCTACCGTGGAACTGGAAGACCGCGTCAGAGCGGAATTGCTGGAAAACCCGGCCTTAGAGGAGGGTAACGATGAGGAGCATCCCGAAGAGAATGCGACGGACCCGTTGATGGACCCCGAAGAGGGGGGAGATACAGACTATGATGCCGAAGCGGACTTCCGAAATGAGGATGATATTCCGGATTACTACAAGAGGGACAACAACCGCAGTGCTGATGACCAACCCGTGGACATACCCTTCTCTGACACAACCTCGTTCTACGATCTGCTGAAAGAGCAACTGGGCGAACAGGATATGAATGAGCGACAACGCCAACTGGCAGAATACCTCATCGGATCCTTGGACGACGATGGATTGCTGAGAAAGAGCTTAGAGGCACTGAGCGACGAATTGGCTATCTATGCAGGAGTGGATGCCTCTACGACCGAACTGGAGGAGGTGCTGCACCGCATCCAGGAGTTTGACCCACCCGGTGTGGGCGCCCGCTCACTGCAGGAGTGTCTGCTGATCCAACTCCACCGAAAGATGGAGGCGCACGAGCTTCCCCCGCAGCTCCTGAAGCAGGAGGAACTGATTATCACACAGTGCTATACCGAGTTTACCAAAAAACATTGGGACAAGATTGCTCAGAAACTGGAACTGACCGATGAGGAGGTCAAGGAGGCAGTCAAGGAGCTTTGCCGACTTAATCCGCGGCCAGGCTCCTCACTCGGAGAGGCTATCGGCCGCAACCTGCAACAGATTGTACCGGACTTTATCGTGGAGACGAATGACGATGGCACCATCACACTCTCGCTCAATCAGGGGGGAGTGCCCGACCTGCGCATGAGCCGCGACTTTACCCGTATGGCGGAAGAGAATGCCCAGCAGAAGGGAAAGATGACGCGCGAACAGCGCGAAGCTGCACTCTTCCTCAAACAGAAAATGGATGCTGCACAGGGATTTATTGATGCCATACGGCAACGACAGCAGAATTTGATGGTGACCATGAAAGCCATCATTGACCTTCAGCGACCTTTCTTCACTGAAGGAGACGAATCCCTCCTCAAGCCAATGATTCTCAAGGATGTGGCCGAGCGGACTAACCTCGACATATCTACCATCTCGCGTGTAAGCAACAGCAAATATGTGCAGACCAACTTCGGCATCTACCCGCTGAAATTCTTCTTCAGTGACGGCTACGATACCGGTAATGGCGAAGAGACCTCAGTCAGAGAAATCAAGAAATGCCTCAAGGAGCTGGTGGATCATGAGAACAAGGAACACCCGCTCACAGACGATGAACTCTGCCAACGGATGGCAGAAAAGGGCTACCCCATCGCACGGCGCACCGTAGCCAAATACAGGCAACAGCTCAATATTCCCGTTGCTCGCATGAGAAAATAGAGGGGAACAGAGAAAACAATAAACTGGAGAAAGCAATAAAAGCAATGGCGGAACATCTCATAGCAGAAAAGAGTCTGATGAAGGCGGCAAAGGTAGTTTCTATCCTTTTTACCCCCTTCTCCATCCCCTTTGTGGCCTTTCTCATCCTCTTTATCTTCTCTTACCTGCGCATCATGCCGCTGAACTATAAGTTGCTTGTGCTGGGAGTGGTCTATTGCTGCACCATCTTGCTCCCCACCCTCTCTATATTCATCTTTCAGAAAATCAACAAACTGAGTCCTGAGGAGATGGCGCAACGCAAACGTCGGTTCGTTCCTTTCCTGCTGACCATTGCTTCCTACCTCTTCTGCCTGCTGATGATGAACCGCCTGCGTATCCCCTGGTACATGACGGGCATCATTCTGGCTGCCCTGCTGATGCTGATTGTCTGCGTAGTGGTGAACCTGTGGTGGAAACTGAGCGAACATACAGCAGGTGCTGGTGCGGTATTAGGAGGCTTGGTAGCCTTCAGTGCACTCTTCGGCTACAACCCAGTGTGGTGGCTCTGCGTTTTCATCCTCGTGGCAGGACTGCTGGGCACAGCCCGCATCATCCTTGGCCATCACACTCCTGGAGAGGTATTGGGAGGGTTTGCGGTAGGGTTGCTCTGCTCCCTTCTGGTGCTGGACCCCATGCTCAACCTCCTCTTCCGCTACATACTGTTCAGATAATAATATTCAAGATATTCCATTGTTTAACCCATTAAAAATTCAGAGATTATGAACTTCCCAACCAATGTAAAGTACACGAGTGAACATGAATGGATTCGTGTTGAAGGCGACATCGCTTACGTAGGTATTACAGATTACGCACAGGACCAGCTGGGCGACATCGTTTTCGTGGACATCCAGACTGAAGGCGAAACGCTGGCAGCCGGTGACGTATTCGGCACCATCGAAGTGGTAAAGACCATCAGCGATCTGTTTATCCCCGTTGCCGGTGAAGTGCTGGAGCAGAACGAGGCGCTGGCTGACCAACCGGAACTGGTAAACCAGGATCCGTACGGCGAAGGCTGGCTTATCAAAGTGCGTCCGGCTGCAGATGCTGACTTCGACGCTCTGCTGGATGCAGAAGCCTATAAGGCACTCATCAACGAGTAATTGGCCCCGTAGAGGCCCAATGCCAGGTGCCGGCATCCAGCCGGTAAGAGGAAGAAAGAGATAAGAACTATCCGTTGAGGGAAAAGGGAGAGTGACCACAGGCACCTCTCCCTATCCCTCTTCACACATTAAAGAACCTATTCAGCGTATAAGTATTTATGCTTCCAATAGTAAGTATCATCATGGGTAGCACCAGCGACCTACCGGTCATGGAAAAGGCTGCCCAATTGCTGAACGACATGCAGGTGCCGTTCGAAATGAATGCCCTCTCGGCCCACCGTACGCCTCAAGAGGTAGAGGAGTTTGCCCGCAATGCGCAAGGACGAGGCATCAAGGTGATTATTGCAGCAGCCGGCATGGCAGCAGCGCTTCCGGGTGTTATTGCCGCCAACACCACATTGCCGGTCATCGGTGTACCTGTCAAGGGCTCCGTACTGGATGGTGTGGATGCACTCTATTCCATCATTCAGATGCCTCCCGGCATTCCTGTAGCTACTGTAGCCATCAATGGTGCCATGAATGCAGCCATCCTCGCCGTACAGATATTGGCCCTGGGCGATACCGCCTTGACTGAGAGACTGGCAGCCTACAAGGAGGGACTCAAGAAGAAAATCGTGAAGGCCAACGAGGAACTCCAGCAAGTCAAATACGACTTCAAGACCAACTGAATCAATGCACTCTACTAACCAATACGTATCTATCCCGTGGATCTATTCAACTACTCTCGTCGAGAGACACTTACCGTACAAGTAGGCGCTACCCCACTGGGTGGCGACAACCCTATCCGACTGCAAAGTATGACCAACACCCCCACCCAAGATACGGTGGCATGTGTAGAACAGGCCCTGCGAATCGTGGAAGCCGGAGGTGAATATGTAAGACTTACCACGCAGGGTGTGCGCGAAGCTGAAAACCTCCAGCACATCAATGCTGCCCTGCGCCAGAAAGGGTGCATGGTGCCCCTGGTAGCAGACGTACACTTCAATCCCCACGTGGCCGATGTGGCAGCCCGATATGCAGAAAAGGTGCGCATCAATCCGGGTAACTATGTGGATGCCGCACGCACCTTCAAACAGCTCAACTATACCGACGAGGAGTATGCAGCGGAGGTAGAGAAAATCAGACAGCGGCTGGTGCCCTTCCTGAACATCTGTAAGGAGAACCATACGGCCGTGCGCATCGGTGTGAACCACGGTTCACTGAGCGACCGCATCATGTCGCGCTATGGTGACACTCCCGAGGGTATGGTAGAGTCCTGCATGGAATTTTTGCGTATCTGCGTAGCGGAGCAGTTTACGGACGTGGTCATCTCCATCAAAGCCTCCAACACGGTGGTCATGGTACAGACGGTGCGTCTCCTGGTGCAGGTGATGGAACAGGAGGGTATGAAGTTTCCGCTGCATCTGGGCGTTACAGAGGCTGGCGACGGTGAGGACGGACGCATCAAGAGTGCTCTGGGCATCGGAGCTCTGCTCACCGACGGATTGGGCGACACCATCCGCGTATCGCTGAGCGAAGCCCCCGAGGCAGAGATTCCCGTTGCACGCAAGCTGGTGGACCATATCCTCCAGCGGACCAACCACCCCTACATTCCTGCAGCACAAGCAGCAGGATTCAATTACGTGCACCCCGAACGTCGCGCCACAAAGGGAGTAGAACGTATCGGAGGCGGTCAGTTACCGGTAGTGGTCAGCGCACGGTTAGAGGGCAATCTCTCCTGTGACGAAACCTTCCGACCCGACTACATCTATGTGGGTCACCAGATGCCCGAAGCCTTGCTGCATCAAGCGGACGATAAAGCAGGAAAGCAGATCGGCTATATCGTGGATGCCCCAGCCTGGAACGGCACCCCCCATACCTATCCCGCTTACCAGCCTCAGCAGTTACCCTTCTTGGCAGCATGCCCAGCTCCGGTCAAATTCCTTTTCGTCACCTATCTGGGCCTCAACGACGAGGTAATAGCCTGCCTCAAGCTACACCCCGAGGTAGTAGTGATTGCACAAAGCAACCACCCCAACCGCACGGGCGAACAGCGGGCTCTGGTACATCAGTTGATGAACGAAGGAGTAGAGAATCCCGTCATCTTCTTCGCCCACTATGCCGAAGAGGATACAGAGAATCTCCAGATTAAGTCATCGGCCGATTTGGGTGCCTTGCTCTTTGACGGACTGTGCGATGGCATCTTCCTCTACAACCAGGGCAACATACCTACCACCACGGTAGATAGCACAGCTTTCAGCATCCTTCAGGCCGCCCGGTTGCGCACCAGCAAGACGGAATATATCTCCTGCCCCGGCTGCGGACGCACACTCTACGATCTTCAGGCCACCATTGCCCGCATCAAGGCGGCCACAGCCCACCTCAAAGGGCTGAAGATTGGAATCATGGGATGTATTGTCAACGGTCCGGGAGAGATGGCAGATGCCGACTACGGATACGTGGGTGCCGGACGAGGCAAAGTGAGCCTCTACAAGCAGAAACTCTGCATTCAAAAGAATATCCCCGAAGAGGAGGCCGTAGAACGACTGCTGGCCTTCATAGAGGCAGACCAGGCTACCGGACATTCCGCCACGGAAAAGGGATAAGCGAAATTTGTGGCGGTGAAATGATGATGATTGGATAATAATGTTAGGATTATGTTATGATGGATAACCAACCGAAAATAACCCGTATCGCTGTGAAGGTGGGCAGCAATGTACTGACCCGGCCTGACGGCACACTGGACGTGACGCGCATGTCGGCACTCACCGACCAGGTGGCTGACCTCTACAAGCGGGGAGTAGAGGTAATCCTTGTCTCCTCAGGGGCCGTAGCCTCAGGTAGAAGTGAAGTGACTCCGGTGAAGAAAATCGACAGTGTAGAACAACGGCAGCTCTTCTCAGCCGTAGGTCAGGCCAAACTGATTAACCGATATTATGAGCTGTTTCGCGAGCACCATATCACTGTGGGACAGGTACTCACGACCAAGGAGAACTTCGGTTCCCGCGGCCACTACCTCAACCAAAAGCACTGCATGACGGTCATGCTGGAGAACGGCATCATCCCCATTGTCAATGAAAACGACACCATCTCCGTGACTGAACTGATGTTTACAGACAACGACGAGCTCTCTGGTCTGATAGCCTCCATGATGGATGCACAGCTGCTCATCATCCTGAGCAACATCGACGGTATCTACAACGGCTCTCCGTCCGACCCGTCGGCACAGGTTATCCGGGAGATAGCGCCGGGCATGGATCTGGAAGAGTATGTCCAGCAAAGCAAATCCAGCTTTGGTCGGGGCGGTATGATAACCAAGACCCGCATCGCCCGCAAGGTGGCTGATGAGGGGATTACGGTCATCATAGCCAACGGAAGGCGTGAACATATCCTGACCGACATCGTACAACGGGAGCAATCAAGACTTACTGCCGGTTCCGAGGGTCTGGCTGCAACCGAAGGCTTCGCCGACCTCCCTTACACGAGGTTTATCCCCTCCACTACCCCCGTGTCGAGCGTAAAGAAATGGATAGCCCACAGCGACGGCTTTGCCAAGGGAGAGATTCATCTCAACGAATCCGCCACCCGTCTGCTGGCCGAAGAAAAGCCGATGAGCATCCTTCCCGTAGGCATCACGGCTGTGGAGGGAGAATTCGAGAAGGACGATATCATCCGGGTTATCGGCAGTCACGGCGAACTCATCGGAGTAGGCAAAGCGGCCTACAGCGCTGCACAGGCAGCCACAGTCATAGGAAAGCGCGGCGAAAAACCGGTCATCCACTATGATTATCTCTATATAGAGTAATCCAAGTTACGCACCTCACAGACATGCTGCCCGTCACTAAGTTGACGCACCCTCGTCCAGTGAAAGAGTACTAATCAACTAAACTGCATAACACATGAAAATGAACGAAGATTTGCAAACAATATTCCAGAAGGTCAAGGAGGCCAGTTGCTCGTTGCTCTCCCTCTCCGACCAGATACTTAGCCGTGTGCTCTCCGACATGGCCGAGGAAGCGGTACGCCAGACCAGCTACCTCCTGGCAGAGAATGAAAAAGACCTCGCACGTATGGACCCAGCCAACCCCAAGTACGACCGGCTCAAGCTCACAGCCGAACGCATTGCAGCCATTGCCGACGGCATACGTCAGGTAGCCTCACTCCCCTCACCGCTGAACAAGGTACTGCGTGGATACATCCTGCCCAACGGGTTGAAAATCGAACGCATCAGCGTGCCCTTCGGAGTCATTGGCATCATCTACGAAGCACGCCCCAACGTCAGCTTTGATGTGGCTGCTCTCTGCCTGAAGAGCGGCAACGCCTGCATCCTCAAAGGGGGAAGCGATGCCGACTGCTCCAACAGAGCCATCCTGCACCTCATCCACGAAGTCTTGCAGCGTCACTCCCTTCCCGAGGAGGTGGTGACCCTTCTTCCAGCCACCCATGAGGCAGCAGCCGCCCTGCTCCATGCCGAGGGATTAGTCGATCTGATTATCCCACGCGGCAGCAGCAACCTCATCCGCTTCGTGCGTGAGAATGCCACCATCCCCGTGATAGAAACAGGGGCAGGCATCTGCCACACCTATTTCGACGAATACGGTGATCTGAACAAAGGTCGCGACATCATCTGCAATGCCAAGACGCGCAGAGTCAGCGTATGCAACGCCCTCGACTGCCTGCTCCTCCATGCTTCGCGACTGGCCGACCTCCCCGCTCTCTGTGCCCCCTTGGCTGAGAAGCGAGTGACCCTCTATGCCGATGCCCCCGCCTACGCTGCCCTGCAGGGGAGCTATCCCGAAGAGTTGCTGCAGCACTCCACTCCCGAACACTATGGCACGGAATTTCTCGACTATAAGATGGCCATACGCACCGTAGCCACCATCGACGAGGCCCTCCAGCAGATCCGACGCTACAGCTCACACCACAGCGAGTGCATCATCACCGGCTGCAAGGCACATGCCGACCGCTTCACACGCGAGGTGGATGCAGCCTGTGTCTATGTCAATGTACCCACCTCCTTCACCGACGGAAACGAATTTGGACTTGGTGCAGAGATAGGCATCAGCACCCAGAAGCTACATGCCCGCGGCCCCATGGCCTTGGAGGAGATCACCACCTACAAGTGGATTATTGAGGGCGACGGACAGATACGCAAATAGCGCCCCGAGAGAGCATACAAAGAGAACATAAGAAGTATATCAACAAAAACAGAAAACAATGAGAACCTACACGAATGTATTTGACCTCGGCGACCTGAATCAGGCCCTGGCCGAAGCGTTTGAAATCAAGAAGGAGCGTTATAAATACGAAGCTCTGGGCCGGCACAAGACCTGTCTGCTCATCTTCTTCAACAACAGCCTGCGCACCCGTCTGAGCA
>CAMGIP010000076.1 GCA_946056155.1 uncultured Mediterranea sp. | reverse complement strand
GTGTTGTCTGCTATACGTTTTCTGCCGTCTGCGGAATAAAGGATCCATTCTATTCTCGTTCATACCATTTCTCCTCATTATTCCACATTCTCTTGCAAATGTAAGCATATTAAACGAGAAACGTAACGCTTTCACGTTGCTTTTTCCGAAACAATGCAATTCCCTTTTATTAGGTATGTTTGTGCTTAATTAGCCAATTATTGGTACTAAAATCATTTATTTAGTGGATACATGCAATTCATTCGTTAATTTTATGTATCTTAGCCACCGAAGATGGTGCAAGTGTGATAACAAAGCATTTCTTCTGAAAAGTATCTCAGTCATGGCAAAAGCACTTATCGAAAGCGCTTCTAAAATAGGAAAAAGAGTTCACTGAAGAACGAAAAGTGTTCCTAATAGCACAGCGTAAAATAGATTATTTCGTGTCTGAGAAAGCGAACATGTTAAATGTAGATAGATATGAAGGATGTGATTTTTGAACATACTCTGAAGAATGTCGGTGACGGCACAAAAGACGGATACTTGTGCCATGCCTATTGCCATGAAGGGGAATGCAGTTTCTCTTTCAATGGCAAGGGATATGTCATGAGGGGAGGCGACTGCCTGATTGTGCGTCGCAGCGAATTGCTGAAAGATATACGGGAGAGCAGCGACTTCAAGGTTGATGTATTTTATGCCACCCCGCAGTTCATCACGATAAGCACACCGAATAGCAACTATGGTATCCGTGGAGGATTGGCCTTATTCAACAATCCTATCATGCACCTTACTCCGGAAATGCAGCAGGTGTGCGCACTCGATTTCGATTATATCCGCCGCCGTCTTGCTTTGACGACTCACAAGTTTCATCGCGACGCCATGATCAATGCCGTGCAGGCAATTATTATCGACTTTTTCGATTTTCATGCCACGCTCTATGGCACTGATGACACCGTGACTCAACTCTATTCCTCTCTGATGAACAGGTTTCTGGCTTTGCTCGAACGTGGCGACTATCGCAAGAACCGTGAGATTGGGTATTATGCCGACCTCCTTTGTGTTACTCCGAAATACTTGTCTGAAGTGTCAAAGAAGGTCAGCGGCTATCCAGCTGCCTTTTGGATAACACGCTATACTTCGCTCGATATTGCCCGACTGCTCAAGAGCAAACATCTAACCTTTACAGAGATATCTGATTTGTTTGGCTTTTCGTCAGAATCGTATTTCAGCCGATATGTACAGAAATATCTTGGAGCACCGCCTTCAAATTTTGTAGAATAGGCAGTCGATTAATCTTTTGCGGAATAATTGTAAATTATCCCCGAAATCTGTGTCTAAGCAGTTTCGAGGATTATCTGTAACTTTGCACCTGGAATCAGACACATTTAATTATGAACGAAAAAGATATGACACGCCGCACAGCACTCAAGATTATGGGAAGTGCTGCATTGACGGCAATGATGGCAACAACGGGAGTTACTGCCCTCACATCTTGCTTAGAGAGCAGGAAGAAGAGGGTGATATTGTATTTCACGGGCACAGGCAACTGCCTCTATGTCGCTCGCGAGCTTGCCGGTAAAGAGGGTGAGACGCTAAGCATCCCACAACTTATGCGCAAGAAGCAGTTCGAGATTGAGGCAGATGAGATAGGACTGGTATATCCTATCTATGGTCATATGCCGCCCTACATGGTGCGCGAGTTCATCAAGAAGGCTCGGCTGAAGGCCGAATACAAGTTTGCCGTACTAACCTACGGTATGCGCAAGTGCAACGCAGTGGAGATATGGGATGGAATTTCCCGGAAAGCGGGCAATGCCTTCGACTATATCGGCACTATCATCATGGTGGACAACTGGCTGCCTAACTTCGATATGAACGAGCAGAAGAAGATAGACAAGCACATACCGGAGAATCTGGCAAAAATATCTTCCGACCTCACGGGCCGCCGCCGTTGGCATGAGCCGGTGACACAGGAGGAGCGCCAGCAGCATGAGGGCTTCATGAGGCTGAGCGGTCTTGACCCCGAAGTGGGATTTCTGATGAAGGCTGAAAAGAGTTTTACGGTGACAGATGCCTGTATCGACTGTGGTATATGCACATACGTCTGTCCTCGTGGCAACTATGAACTTACTGGTCAAGGGGTAAAGATGCAGGGCAACTGTGAGTTTTGCTTTGCCTGCATCCAGAACTGTCCTCAACGGGCGATACAGTTCAAGAAGCATGAGGATGGCACATGGCCAGATGGTTCGGAGAAGAACCCTAATGCACGCTATCGCAATGAGAACGTGTCGCTGATGGACTTAAAGATGGCCAACAACCAAAAAGTATGAAAATAATGTTTATAATAATGTGTAACAATGGTAAACCCTGATAGTTATGTTACGCAAAATTAGAAGCAGAAAGCCAAAGTACCTACTTTTCAGAGAAGTATATATTACTTGACCAGAGAAGTATATCTTACTTGGCCGATGAAGTATATCTTCTCTGAAAAGTAAGTAGTATAGCCCCCAATTTCCACTCCAAAAGGGGAGACTGAATGAGCAGCAGAGACACCGGAAGCGAGTTGAGCAAAAAAAAGTGCCCTGAAGTTTGCAGAAAC
Organism: uncultured Mediterranea sp.; assembly: GCA_946056155.1. Classification (GTDB taxonomy): domain Bacteria; phylum Bacteroidota; class Bacteroidia; order Bacteroidales; family Bacteroidaceae; genus Bacteroides. The sequence continues at coordinate 9,819 of CAMGIP010000076.1, read as the reverse complement.
ATAGGAAAAGCACTACTTTCGCAGGGTACTTTCAAAATGAATAGTATTTGTATAAAAATTAATCCTAACAATGAAAAAACAACTCAACCTTCTGATGCTGCTCGCAGCACTCAGCTTCATCGGCTGCCAGCCCGGCTCGCGCAAAGAGGCGAGCAATGCCTGGGGACTGGCCTTTGACAGTCTGCAAATCAATCGCACGGAACACCTCTTTGGCGATACCGCCAAACCGGCCTGCAACCTGATACTCAACATCAGCTATGCCTCTGAAGCCAAAGAGGAAAAGTTCAGAGACAGCCTGAACCACTACTTCATGGCCTTCTCGCTCGAAAGCCCCTATGCCAACCTTTCACCCAAGGAGGCTGTGGCTACCTATGCTGAGAACTATGTAAACAAGTACCGTAACGACCTGGAACCGATGTACAAAAAAGACGAGGCAGAACATGCCGATGGTCAGAGCATGGGAGCCTGGTATTCCTATTATAAAAAGATAGAAAGCCGCATCACCCGCCGTCAGGGAGTTCTCCTCACCTACTGCAACCGCTATGAGGAATATACAGGTGGTGCACACGGTATGTACATGACCACCTTCCTCCACCTTGACCTTCGCACACTGACTCCCGTCACCCTTGACGACCTCTTTGTGGAAGAGAGCGAGGAGGAGCTGACCCGTCTCCTTTGGAAGAGACTGATGGAGGACCATCAGGCAAAGAGCAAGGAAGAGCTCTACGACCTGGGCTATGCCTCTACAGGCGACCTCACCCCCATCGACAACTTCTACCTCGACAATCAGGGCATCACCTTCTATTATAATGTATATGAAATCGCTTCCTACGCTTTGGGTCCTGTAACCATCACCCTGAAGCGAGACGAGGTGAAGCACCTGATGGGCGATCCCGCGCTTTGGGCTACTGAATAACAACTCTCTCCCTATGGAACAAAATCCACACTTGCAACTGTTGCGCCGCTATTTCCCTGACCTCACTCCGCGTCAGGAAGAGCAGTTTGCCGCACTGGACGCACTCTATCACGATTGGAATGCGAAGATCAATGTCATCTCGCGCAAAGATATCGACAACCTCTATGAGCACCATGTGCTCCACTCGTTAGGCATTGCCACCGTCATCCGCTTCAAGCCCGGTACCAGCATCATGGATCTGGGCACAGGCGGCGGATTTCCGGGCATCCCCTTGGCCATCCTCTTTCCAGAGGTCAGCTTCCACTTGGTCGATAGCATCGGCAAGAAGGTCCGTGTGGCCGGTGAAGTGGCAGCAGCCATCGGCCTGACCAACGTCACCACTGCACACGAACGGGCTGAAGAGGAGAAACGTAAGTTTGACTTTGTAGTCAGCCGGGCAGTCATGCCCTTGGCCGACTTGGTCAAGATTATCCGCAAGAACATCTCTGCCCACCAACAGAATGCCCTGCCCAACGGACTTATCTGCCTCAAGGGAGGCGAACTGGAACGGGAGACTAACCCCGTAAAGAACCGCACCTTCATCACCGAGTTGAAAGAGCATTTCCAAGAGCCCTACTTCGAGACCAAGAAGGTAGTCTTTGTGCCCCTAACATCTAACAAATAACACACCCATACATACGCCGTATGAAAATCAAGCGATTTGAATTTAACATGTTTCCGGTAAACTGCTATGTGCTTTCCGACGAAACTGGCGAAGCCGTCGTCATCGACCCCGGCTGCTACTATGAAGAAGAGAAACAGGCTCTGAAGGGATATATTCTCGGCAACAACCTGAAGCTCAAGCATCTGCTCTGCACACACCTCCACACAGACCACACGTTCGGCACCCCCTTCATACTGAAGGAGTTCGGGCTGAAACCTGAAGGCCATCCAGCCGATGAGTTCTGGATAGAGGAGGCCCCCAAGCAGAGCCGTATGTTTGGCATCAAACTGGACGAACTTCCGGTACCCCTCGGCACACACCTGAACGACGGAGACCTCATCCGGTTCGGTAATACCACGCTCGAAGCCATCCATGTGCCCGGCCACTCGCCCGGCAGCCTGGTCTATTACTCCGCTCAGGACCGCTGCATGTTCTCCGGTGATGTGCTCTTCCAAGGCAGTATAGGCCGTGCCGACCTTACCGGTGGCAACTTCGACCACCTCATCGAACACATCTGCAGCCGCCTCTTTGTCCTTCCCAACGATACCATCGTCTATCCCGGACACGGAGCCCCCACCACCATTGGCATAGAGAAAGCAGAGAACCCCTTCTTCAGGTCGTGACCTGTCATACTAATTAGCCCATAACCCCATAAACATAATGCAATTATGAAGAACGATTCATTAGCCAGCAGACACATCGGCATCAGCGAACAAGATGAGCAGGTGATGCTGCAAAAAATTGGCATACAGTCTTTGAACGAACTGATTGACAAGACGCTTCCCAAAAACATCCGGTTGAAGCAACCTATCAACCTGCCCCCAGCTATGAACGAGTTTGAATTTGCCCAGCACATTGCCCGTCTGGCTGCCAAGAACAAACTCTACACTACCTACATCGGTCAGGGATGGTACGGCACCATCACTCCGGCCGTGATCCAGCGTAATGTCTTCGAAAACCCCGTTTGGTACACCTCCTACACACCTTACCAGACCGAGGTTTCGCAGGGTCGCTTGGAGGCACTCCTCAATTTCCAGACCGTAGTGACCGACCTCACCGGCATGCCCTTGGCCAACTGCTCACTGCTAGACGAGGCTACAGCCGCAGCCGAAGCAGTGAACATGATGAACGGCCTGCGTAGCAGGGCTCAGCAGAAGGCAGGCGCCAATGTAGTCTTTGTCGATAACCGCCTCTTCGCCCAGACACAGGCTGTGATCAACACGCGCGCCATCCCTCAGGGTCTGGAGATCCGCACCGGCCGCTTTGAGGAGCTGGAGTTCACTCCCGACCTCTTCGCCTGCGTGGTTCAGTTCCCCGATGCCGAAGGTACCATCCAGGACTACAAGAACTTCATCGAGAAGGCCCATGCTGCCGGATGCAAGGTAGCCGTCGCAGCCGACATCCTCAGCCTTGCTCTGCTCACACCTCCGGGTGAATGGGGAGCCGACATCGTCTTCGGAAGTACCCAACGTCTCGGTATTCCGATGTTCTACGGAGGCCCCTCTGCCGCCTACTTCGCTACCCGCGACGAGTACAAGCGCAACATGCCTGGCCGCATCATCGGCTGGAGCAAGGACAAGTACGGTCACCTCTGCTACCGCATGGCCCTTCAGACCCGGGAGCAGCACATCAAGCGCGAAAAGGCCACCTCGAATATCTGTACCTCACAGGCACTGCTCGCCACCATGGCTGGCTTCTATGCCGTATGGCATGGTCCTGAGGGCATTCGCAACATCGCCCTGCGCATCCACAGCATCGCTGCCCTCTTGGAGAAGCGCATCACCGCTCTCGGCTATAAGCAGATGAACAGCAGCTACTTCGACACCCTCCGCTTTGCCCTGCCCGACCACCTGTCATCGCAACAGGTACGTACCATCGCCCTCAACAAGGAGGTCAACCTGCTCTACTTCAAGAATGGTGACGTAGGCATGAGCATCGATGAGACCACTGACCTTGCCGCCATCAACGTACTCCTCTCCATCTTTGCCATTGCTGTCGGCAAGGAGACCGAGGCGGTCACAGAGATTCCCGAAACTGCCGTAGATAAGGCTTTTGCCCGCCAGAGCAGCTACCTGACCCATGAGGTCTTCAACCGCTACCATACTGAAACGGAGATGATGCGCTACATCAAGCGACTCGACCGCAAGGACATCTCCCTGACCCACAGCATGATTTCACTCGGTTCCTGCACCATGAAGCTCAATGCAGCTGCGGAGATGCTTCCCCTGAGCCGTCCCGAATTCATGAACCTGCACCCCTTGGTACCCGAGGATCAGGCTGAAGGATACAAGGAGCTGATTCAAAACCTGAGTGACGAACTGGCTGCCATCACAGGCTTTGCCGGTGTCACGCTGCAGCCCAACTCCGGTGCTGCCGGTGAATATACCGGTCTGCGTATCATCCGTGCCTACCTGGAGAGCATCGGTCAGGGCCACCGCAACAAGATCCTGATTCCCGCATCGGCTCACGGCACTAACCCCGCCTCAGCTATTCAGGCCGGCTTCACCACCGTCACCTGTGCCTGCGACGAGAAGGGCAACGTGGATATGGACGACCTCCGCGCCAAGGCTGAGGCCAACAAGGATGAGCTGGCCGCTCTGATGATTACTTACCCCTCTACACACGGTATCTTTGAGAGCGACATCGTGGAGATTTGCCGCATCATCCATGCCTGCGGAGCACAAGTCTATATGGACGGTGCCAACATGAATGCCCAAGTAGGTCTGACCAACCCTGGCACTATCGGAGCCGATGTCTGCCACCTCAACCTGCACAAGACCTTTGCTTCGCCTCATGGTGGTGGCGGTCCCGGTGTAGGTCCCGTCTGCGTAGCTCCTCACCTTGTACCCTTCCTGCCGGGTCACACCAGTTTCGGCAATGCCGCCAATCAAGTATCTGCCGCTCCTTACGGTAGTGCCGGTATTCTCCCCATCACATACGGATATATCCGCATGATGGGCATTGAGGGTCTCACCCGTGCCACCAAGATTGCCATCCTCAGCGCCAACTATTTGGCAGCCTGCTTTGAGGAGACCTACGGCACGGTATATCGCGGCAAGAACGGTACTGTAGGTCACGAGATGATTCTTGAATGCCGCAAGCTCCATGAGGAGACCGGCATCAGCGAGAACGACATCGCCAAGCGACTGATGGACTTCGGCTATCATGCACCTACCCTCTCCTTCCCCGTACACGGCACGCTGATGATTGAGCCCACGGAGAGCGAGAGCCTGGCCGAACTGGACAACTTCGTAAAGGTGATGCTCACCATCTGGGACGAGATTCAGGAGGTAAAGAACGGCACAGCCTCCAAGGAGGACAATGTGCTCATCAACGCCCCTCACCCCGAATATGAGGCCGTGGCCGACGAATGGAACCACAGCTATTCCCGTCAGAAAGCCATCTATCCCATCGAGAGTGTACGCGACAACAAGTTCTGGGTGAATGTAGCTCGTGTGGATAACACGTTGGGCGACCGCAAGCTGCTCCCCACCTGCTACGGCTGCTTCGACTGATGCCACATCCATAAGATAGATAATAGAGAGAGAGCCGAACCCCTTGAGGATTCGGCTCTCTTTCTATTATCTATAACAGCTGCTTCATAAGAATTAATTCAGCAGACTCTGGTCAGATTCTTCACTTCCTATTGTTTGCACCATATTCTTTCTGGAAAGATTGCCAATGACGGGGACAATATGAATTAAGAATCTCTGATTGTGCCTTTCATTCTCCAATTCTCTTGGTACTCCTTTCTCACCAGAACCAGATATAAGTAATTCACACTTATCCATTTGGGTGAAATCTATTCCACGTGATTTCCAGAACTCTGTCAGTTTCCATGCTCGTTGATAGCTTAGTACGTTGTTGTTTCTGAATTCATCCACATAATATCCATCTTTGGATGCTTGTCCCTCGATAACTACAAGATACTTGATATCTTGCTTCAAATCTTCTTTCTTTTGGAGATTATTTATGGTTTGTTTGATAACCTCACCAGCCCTAAATATTTCCTCTCTGAGCCGTTGAGCCTCCTGCGGATTCCTGCCATCAGCTGATAGTTTATCTAATTCAAATTCTCCAGTCTGGTATGTCACATTTATCTTAAAGATGTGCTTTACATACTTTTTCTTGAATTCAAAATAGGTTGTATCTATGTTCTCAACGATTTTATAGATGGAGAGGAGCTCTTTATAGTCGCGTACATACACGTTTAAGCTATCTTGCGCTCTTTTCAGTTGCCCATTCGCAATCTTGAAGTGAGTGAACGTAACACAAAACAGGACTAACATAATGGCAAACAGGGTTGTCATTATATCTACATAACTTGGCCAAAAAGAAGACTTGTTTCCACTAAAATCATCCATTGTTTATCTTCCAAATATTCGTTTATACCAAGGCCTTTCGAGTAGCTTTCGCAATTCCTCTTCTTTTCCTTCTAATTGCGTCTTTAAATCTTCAATTACAGACGTATAATCAATCATCCCAGGGGCCTTTCTGATAGCGTTCAACTCCTCTTGAAGTTGTGTAATTTTATTCCGCGCTTCCGTTAACTCCTGTCGATACTTCATGCTATCCCCGTTCGAAGAGATCGGAGTAGATTGTGGCAACTTGATACGCTCAATATTCTGCATAATAATATCTATTCGCTGGTTTATTTGAAATACGATATCCATACGTTTTTCCATGTCTTGTATGGATTGCTGAATAGAACTTGTATTCTCCGTAGGGGTATTTAATCCACTTGAAGAAGATAGCTGATTTGGTGTGGCTGGAATAGAGTTGACAGCTTCATTGATATTGGCCACCTCTGTACTTATGTCATCCAACTTCTTTTCTATGGTTTGATTGTCTGCGAGTCTTGACTCTATAGCCTTAATTCCTTCATAAATAGGCTGCAGTTGTTTGAGATAATTCAGTGGAATGGTGACCTCTGATGTATCAAACAGATTGTCAATTTGCCTAATAAACTCATTCCAACGTTTTTTCAGCTGCGTCTGCATCTCGTTGACAATATTTGCGTATTCATCGCCATAGTTCATCAGTGCCTGATTCCATTCATTCGTTTTACCCTTCAGACTCTCCTTTTGGGATGTAAAGAATGTGATGAGCTCACTGGTGGTGGTATCTGCATAATCTGAGGCAACGGCATTCTTCTCTTTGAGCACCAATAACTGGCTTCTGATGAGATTAAGCTGTTCATTACCGATGATATCAGACTGCTTCAACTCCTCACCTAATTGGTTCAGATTATCTTCGAACGTCTTGATACGGTCAAGCAATAAGTTAACTTTGGATACCAACTCTGTTGGAATGCTGAGAGATCGGTTGTATGCGTGCTGTGCTTCTGTGAGTGATTGTGTAGCAAAAATGACCTCGCATTTGCTCTGTTCAAACAAAGCCAAAGATTGAGATAATTCGTCAAACTGTCCTACCGCATTGACAAATTTATCCAATGTCCGGTTGAGTTCCTTAGACTTAAGCGAATCAAGGAGTTTCTGCTGAAACAGAATATTCTCATTCACCTTGTTGATGTTTTTACTCATTGAGGTCACAGCCTGCGCAACTACCTGTACATTTTCTCTGAATGCATTGCCAAATTGAGCTGTACAATTGTCAAAAGTGGTTTGGAACTGGTTAATGACTTGATTGAAAGCTGGCTGAAAGAGATTGATGGTCTGCCGTAGTTTACTGATGGAAGTGACCATATCTGTTCCGAGCTCAGGCATTAGTTCTGTCTGTAAGAAGTGGTACAACTCATTCTTCCTTCTGTCGAGGTCTTTTTTAACATCGGAAGCATACCAATTTGATCTTATGGAACAGATAAGTCCTATAATACTGGTAGCCATTGATACAATGACACCCCAGATCAAATCTCCCACCATATAGTCTTCAATGGTAGAACTGCCGTCATGTCTTGTACCCAGACCGATATTGAAGGCACAAAGTCCAATGAACACTCCTGCAAAAGTGCCTAACAGACCAAAATAGGTCGGAAACGATATTTTTGATACGGCATCGGCATACATCATGTTGATTTTGCGTTCCACCATATTCATTAGGATCGAGAAGTCGGCTGTCCCCTCATTTTTTGAGAGATAGACATTTATCTCTTGAATCATTTCTGAGAGTTCTTTGTCTCCTTTGCTTCCCTCGTCCAAACAGATGGTTAAGTCATCTTTCACATACTTTATTCCATCTTTAGGGAATAGTTGACTCAGCAAGTCAATTTTTTTTCGTGTTTCTTTGTACAACTTAATTTGAAAGAATAAGAAGACAAAGAATACTCCTATAGCTACATAGATCATTTTGGGGAATTATATTTTGGTCAGTTTAAGAATCTGGTCAACTATTGGCAGGAAGAACAGCGTGTCTCCATAAGATACACTGTCGCTATTCTTATCTATTACCTCTTTCTGGAAGGCTGTATGTACTGCGTCAGCAATATCTTCGTTAATAGCGTGCTCAATAGATTCTTTGTTGATATTCTTTAATTCCTCTTCTCGGATAAGTACATCCAGCATGGTGAGATAATACTTATTCAGTTCGAAGACCTCATCAGTAATTTGCTCACGAAGTCCGTTCTCGAATGCTTGCTTCAATTCTTTGACATCCTTGTATTGTGTGTTGTCAACGCCCATGAAGTAATAAGTTTCAGCCCGCTGTGCTGATTCATCCCTAAAGAGCCCACCATAACATGTACTTTCTTTCCGGTCATTGGGTAGGATAATCGTTAAGTTGCCATGTTCTGGGAATTCCTTGTCCAATATGACATTAGCCAGAAGCTCTAATACATGATGTTCGCTGTGTAGGAATCCGTCGATATATTTGCTGCCATTGCCGGAGAACAAGATAGTTTGTGGGCATCTCTCCCCTTTAGACTTAATCATCTTTGCTAAATAGTAGATGATGGAGGCATAGTGATAGAGGAATACCGGCCTGAAATGTTGTTTTAGAAGGGACACTACTCGACTCTCGTTCGCATTATCTATCCATAAATTGATGATGTCCTTGGTTGAGCTGCCCGAATCTGTGGATTTCATGTATTCGTTAAGCTGCGCTAGGTCCGCATTCTCAAACTTGATGATGTCTTGGAGCTTTTGGAAGATGCCGTTATCCTTGGCGCCAACGAACTGGTTGTAGCCATTGCCCCATAATACATCACATCCAAAGTGAACCGAGTTGGCAAAACGTGGCTTGTTGTTATTGAAGCATACCATATCGGTAGATCCACCGCCAATATCAATGAGCGCAACGGATTCAATAGCTTTGAAAGTACCCTTCTTGGAATAGTAATAATAGGGGGCTTCAGACTCAGAAAGGCACAGCACCTGTGAAGAGGGTATGCCCAATATCTCAGCCGAAACATTCTTCCAGATATCTTCAAAGATGTCTTTCAGGCTGCCTCTGAAACTCAATGGACGGAACCATACGATTTTGGTCTGATTGAGATCAACCTGCTCTTGCAACATATCGTATTTGATTAGCATCAACAATTCGCGAATATACGATTCGATATACTCTTGCTTTTCTTCGTTCCACTTGAAATTCGTTTCCACTTTGTTATTTCCTACAACCTTCTTCTTTCCATAAGAGAAAGCTATGTTGCAATTGTCAAACAGCGACTGCTTTTTTGCCATACGCTGTGAGTTGCTTAACGCTGTCCGCAGCGGAAAGCGGTAACGCTTTCCGTCAATGTAGGGAGGTATAAATTCTGAGAAGAAGTACTCCATCGATACGGGTTGCATGCCCTCTTCCCATCTGTTGATTTCCTCTTTCTGCTCAACTGGAGATTTACGATGTAAGTAGCTCATGATAGGTCTATCCATCTTCAGTTGTTCGGGTTCCTGCAACTCTGCTTTTATCTCCCTGCGAGAGACGAAAGTGTTGGATGTGCCGAAGTCAATCGCGTATATAAACGATTTTTTTGATACATCGCTCTTAAACCATTTTGGTTGTATGAGACCATAATAATCCTTACCATTCAATCTCAGGCTCAGGCGAATAAAGTCGAAAGAGGTTCCAAACAATTCATAGTATTTGGTTGAGAACTCTTCCACATTTTGTTGTGAGCTACGTACTACAGATGGCCTTACTCCCGGGGTGAAAGTATTGTCTTGTGCTTCAACCAATGCAGAGTACCCATCTTTGTTCTGCCTGTAAAAGGTACAGTTGAGATGTGAAATGTCAAATGTCCTTCTAG
>CAMGIP010000075.1 GCA_946056155.1 uncultured Mediterranea sp. | reverse complement strand
ATCCAGAGCCTGATATAGATCCAGAGCCTGATATAGATCCAGAGCCTGATATAGACCCCGAGCCTGATATAGACCCCGAGCCTGATATAGACCCCGAGCCTGATATTATGTATGGAGGGCCTTACGATCCTACTATTAATCCTTATGTTATAAATCCAGAGCCTGATATGTATGGAGGGCCTATTGATTATTTAAACCAATCAGAAGATGAGATCCTAATTGGGAATGACATGTTGGGTGGGACATCTATTGATGATGGGGTAAGTGATGATGACCTGAACGATCTAGGTGATGTGGATTAATCCAAACTCTGTCATTAGCCTGTTGAGCGCAAACATACGCTCTTTATCTCATCTCTCTTCCCAACGATTTCAAAACAGTGAAAGAGATTCTTCTATTCTAGGAAGACTTTAATAAACATGTATTATGGAAAAATTAAGCAATATACTGCCCAAAGGCTCCATTCTCACGAGCAAAACCTATAGCTATTGCATAGAGAAAGTGCTCGGTCAGGGCAGTTTCGGCATTACATATCTGGCCTCTATCAAGATTCAGGGTGCATTGGGGAGTATTGATGCCAGCGTGAAGGTGGCCATCAAGGAGTTCTTCATGAAGGATATCAACGGTCGCGAAGGCACTACCGTGACAAGCGGTAGTAAAGGCGGTCTGTTTGCTGATTACCGCAAGAAGTTTGTGCGTGAGGCCTTGAACCTCTCCAAACTACAGCATCCCCACATCATCAAGGTATTGGAGTGTTTTGAGGCAAACGGCACCGTTTATTATGCTATGGAATACCTCGAAGGTGGCTGTCTTGATGCCCTCATCGAGAAGAAAAAGGGGCTGTCGGAGGCAGAGACAATTGGTTATGCCCGTCAGATAGCAAGTGCCTTGTCTTATATGCATGAGCATAAGATGCTTCATCTGGATTTGAAGCCCGGTAACATCATGCTGCACGAGGGCAATGCGGTGCTTATCGACTTCGGCTTGAGCAAGCAATACGACAGCAGTGGCAATCCTGAGTCGAGCACTACCGTGGGTGGCGGTACACCTGGTTATGCACCCATCGAACAGGCGAACTACCACGAGGGCAAAGGCTTCCCGGTGACTATGGACATTTATGCGCTGGGTGCAACCATGTTCAAGATGCTGACAGGTGTGCGAGCTCCCGATGCCTCCGAAATACTCAATGAAGGTTTCCCGCGAGAGATGTTTGCCAAGGTGAATTGTTCTGACCAGATTATCGATCTCATAGCCAAGGCCATGTCTCCGATGAAGAAAGGTCGGTTTGGCAGTGTAGATGAGATGCTCCACAGTTTGTGTTCTGCAAAGAGTTCCGAGAAGACGAAGGTCGATCCACTCCACGGCAATATAAATGACATTTCTGACAGCAGTGATCGTACTGTTATCGATAACTCGGTGGTGATACCAGATCGGATAATGCATGATGATGACCCGGAGGTGATACCTGATCCGATAGTGCCTAAAATCCCATCCTTCAAGATGCCTGGGAGAATCTTGGCCTATCTGTTCTTTGGATTGATAGGACTCTTTATCTTAGCCTCTTTGTTGTTGGATTCGGACCATGCTTCCGATTCTTATGATAAAGGCTATGTCTTTGAAGATACGGTCCCATGCGAAGAGGAACCTGTTGCGTATGATTCAGTTTGGGTGGATTCGGTAGCGATGTGAGTCTTCATTGTCCATGCAAAGCTTACTTTGGTGACTCGATGGGCCATTTTATGCCTATATTGTCGAATATCGCTACTAAAGCGTCGTAGAATGGGACTAAGCCAATTCTCTGCAACAAATATTCCTAAATAATGGTTCATCCTTGCCTTACAGATATAAAAAGAATTAAGATTTATAAAGAAAAAACGTCCATTCGGGTTGAGGGAATTCAAAAAAATAGTTGTAGATTTGCCTGCGACAAACGATGTCACCACTTGATTCTGTTTAGAACAAGTCATGGCGTGCAGATATGGCCGACTTTGAAGAAGTAAAACCATCGGGAGATGACACTCCCTGCATCGGGTTTGCCCCCGATGCCCTCCCCGCAGTTCCGAAGCCTGTTTCGGCAGAGAACTCACCGACAGGGGTGTCCACCCGAAACGTCCCATTGCCAAGGCATCTGCAGGTGGCCCGTCGCGCTGTCCGCACCCCCCATTGGTATGCGCTCCGTACCACATACGGCAGAGAGAAGAAGGCATGCGACTACTTGACAAAAAACGGGGTGGAAGTATTCTATCCAACCCTCAAAAGCGTGAAGGTAGTGGATGGCAAGCGTAAGATGGAGGAAAAGTCCCGCTTCCCCAATATCCTCTTTGCTCGTGGTACGGAAGAGGAGATGAAAGCGTATGTTTATGACAACATCAATCTTCCCTATCTCCGCTTTTACTATCGTCATGTTCATGAGGGTGCACGCATCATCAAGGAGCCCCTTACGATTCCCGAGAGTCAGATGGAGAGCCTTCGGATTATTTGTGCTGCCGCAGAGGAAGACATCCTGATTATACCCTCTGCTGTGCAAAAGTTCGAAACGGGTCAGGAGGTGTGTATTACGGCAGGCATTTTCAAGGGAGTGAGAGGCAGGGTGTCTCGCTTTCATGGCCAGCAACGTGTGGCAGTCGTCATTGACGGGCTGCTGACGGTGGCTTCTGCCTACGTGCCCACGGCTTTTTTGGAGAGAATCGAGTAGCATTAGTTGTTGCTGTCCTCAATATGGTAAAAAAATAAGGAAATAGAAAATATGGCTTCGGATTATTTGTACATCAACTCCAGAGATTATCTGTTGAAACTGGACATTACACACATCGTCTATTTTGAGGCAGATGGTAACTACACTTATATAGTGACTGCCAACAAGGTGAAGCGTACAGTGGCTATGACACTGGCCAAGATGCAGGAAATCCTGGCCAGATCCTTGGGTGAGAAAGCACAGAGATTTGCTCGGATAGGGAAAAGTCATATCGTAAGTCTGAACTATATCAGTCAGATTGACATCCCCAAGCAGGCATTAGTGTTGAGCGATGACCACTCGTTCGCCTTCAAGCTTTCGGTCTCCAAGGATGCCTTGCGCAAGTTAAAGGAAATATTAGTAAATCAAAAATAAATCATTATTCTTTATGGCAAACATACAAGCTACTATAGGCAGAGAAGAGGGACTACACAGACTTAAAGTAAGCACTGGTACGAAGGAATTTGTTATTGGGGCCCCTCAGAGTGTACCCAACTCGGTGAGTCGATCTCACTGCTCCTTGTCTGTTGACTTTTCGGATGATGCTTCTCGCAGCGTGACTATGATTAGAATCAATAACCTGAATATCCAGAATGTCACTTACGTGGATGGTCAGGAGATTGATTCCAGACAGATAGGGGAGCATGCGGTTGTAAAGCTTGGCATTGAACGCTACACTCTTAACCTAAAGCAGCTTATCAACAGTATGAAGTTGCTTCTCCCAGCACCTCCACCCCAAGAGTATTCGATAGCCTATTTGTCAAAGGTCTGGCAGGAGTACGATGAGGCGAAACTGAAAATCTCGGAAGATTCCGTGCGCAGCGCAAACAAGCAGCGCCTGCAAGGACTTCTCTCTATGTTCGGTGTGGGAGCAGGTTTCATACCAGGCATAGATGAGACCGTTCGTCTGGGCATCATAGTTGCTGCCATCCTGATTGGCCTCTACTTCTTTGTCAAGGGGGCTTCCGGTACGACCATCCAAAAGAAAATGCACGATTTGGATGAGGAGTTCCGCAAGAGATATGTTTGTCCCAATCCAGACTGTCGCCACTTTGTTGGCATGATTCCCTACGATGTGCTGAGTCAGAATAAGAATTGTCCCTACTGCAAATGCAGGTACAAGGAGGGAAAGATGTAGTGAAAACCCGCCATTTGGTCAATTAATCCGAGGCGTTGGCTCAGTAAGGGTGGTCATGTTAGTCAGTTATCGGATTTTATGGTAACTTCGCATCGTAAATCAAACATAAATGAAATGTGTAACTCAAAATATTTATCATTATGAAAAGTGAGGATACCATACTCGATGGAAGAGTGAAAAACAACAACAGCGAAGAGACCACGCTGGATCAACCTCAAAACGATGAGCCGACCACCGTGGAGGAGAAGGAAGTAAAAGAGGATAGTGCTGAACCAAAGAAAACCGAGGTTAAGAACTCCAATATGCGCAAACGGATGATGGCCGCAGCGGCAGGTTCGGCTACCGGAGCGGCAGCGGCTACCGTGGGGATGCACTACACTCATTCCAACGGGGAAGAACAGCATGCTACAGAACATCCCGATAACCAGAATCATGGCCGGTCTGCTGTACAAGCCGAAAGTGAACCTTCCCTTGAGGAGGGGCAAGCTGCTGATTACTCCTCTGAGGTACCCGACACAACGGAGGAACAGTGGGAACATGAAGATGCAGAGATGTCAAACGTAGCTGACTACGGATCAGAACCTCAGCCGCAGCTCAGTCCGGATTTCGACCAGATGGCCGAAATGGGGGATGTTGTGACAGATGCTGTAGATGTGGAAGTAGAGTTGGTTCCTGAATTGACACCTCAGGCTATAGCTGATACAGATTATAGAGTGGATGATTATGATTATCCCAATGGGGAAGAGGAGAGTCCGGTAGCTGAGGAGAATGCGGTGGAAATTATCGGAGTGGAATCGGTCAATACGGAACTTGGTGATGTGACCATTGGCGAAATGAGCATTGATGGAGAGGGGTATGTGCTCGTAGATTTCAATGGGGGAAATTTTGATGTCGCATGGCACGATGACAATCACGACAATCATGTACAGAACTCGGAACTGATGGACATCTCCGATATGGGAATTTCGGTAGATGATGTTGTTTCGTTGGCAGATGCCACGCGTGGCGGGATAGAAATCCCGGACGAAGTAGCGGCTATGGAAAATCCCATGGAGGCTTTGGGTGACAATTGTGATTTGGGATTGGATATTGCGGATTTGTCTGGGGTACCTGACATGCCGGATAGCTTGTAAATTGTAAACTCTTGAGAGTAAAACTATGGAACAGTTCATTCAGATAAAGTGCCCCTATTGTGGCGCAGTGCTTAAAGTCAAACAGCAGGCAGGTTTGGAGAAGGCTTCGATAACCTGTCCCGTTTGCAAAAGGAAGACCCCCTTTTCCGGTTTTGAAAAGGTGAATAACGGACAAAGTGAGGAGACAGAGGTACATGGGTACCCTAAGTCTAATCCAAATGGTGAACCAACAGATATAGGAGGATTATCCCATGGTGGCATAGGTTGTTTGGTCGAAACCACGGGCAAGCGTTGGTCCTTGCACCCCGGGGTGAATACCGTCGGACGTAAACTCCAGTCGGGTGCTCAGCAGGTAGATATTCCCATACAGGACTATACCGGGGAACGGCGTATGAGCCGTAACCATGCCAAAGTTGAGGTTGTACAGCTGGGTAATGGAGCTTACAAGCATATCCTGTATAACTGGCAGAACAAGAACGCAACCTATGTGGGAGGTGAAGTCCTGAATGAAGGTGACCGGATTATTCTACAGCATGGCATGTCTATAAGATTTGCCAATATTGACGTCAAGTTTGTGATTGAAGACAATGAAGCAACTACTATCTAACAGTAATCGTTATGGAATATACACTGAACGCTTTGTCCATATATGAATTTGGCCAGCGTAAAGACAAAGAGGGCAATCCTCATCAGGAGGATTGGATATATCCCGCAATGGGTGAGATAGACTGCAACAGAGACAGACTGTTCATCCTGTGCGATGGCATGGGGGGACATCATGCCGGAGAGGTGGCCAGTGCTACGGTGTGCGAAGCTATGAGCCATACCATCAACGATGCACTTGAGCGAGGCGAAAAATTCTCGGAGAAGTTACTGCTCGCGGCCATTGATGCGGCCTATAATCTGCTGGATGAGAGGGATACCGGCAGGGATGAAGAGAAGAAGATGGGTACAACGATGACTTTCCTGATGCTTCATGAGGGAGGAGCCACCATAGCGCACATAGGGGACAGTCGGGTGTACCATATCAGAACGAATACAGGTACAAAGGGCGATATCCTGTTCCAGACGAAGGACCACTCCTTGGTCAACGATCTGTTGGACATTGGTGAGCTGACTCCCGAAGAGGTTGAAACCTATCCGCGTAAGAATGTGATCACACGAGCCATGCAGCCCCATCTGCCCAGACGCTATAAGGCGGATATCTACTCAACCAAGGATGTGTGTCCCGGAGATTATTTCTATATGTGTTCGGATGGTATGTTGGAGCAGACCAGCAATGATAACCTTTGCATGATCCTCAACGAGGAGGTGTCGGATGAGGAGAAAAGGGAGATGCTCGTCAAGGTTACCAAAAAGAACAAGGACAACCACTCCGCTCATCTCATCCATATTTTGGATGTTAAGCTTTCGCCTGAAGAAGAGGAAGAGAGGTGTGAAAGTCACCTCCCCGATAAGGAGGAGAGAACTGAAAGTCATCTGCCCGATGAGGAGGAAGAGGATGAATTTTTGGTAAAGCCGGAATTTGACGAGAAGGAGGAGGAGAAAAAGGAGGAGAGTAGCACCTCTTCGTTACCTGTCCCGGCGCAAGAAACAGCACTGACCACTACCTCATCGGGTTTTCCCAAGGAGTGGGCTGAACTGACGGATAAGCGAAGGAAACTCTTGTTCGGAAAGTGGAGACGGATGAGATGGTTGTACGGGATACTGCTGGGGGGACTGCTGGTATTGCTCCTCATCTTGGGGCTTCTCCTTGTGAAATCATGCAGAAAGCAGAAGGAAAAGCCGGATGCTGTACCCCAACGTCCAGGTCAACCCATACAATGTATATGCAGTCAACCCATTCCGCGTGAAAGCATGGCAATCTACTGCTTGAAACGGTCATAAATTCTTTGACAATAACTGAAATCTCAATAATTCTTTTTAACTTTGCGCTCGCCTAGCAGGCATAATGGTGCAACCCAAAACAAGCAATACACTATGAAGAAGATTTGTATCAACAATCGCGACGAAATGATTATGATTTTTGTAGATAACATCGCATACATTATTGCGGATGGAAACTACACGAAGGTTACCTATATCTCCGGCATGCAGGTGGTGTTTTCTATCGGACTCGCCCGCATGGAGAAAATCATCTCCGACTCTTTTGCCGAAAAGAGTAGTCCTTTTGTGCGTTTGGGACGCAGCGTCATCATCAACCAGCGATTCATCTACGACATCAACCTGCAGAAGCAGACCTTGCAGCTCTCCGACAACGGCAACAACTGCCTGACGCTGAAGCTACCCAAACTGTTGCTGAAGAAGTATAAAGCAACTTTTACTTCAACGGAATAATCTTTATAGGGACATGCAACAGTTTATTATTGGACGTGAGGGAACACAACGATTCCCTATTGCTGATGCCAAGACACGGGTGAGCAGAAAACATGCTTCGCTCACCATAACCGATGATGGACGCTGGATCCTGGAGGATTTGGACTCGGCCAATGGTACCTATATCATCAATGAGCAGGGGGAGATGCAGGAGGTGAAGCGCATGGTTATCCATGAGTTTACCCGTATCGTTTTGGGCGACCAGACCAAGATGGGCTGTACCTTTCTGGCTCACCACCTCTTGGAGGAGAACCCCAACGACTATCGGGAGGAGTTCCGCTATGTGCTTGAACTGCACGACAAGGCCATCGAAGAGAAGACCCGCATTGACCAGATGCAGCAGAGGACGGCCAATTTCCGCTACATACCGCCTATCATCTCTGCGCTGTGCGGATTGGTGCTGACTTTCCTGCTCCCTCCCGATGTCAAGCCCTATGGGATCTACGTCACCCTCATCTTCACTACGCTGCTCACCGTGGTAATCAACAAAAAGACGAGCAACAGCAAGGAGATGCAGCGGTTCAATGCCTGTTACAGCAAGCTGCTCCTCTGCCCGCATTGCGGGAAACCGCTTACAGAGATTGAATTCAAAAATCAGATGTGTAACGCCTGTCAAGCTCGCGCATAGCCTTCAACTTGACTTATTTGAAATCCATAAATAATAAATTAGATATAACAGATGAAACAGACTATTTTTCTTGTGTTGTTTTGCTGTTTGGCACTGACTGCCTCAGCTCAGAAAACCTATGCTATTATCACCGGTGTCTCCAACTATGAAGGAGAGGTCAACGACCTGCATCAATCCAGTAAGGATGCCAAGAATCTCTCAGCCCTCTACAAGGCCAAGGGGGCGCAGGTGTCGCTGTTCACCAGCCGGTATGCCAACCGGGACAATATCCTGGAAACCATTCGGAAAATTGCCAAGGTATCTACCTCCAACGACCATATCGTATTCTCTTACAGCGGTCACGGTATGCCTAATGTGCTCTGTACCTATACGGAGAATGACTCTCCCATGCTCACCTACTCCGAACTCTTTGCCGAGTTAGATAAATGCAAGGCCAAGGATATTGTCTGCTATGTGGATGCCTGTTTCTCGGGGTCTGCCTCTTCGGGACTGCACCAGAAAGGTTTTAAGTTCGATGACTCTTGGAGGACGGTGATGAAGAACAATCCGCGCTATATTCTCCTGCTCTCCTCGCGGGCCGATGAAACCTCTATGGAGAGTCCGCTGGTAGGTGCCGGCTTTTTCACCCGTGCCCTCATCAAGGGCCTGCGTGGCAAGAGCGACTCCAATGCCGACCGCAAGGTTACGGCCATAGAACTGTTCAATTACCTGTATAAGGATATTCTGATTCACTCGGGGCAGCGCCAGCACCCACAGCTTGTCACCTCTTCCAGGTTGCACGATACGGTGCTCATGTCTTGGTAACAACAGTTTTACCCAATTTTCAATCACCTTTCTACCCGAATATCGAGTTATGGAGAATAACAAACGACCCATTCTCTCTGCCCAGTGCCCGTTTTGCAAACATCCCATCAAGTTTTATCAGCCCTCCAAACCGGGGCTCGTCAAACTGCAGTGCCGGAATGCAGAGTGTCAGCAATATTTCAGTGTCAAAGTGGATGAGAAACTCTTTGCCTCACTACAGCAAGCCGCTCAGCAAACTGCCCAACAGCTGGCAGCAGATGTGAATACAGGTCAGCAGACCACACCGATAAACCATCAGGCGAAGACCGACCCTCAGCAGCAGGGCGGAACGGAAACACCTCAGCAGGAGAAACCCAAGACCGAGCCTGTCTATAAGAAAGAGGTTGCGAGCTCTGCCGTCATGGCTCATATTGAGCAGATCAGAGGGCCATTCAGAAAGAACAAGATCTTCCCTCTTCAGTTGGGGCTCAATACCATAGGACGAGCTGACAGCACGACCCCCTCCACCATCATGATTGAGGGGGACAGCACCATCAGCCGCCGTTCCATCTCCATAGAGGTGGTGGAGAAGGCCAATGGCTATAAATACCTCTTTACGCTTCTCCAGACCACCAATCCCGTGGTTGTAAACGGCACGGAGCATATCGCTCCGCCTGCCTCATATCCCATTATGCCCGGTACGGAAATCCGTCTCGGCAAGACCCGTCTCATACTTAAAGAATAGTGAAAACAATGAACCAAGCGTTGCCTGAGGGCTTTCTCCTTCATGGTAAAAAGCCCTATACCGTCATCAAGCCGCTCCATAGTGGGGGCTTTGGCATCACCTACCTCGTGGAGGGAGAGGTGATGGATGGCCATATCTCCTTGAAGGGCCGTTACACCATCAAGGAGTTCTTCCCCTCCAAAATAGGAATCCGTGAGGCTTATATGCAGGTGACTGTAGCAGCGGCCGATCGTGAACTTTTCAATCAGGCCAAACGGAACTTTCTTGATGAGGCCAATATCCTCCATTCGCTCAACCACGAGGCCATCGTCCCCGTCAATGAGGTCTTTGAGCAGAACAATACGGTCTATTATGTGATGAAGTATCTAGGTGATACTTCGCTCTATCAGTATCTCTCCCGCCGGGGAGGATTCCTTCCCGAGGAGGAGGCTGTTGCCCTGATTGATGCTCTCGCTGATGCGGTGAAGTATCTCCATAGCAAGGATATTCTCCATCTGGATATCAAACCGGACAATGTCATGATGTGTCGGGAGGATGGTAACCTCTATCCCGTGCTCATCGACTTTGGTCAGGCCTTCTTCCCCAAGAGCAAGCATGCGGTGGGGGGCTACTCTGAGGGTTATTCCCCCTTGGAGCTGAAGAGCCCGGGTGTGACTCCTCTTCCCGCTGCTGACATCTACGCACTGGCAGCTACGCTCTGCTTTCTCCTTACAGGACAGGCCCCTGAGGATGCCTCTACACTGACGAAGTACAAGATCTATAAGATGCTTCCCGAGCAGATTTCCGAATATTGTGCTGAAGCAGTGGTGCGTGCGCTCGCTGCCCGTCCGATGGATCGCTTCGCTACAGTGGATGATTTTATAGCCGCCCTTCATGGTCGTGGCGGAGAACATTCGCGAAGGGAAGGAAAGGTAACAGACCCAGTGGTGCATCCCGACGGATTCCCCGTCAAGCCGGTGCTGTATGCTGCTTTGGGGGTTGTGCTGGCTCTTCTTGCATGGCAATTTTGGCCGAGTGGGAAAGATAATAAACCCATCAATCCTGATAATCCAGAGGGACAGCAGCAAGTGGTACAGGAACCAGCCGTTCACCAACCAGCGGTTCAGCAACCGGCGGTACAGCAGCCTGCTGCAGTGACACAGCCTGCAGTGACACAACCTGCGGTTCAGCAGCCTGCCGCTGTCACTTCTTCTTCTTCCTCCTCTGCTAGCTCGACCTCTGTATCCTCTACTCCTACCACGGGGACGCTTCGTTTCAGCTATGGGGTATGGAAAGGGGGAATAAGGAATGGTAAGCCGCACGGTGAGGGTCGTATGACCTTTACTCGTGAGCATCAGGTGGAGGGCTGTCAGGCAGTACCGAAAGCTGGATACTATATCGAGGGTTTCTGCGAGAACGGGATTCTTTCCCAAGGCAATCTATTCGATGAGAACGGCCAGGAGATAGAGTATTTTATTCGATAGTAAAAGATTGAGGCAATGAATCAACCACTTCCTGAGGGCTTTCTACTTCATGGCAGAAGGCCCTATACCGTCGTCAAGCCCCTCCATAGCGGGGGCTTCGGAATCACCTATCTTGTAGAGGCTGAAATCATGGTGGATCATATTCCCGTGAAAGGCCGTTTTACCATCAAGGAGTTCTTCCCGGCTAAGGCGGGCATCCGTGAGTCCAACATGTCTGTGACCACGTCACCGGCCGACCGGGAATTCTTTGATTTGGCCAAACAGACCTTCCTCGATGAGGCCAACATCCTCCATTCGCTCAACCATGAGTCGATTGTTCCGGTGAATGAGGTGTTTCAGCAGAACAATACCATTTACTATGTGATGAAGTATCTCGGCGAGACCTCACTTGAACAATATCTCTATGCCCAGGGCGGATTTCTCTCAGAGGATGAGGCGCTCGCCTTGATTGATGAGGTGGGGGATGCGTTGAGGTATCTGCACGGCAAGAGTATCCTCCATCTTGACATCAAGCCGGACAACCTCATGATGTGCCGCGAAGGGGACAGGCTCTATCCTGTCCTTATCGACTTCGGTCAGGCCTTCTTCCCCAATAGCAAGAATACGGTAGGCGGCTACTCCAGGGGCTTCTCGCCCCGCGAGTTGAAGGACCCGAATGTTCATCCCCTCCCTGCTGCCGACATCTACTCCTTGTCGGCTACCCTCTGCTTTCTGCTGTCGGGACAGGCTCCGGATGATGCCTTTACTCTCACAAAAGGTAAGATTTACAAGTTGCTGCCTGAGCATATTTCCGACCATTGTGCCGATGCCATAGTGCGTGCTCTCTCGGCCAACACGGCAGATCGCTTCCGTTCCGTCGATGACTTTCTTGCGGCTCTGCATGGTAGGAGTGTAAATTCGACTGATTCTCCTACGGGTGATGAGCCCTCCATCGGCGGATCCAAGACGGAGCCTGTCAACCGAACGGAAAAGACTGACCCCGTCAACCGGACAAGCAATACCCAATGGGCTGTTTCAGGGAAGCTGCCTGGTGGTATTTCTTGGCGAACTTTGGCTTATTTCTTCTTGGGTGTAATTGGAATTTCTGTTCTGGTCTCTTTGCTGATGGACTCGGACGATGATCCAACTTGGACCGATTATCCCGACCCGGCAGTAGCTGAAACTCCTGTATCGACGGTAGCTGAAACTCCTGCATCGGGAATGAAAGAATCAAAATTGCTTTGTGAGGCTAATGGAGTGAAGTTCAATATGATCCGCGTGGAGGGTGGTACCTTCCGTATGGGTGCCACGGAGGAGATGGAGGAGCCTGATAGCGATGAAATGCCTTTCCATGAGGTTACGTTATCTCCTTATTATCTTGGTGAGACGGAGGTCACCCAGGCTCTGTGGCGTGCCGTGATGGGCAGTAATCCGTCTTACTTCAAGGGAGACAACCATCCTGTAGAGAAAGTAAGTTGGGATGATTGTCAGGCGTTCATCAAAAAGTTGAATCAGTTGACGGGTTGTACATTCAGTTTGCCCACAGAGGCTCAGTGGGAGTATGCGGCCCGCGGTGGCAA